>DATIXO010000279.1:0-10677 GCA_035518495.1 Streptosporangiaceae bacterium
TTCACCACCGGCGCCGCCATCCTGCTCATCTCCGACGCCTTCGAATTCAGCTGGCGCTACCAGCTCCCCGCCCTCATCACCTTGCCCCCCGCCGCCGCACTCGCCATCACCGCCCTGTTCACCCACCGGCGGTCCACGGAGGAACAGCCGCGGCCCTAGGCATGTCCCGAGCCCCCGGGTGCTGGCGGAGGTCAGCCGGTCACTTGCTCGCGGCCGGCGTGGATGCCCCGAGCTGGCCGGACGGCTGAGACAGCGCGGGCGGTGACAAGGCGTCAGGGCCGCCGGCGCCACGGCCGCTGGTGCCGCGCGATCTGCCGGCGAATCCCCCGGCGAAGGCGCCGAGCCCGGCGCCGATGAACGGCGCGATCAGGAGAAAGGCAAGGGGTCCCATGCCCGCTTGGCCGACGCTGATCTCCACCCAGTACTCGTGCCGCAGGCCTGGTGGGATCACCGTATTGTTCGGGTCGCAGGTTTCGCACCCGCCCCCGGCGATGTACGCGGCGTCGGGCCCGCCGCCGGCCGCCGCCGTGCCCTCGAGCGGCACCTGGTGCGGGAACAGCGCGATCGTGACCGAGGTGAGCATCGCCACCAGCAGGGCAGCCGTCGCTGTCGCGCAAGCCCCGGCCAGGCAGCCCTGCCGGGCACCCTGCCCGGGCGTCAGGACCGCTGGCCGCGCGTCCCGGGCGGCCAGCCGCCCCACCAGCAAACCGGTCGCCACCGGCAGCGCCAGCGCGGCCAGTCCCCACCACTTCAGCGACGAGCCATGGTGCCCCGCGCCCGGGCCGAGGGGTCCGAGCGCGTACAGCACCCCGCCGGTGACCATGCCGAACCCGATCCCGGCCGGCAGGCCCCAGCGGGTGAGCCGCACGCGCTCGGTGGTCAGGATGAACAGCCCGGCCACGTAGCCGACGATGACCAGCAGCAGCACGATCTCAAGGGCCCACTCGCCGGGAACGATCACGAAGTAGGCGCCGAGCTTGCTGCCGTTGCGGTCCTTCACAGCCTTGGCGGCGATCAGCGCGAGCACCAGCGCGTAACCGCCCACCCGCGCCGCACGCGGCGCCCAGCCGCTGCGCACCGGCCCGACGTAGCGGCGGACCGCCCACGGCAGCGCGGCCAGCAGCACCACCGTGCCAGTCACATATACCCGGTTGAGCGGGGTCGCCGAGTTCGACGACGGACCCGGCCAGCCGATCAACACCAATCCCACCGCCGCGGCGGCGAACGCCAGTACCCGTATGACCCGCCCCATCCCGGCCTCCCGTATTACCAGCCACAGCCCGCCACACAGCCAGGCCACCCGTCGCGTCCCGGCCGGAACCTCACCCGCCTCGGCCAGCACGGCCTCCGCCCACTCGCGGCGGGCCACCGGAAGCAGCCCGGCCGAGCGCCCCAGTAGCCCGGCCAGCGCCGCCGTGAACCGATCCATCACGCCCCCTCCGGCGCCGCCCGGCGCCCACCCGCCGTGGCCGCGTGGCCGCGCGGCCGCGGCGCCCGTTCGGCCAGCGCGGCCTGTGCCCGGGCCAGGCCGTCGGGGGTCAGCCGGTACAGGTGCCGCCGTGGCCGCCCGGCGGGCTGCTCCTCCTCCCAGCACGCCTCGACCAGACCCCGCTCGGCGAGCCGGATCAGGATCGGATACAACGTGCCCGACCGCAGCCCGGTTTCCTTGGCGATCGCATATCCATGCCGCCACCCGGCCGGTTCAGCGCACAGCGCCGCAAGAACCGACAGCGTCTGTACCGAGAACCTGGAACCATCCGTCACGGCAGGGCACTCTACCTAGGTAGAGTTCGGCTGTCTACCGCCCGGCCCAAACTGGCCACCCTGCGCGCCACCGAGGCGAACCCGTCATCGGCTGATGCGCAGCGCCGGCGCTGCCGCCTCAGCCAACCCCTGCTTGTGAGCGGCCTGGCCGGGCACCGGCGGCTACCGATCGCGGCGCGGGCCGGAGGCTGGCTTGACCGCCTCCAGCGTGACCGAGGCGATCACCACCCCCGCCAGCGGCGCCAGGATGACGGCGGGCAGCCACGCGGGGGCGTGCCCAGCGACCAGGCCGCCCGCGACCGCTCCCGACACGATGGCGACGAGCACCCCCACGCTGCGGGCGAGGCCCGGCTTCCGGTCGCGGGTCGCCAGCTCGGCGATCACCGCGGTCAGGGTCCCGGTCAGGTAGGTGGTGGACATCCCGCCCAGCTCACGGACGGCGGCACTCTGGATCCCCATAGCCATCGCCAGCCCGGCGATCAGCAGCAGCCGGGCCGTGCCGCCGGGACTGCCGCCGGTCAGCTCCCAGCCGACCGAGAACCCGGCCAGCACGCAGAACTCGGCCACCAGGGTGGCGGTCACGCTGGGCGGCCAGGTCTCACCCCCGCTGCCCCGCCTGGTCGCGATCGGCGCCCCGATGAGCACCCCGGCCGCGTACCCCGCCAGCGCCGTCCCGCTGTGGATGGCCAGCGACCCGGACTGGGTCGCTACCGCCACCCCGAGCAGCACCAGGTTCCCGGTGATGACGCTGCTGAACACGTTGCCCAGGTGCAGGAAGCAGGACGCGTCCACGGCGCCGGTGGTGAGGGTGAGCAGGACCAGCAGGCCGTCGCGGGCGCCCCCCTGCCAGGAGCGCTTCATCGCCGGCCCGGCGCCCGCCGCATGCCCCTACAGCCAGCCGCGGCGGCGGAACATGACCAGCATGGCCACCACCACGGCCAGCTCGGTCCCCAGCCCGAGCACCAGGAACTGGCCCAGGCCGCCGAGGCGCCGCACCATCCAGGCGAAGTTCTGCCCGAAGAAGCCGGTGAGGAAGGACAGCGGCAGGAAGATCGTGGCGATGACGGCGAGCTGTTTCATGACCACGTTGAGCCGGTTCGACACCGTGGACAGGTAGGCGTCCATCGAGTCGGTCAGCAGGTCGCGGTAGCTGTCGACGAGATCGCTGATCCGGATGAGGTGGTCGTACAGATCCCGGAAATAGCGCTCGATCTCCCGGGTCATGCCGGGCAGCTCGTTCACGCCGGCGACCAGCGAGGCGATCATGTCACGCTGCGGTGTGATCACTTTCCGCACGCCGATCAGCCAGCGCTTGCGGTCGAACAGCTCCGACAGCTGCTCATCGGTCGGCTTGGCGAAGATCTGGTCCTGCAGCTGGTCGACGCGGTCGTCGAACGACGACAGCACTGGGAAGAAGCCGTCGGTCAGCTCCTCGAGGATGTGGTGCAGCAGGATCAGCCGGTTCACGGGCTTGGCCCGGTGCATGAGCCGGCTGCGGCCCTCGGCGAAGGCGGCGCAGTCGCCGTGCCGGACCGTCACCAGGTAGCGCTCGGAGTAGAGGAAGTGGACCTCCACCAGGGACGCGCCCGCATCCTCCACGCCGTAGGCGACCAGCTGGGTGAAATCGTCGTAGTCCTCCAGCTTCGGGCGCTGCCCGAAGCTGGCCGCGTCCTCGATGGCGAGGCGGTGGATGCCAAACACGGTGGCCAGCATGCCGAGCTCGTCCGCGTCCGGCTTGTAGAGGTCAAGCCACATCAGTTCGCCCTTGTCCAGCAGCTGCTGGATCGTCTGGCCGTCCGCGCTGGCGGCCGTGCCATCCTTCTCGATCACGTATCCGGTCACTGGCACATCGTGTCAAATTCTGGGCACCAGGCGCTCAGTACCGCGGGGCGCCAGCCATCAGTCGCGGCGGGCACCCGCCGGCCAGATCACCTGCGCTGCATGGGGCTGGGCGGGCCGGTGGGGCGAGTGAGCAGTGTCTATTTGAGACAGGCCGGCGTTTTGCAACGGTTCGGCAAACACGAACCCGCCTGCCGTGCAGGGTGGGTGGGAAGCGCCCTGCGCGCGTGATGGCCGCCTACGGGCGGCCTGGCCCCCTGACCCGTGCCGGTCACGCGCGCTACTGCCCTGGCGCCCCGTCGCGGGCGGCCGGCAGATGTCGCGGGCGGAAGCGAGCGCGCACCCGCGCGCCCGACCAAAGGTTCGCTTTGTCCTCCGTAAGGTCAAGGACTCTTCGCAACCGCAAACCCACTCAGATCACCCCCGCAATCGCCAGGCCGGCCGCCGTGACGGCCGCCACATCCGGCACCACACCCACCGCTCTGACCGCCTCAATAGGGCTGCCGGCCGCTGCCCAGGCGGCGGCCGGGCCAGTCGCATCTGGCACGGCTCACGCGCTGGCCAGGCCACGGTCAGTGCCGATGCGGGTCCTGCTGGCGGCGCTGGCCGCCGTTCTCGCAGCGCTGGTACTCGCCCCGCTGGCACCATCTCCGGCCTCGGCAGCCGCGACGCCGAAACGGGTCGTCGCGCTGCAGTGGGCGGAGCGCCAGGCCGGGAAGTGGTACTGCATGGGCGGCACCGGCCCGTGCTACGACTGCTCGGGCCTGGTGATGAAGGCGTTCGCGCACGCGGGGATCAAGCTGCCCCGCACCACGTACGGGATGCTGGCCAGCTGGCACCTGGTCCGGATCAAGGCGAGCCAGCGGCACCGCGGCGACCTGGCGTTCTACGGCAGCGGCCACGTGGAGCTGGTCACTGCCCACGGCACGTTCGGCGCGGCGTCAGCGGGCACCCGGGTCGGCTGGCATTACCCGAACACGTGGTGGCATCCAACGATGTATTTCCGCGTCAGATGAGGTGACGCCGGCACCGCGCGCGGCCTGCGCCACACCAGGCTCAGGCCGCGCGCGGCTGCTCGCTGGCTGGCCTGCCCATCAGCCGGCCGGCGACGTCGCCGACGGCGCCGGCCACGCCCCGGCTGGCCGCCTGCTTCGCGACGGCCCCGGCGATGCCCGCGCCGTCCGCGGCCAGGCGGCGCAGCTCCGGCGACGTCCTGATCGCCTCCACCGAGCTGCGGACCTTGGCCAGGCCGGCCCGCCCGTGGCTGGTGCCGACCAGGTAGCCGGCGATGAACCCGATCACCGTTTCCATGTCTGCCTGCCTACATGTCGCGTAGTTCGAGGTAGCGCTTGATGTCGGGGAGCGACTGGATGATGGCGGTCAGCACCACCGCGATGACCGCTGCCTTGATCAGCTTGCCGATCATTGCCTTCCTCCTGTAGCTGGTGCGGATGGGTGGACGGCCTCCGCCGCTGCGGGCGGCGGCCAGGAACATGCCAGGGGCGGCGGGTACGCGGGCGCCGACCGGGCGCCGGTCATGCCGGCACCTCCAGCGGCTCGACCTCGTCGGGCGCGAAATACAGGAAACGGCCGTGACTGCGCTGCAGGTCAGCGGCCGGGTCGTCCTCCGGGGTGAGCGCGAGGTGGACGTTGCCGTCGACGTCGTGCAGCACCGCCTCCACCAGGGCGCTGCGGCCGGCCAGGAACAGGTCCTGGGCGTCCGCCCGGCGGGTCCCCGGGCGCATCAGGACCCGGCTGCCGCGGGCGACCCGCACCCCTTCGATCAGGATGTGATCGGTCTCCGGCGAGACGCTGGTGTCCGATCCCGGATCCCACCATGGCGCCGAACGATCCTGCCGGGCCTGGCCGGGCTGCCACCCGCCGGTCCCCGTGCCCGGCTGGCCCATCACCGGCACGCCCTCGCCCGGCTGGCCCATGCCCGGCACGCCCATGCCCGGCTGGCCCATGCCCGGCTGGCCCATGCCCGGCTGGCCCGTGCCCGGCTGGCCCGCGGGCGGCTCGCCGGGCGAGCCGAGGTAGCGGATGGCGCCGTGCATCCGCTCCAGCATCTCCGGCGGGAGGTCGTCGAGCCGGTCGAGCAGGTCGGCCGCGCGCGGGTCGGTGGCGCGGGCCTCCCGCTTCTCCTCGTCGGTCAGCGCGAGCGTGCGCAGGGTGAGGATCTCGTCGATCTCGGTCGAGTCGAACAGCTCGCCCGCGCTCTCGGCCGCGATCTGCGGGTGGTCATAGAGGATGACCGGCGAGCTGAGCACCACTTCCCGGCAGTCCTCCGGGCCGGCCAGGACCGGCCAGGTGGCGGTGTTGACGCACGTGGCGGCGTACGGCGCGGCCCACTCCGGGGGGTCGGTCAGCGACAGGAACCTGCCCCCGGGCACGTGGATCAGCGCGTGCGCGGCGATCAGCGCCTGGCGCAGGCCGTCCTCCCTGCGCCGCAGCGGGCCGTCCGGGCCGGTGCGGTTCTCGATCTCCACCCGCAGCCGCAGGGCGCCGTAGGGCCCGGGCAGCCGCTGCGCCGACAGGCGGAGCATCCCGGTCAGCGGCGCATGCCGCCGGACCAGCCGGCCGGCCGGCCGGCCCTCGCTGCCGGTGAGCGGCTCGGTGCTCTCGCTGCCCGGCACCTCGATGGGCTCATCCACCACGCCGGCGAGCAGCGCCGCGAGCGGGACGGCCGCCCGGTGTTCCCGTTCTGCCGCTTCGTCCCAGGTGATCACCTCGGCGCCGTCCACCTGGAGCGAATCCACCGCGCGGAAGCCCTGCGCGCCGTCACCGGCCTCCACCTGGCGCCGCTGCAGGTGCAGGAACCGGGCGATGACGGTGACCGTGGCGTCCTGCGGGCATTCCAGCAGGCACTCGGTCCGGCTGGCGGACGGCTCGCAGCCGTCCACCTCGCGGTAGGCCGGGGGCATGAGCACCCCGAACTGGAACCGGGACTGGTTCTTGCGGGCCGAGCTGCGGTAGGGGTAGAGCAGGTACCCCTCGTACAGGATCGCGTCGGCGACCCGGCGGGCGTCGGCGAGGAATTCCGCGCTGGTCACGGGGCCTCCCGGTCGGCCTGGTCCAGCAGCGCCCGCAGCGTGGCGTCCCAGGTGGGCAGGGCATGCCGCGACTTGAAGCGGATCAGCTCGTCGAGCGTGCCGCGGCTCATCGTGACCCAGGCGCGGTCGGGAAAATGGGCGTCGACCGCCTCCCGCCACACCTTGGCGGGCAGGCCACAGGCGATCTCCTTGCTCCACGGCACCTGCTGCACCTGGAGACGGCCGTCCACGGTGGTGAACACGGTCCCGCTGAACAGCAGCAGCAGCGGCGCCACCCCCTCGTCGAGCGAGGCGAAGTACCGGGTCGAGGCGATCTCCAGGTCGTAGGTGAACGGCACCTGCAGGTTCAGCGCGGTGCTGCCGCTGAACCCGGGCACCATCACCGCCAGCGTGGTGAACTGGAGCGGCTTGAGCGTGTCCGCCCACCGGCTGGTGTCCCCGAACAGGTCGTGCAGCCGGGCCGCCTCGGCCTCGCTGTAGCGGCGGCGCTGGGGCTCGATCCTGATCTGGCAGCGCAGCGCGATCGCGTCCACCCGCTGCCCGGTGGTCTCGCTGAGCCGCAGTTCCAGGGTGAGGCTGGGCACCACCGAGAACCGCTCGGCCCGGGCGCCGGTCCAGTCGAAGACCAGTTCGGCCATCTCAGGGCTCCCGGGCGAGCTCGCGGGCGCGGGCCCGCACGGAGCCGAGGAAGTCGGCGATGGCCTGGCGCGCCTCGGCGCCGCCGTCGAAACCCTGCCACAGCAGCCGCATCCGCCCGGCGAGCTCGTAGCACACGTCCACCGGCACCAGGAAGCACTCGACGCCGGCGTCGGTGCGGTTCACCAGCACCGCCTCGACATCGTCCTCGGTGGCGGGCAGCAGCGGGTGGGCCTGACCGAGCCGCGCCCAGGCCTCCAGGTCGAGGGTGCATTCGGTGACCCCGGCCGGGCTGGGGTAGAAGCCGCAGACCTGCCCGAGCCGGGAGCTGCGCAGGAAGAACGCGAGCCCGACGGGCACGTCGAGCTCGGCCCATTCGGCGGCGGTCAGCGGCCTGGCCTCATCGCGCAGGTAGCGCTCGGGCACCGCGCGGTACCGGCCGCGCCCGGCGCCGGGGTCGGTGAACAGCAGGTAGCAGGCGCGGCAGGCGCAGGTGAGGGTGGAGCGCTCCAGGTCCGCCACGTGGCCGTGGACCGGGCCGACCGGGACGGCGCACAGCTCGCAGACCTCCTCGGACTGGCCGGAGGGCTGGCCTGGCGGGCTGGCCTGGCGGGTAGCCGGGCCGGGCACCATGACGCCGCGGGGGGGAGCGGCGGGGCTGCCCGGCCCGGCAAGTTCGGTGGCCGCGGATCCAGCGGCCGCGGCTCCCGCCGTGGCGGCGCCGGGTGGGCCGGTGTCCACGGCCGGGCCGGTGTCCACGGGCGGCCTGCCCGTGGCTGGCTGGAGGAAACGGCGCAGGCCCGGCTGGCCGGTCACCGGGGAACCGCCTGCGCGGCGGGCCCGCCTCCGGCCGCCGCGCCCGCCGGGATCGCGACCCGGATCCCCTGGCTGTCGGTGAGCAGCGGGAGCGGGTCCAGGTGATGCTGCGGGTCGTCCAGGCCCCGGCCCGCCGACCGCACGTCGTAGCCCGCGCCGCAGCCCGGGCAGCTGAGCCGCTCGCCGGCCAGCGCCCCGCCGGCCAGGGACGAGCCGCACGCGGCACAGGCGTCGCAGTAGGCGTAGAGCGTGCCGCGGACCGAGCAGACCACGATCGGGATCCCGCCGGCCACGGCCGCGGCGGGCCGCCCGTCCGGCGGCCCGACGGCGGGCAGGGTGACCCAGCCGGGATCACCTGCCGCAGCGGGCGCGGCGCCCTGGCCGGCGGTGGGCAGGGTGCCCGGCGGGCCCGGCGAGCCGGGTGGGTGGGACCCGCCGGGCGGGCCGACGGCGTCGCCGTCCGGCCCGCTGGCCGCCATGCCGGGACGGCGGCCGATCTGCAGCAGCTGCGGCCCGGGTGGATCGGTCATCCCCTCCACCACGACCTCGGTCACCTCGGGCGCGGCGTCCTGCACCGCTCCCTCGATGGCCAGCTGCACGGTCACCGTGGACGACGGGCAGCCGTGGCAGCTGCCCTCCAGCCGCAGCCGCGCCACCCCGTCCGGGCTGACGCCGAGGTACTGCACCCCGCCGGCGTGCGAGCCGAGGTAGGGCCGGACGCGGTCGAGCGCGCGCTGGATCCGGGTGTCGGTGTCGAGCGGATGCAGGTCGTGCAGCAGCAGCAGGTTCTCCACCAGCGGGTCGGCGAGCAGCCGGTCGCGGACCGCGTCCCCGGCCGCGCCCTCGGCGGCCAGCGCGTCCATGATGTGGCCGAACCCGTCGCCGTAGAGGGCGAGCAGCAGCCGCACCAGCTCCTCCGCGGCGTCCGCCGCGCGGCCGCTGGTGGACCGCAGGGTGGCGAGCAGCTCCTCGATCCGCTCCCCGGCCTGCCGGACACGGGTCATCCGCCTCACCTCTCCCTATGAGGCGCCCCGCTGCCGGGGCCTGTCCGCCGGGTGTGCCGCCGGGCCGTCAGGTGCCGTGGTGTCACCGCCGGGTCAGGTGGCAAGGGTGACGGTCATGGGCGAGTGCACCTTCTCCAGCACCTTGCCGTTGCCGAGGTACATGTGCACCCCGCAGGGCAGGCACGGGTCGTAGCTGCGGACCGCCCGCATGATGTCGATCCCCTTGAACCGCTCCGGCGGGTTCTCCTCGAAGATCGGCGTGTTCTGCACCGCGTCCTCGTAGGGGCCGGGCGTCCCGAAGGAGTCACGGACGCTGGCGTTCCACGGGGTCGGCGGGTACGGGTGGTAGTTGGCGATCTTCCCGTCCCTGATGACCATGTGGTGCGACAGCACGCCGCGCACAGCCTCGGTGAACCCGCAGCTGTTGGCCTCATCCGGCACCGTGAACGGCTCCCAGGTCTTGGTGCGGCCGGCCCTGATCTCGGCGAGCGCCTTCTCCACGAAGTACAGCGCAGCGGCGGCGCAGTAGGCCTGGAAGTAGGTCCGGGCCCGGTCGCGCTCGATGGCGTTGGACAGCGGCGCGCCGTTCTTGTCGGTCGGGATCGTCCACTCGAAGCTGACCTCGGGCCTGGTCACCGTGCGGGGCAGGTTGATCTGCACGCTGTGGCCGGTGGACTTGACGTAGCCGCCGATGTCGACGAGCCCGCCGAGCGCGGTCGCCCACAGCCGGGCGATGGGGCCGCCGCCGGTGTCGGCGGCCAGGTGGTTCTCCCCGTCGAACCAGCGCGGCGACATGACCCAGCTGTACTTGCTGTCGAAGTCCCGCTTGGCCGGCCGGGGGATCGTGTGCTGGTTCCACGGGTGGCGGCGGTCCACCGGGTTGCCCAGCGGGTCCCGGGTGACGAACATCTCCTGGTCCTCCCAGTCCTCGTAGAACGAGGACCCGAGCAGGATCCGGATGCCGAGGTTGATCTCGACCAGGTCGTTGGTGAGGAGCTTGCCGTCCCGGATGACGCCGGGGCTGACGAACATCTTCCGGCCCCAGTCGGTCATGTGGTCGTAGCGGAAGTCGCAGTGCTCCGGGTCATTGAGGCTGCCCCAGCAGACCATGTCGGCCCGCCGCCGCCCGACCTCCTCGTAGCCGGGCAATGCCTCGTAGAAGAAATCGAAGAGGTCGTCGTGCATCGGGACGACCCGCTTCATGAACTCGACATAACGCATCAGCCGCGTGAGGTAGTCGGTGAACAACTGCACCGTCGCGGTGGTCCCGACCCCGCCCGGGTACAGCGTGGAGGGGTGCACGTGCCGCCCCTCCATGAGGCAGAACATCTCCCGCGTGGACCGGCTGACCTGGAGCGCCTCCCGGTAGAACTCCCCTTCCAGGGGATTGAGGGAGCGCATGATGTCGCCGATGGTGCGGTAGCCGTGGTCGGCGGCGTGCGGCGCCTCGGTGTTGTTGGCCTGCTCCAGCACGCCCGGGTTGGTCTCGCCGACCATCTTCGCGCAGAAGTCCACCCCGACCAGGTTCTCCTGGAAGATGTTGTGGTCGAACATGTACTCCGCGG
>DATIXO010000280.1:0-6179 GCA_035518495.1 Streptosporangiaceae bacterium
GTCCCGGCCAGCACATGGCCGTTGCCCTCGACGCTGACGCTGGTGACGAGCTGGCCCACCTTGCGGCGGGACAGGCCAAAACGCTCGGCCATGGCCCGCTGGCTTAGCGGCTGCCCAGCCGCGACCGACGCGGCGTACGCCGCGCGGACCGCCTGCTCCACATCCCCCGGCACCTGCGGCACGACCGGGCCGCTGGTACCCGCGCGTGGCGCACGGGCGCGCCTGATCTGCTGCGTCGCGATCTCCACCGAGCCGATGAACGCCACCGCGGGCCAGGCCGAGATCAGCGCCCCGAGCAGCCCGTACCTGGCCCCGAAGGCGATGTTCGCGCCGATGGTGGCGGCGATGCCGAGCCACAGCATCAACCGGGCCAGCCGTGTCGTCTGCCATGAGCATGGGACCACCTGCTGAGGGTTGTTGCCACGGGGATGGGACCACCTGGTTTGCCAGTTGATGGACCACCCTGCTGTGATCCTCCGGTTCATTTCGGACTGGAAGAGACGGCAGGGGATGGCGTTCCGGGAGGTTCTGGTGACACAGGTGACGGAGGTCCTGCGGGCGTGGCTGGCCGGGGCGGGTAAGCGCCCGGCGGCCAGGCGGGCGGGCGTGGATGTGAAGACCGCTGCGCGGTATATCAGGGCGGCGCAGGCGGCGGGCCTGGCCCGTGGCGGGGATGAGTCGCAGCTGAGTGATGAGCTGCTGGGGCAGGTGGTCGGGGCGGTGCGCCCGGCCCGCCCGGCCGGGCACGGCGCCTCGTGGGAGGTGCTGGTACCGCGGCAGGCCGAGATCGCCGGGTGGGTGAAGGCCGGCCTGACGCTGGTGAAGATGCACGAGCTGCTGGAACGCTCGGGGACGGTGGTGCCGTACCGGACGCTGGCGCGGTTCGCGGCCGGGGAGTGCGGGTACTCCTCCTCGTCGCGGCAGCAGGTGACGGTGCCGGTGGCCGACGGGAAACCGGGCGAGGAGGTGCAGCTGGATTTCGGCTACCTGGGGATGATCAGCGACGGGGACCGGCGGCGGAGGCTGCACGCGCTGGTGTTCACCGCAGTGCTGTCGCGGTACTGCTTCGTGTATCTGACGTTCTCGCAGACGACGGCCGCAGTGATCGCCGGGTGTGAGGCGGCATGGAGCTTTTTTGGCGGCATGTTCGCGGTGCTCGTGCCGGACAACCTCAAGCCGGTGGTGGATAAGGCGGACCGGCTGGAGCCGCGGTGGAACCGGGAGTGGCTGGAGTACGCGCAGGCCCGCGGCCTGGTCGTGGACCCGGCCAGGGTCCGGTCGCCGCAGGATAAGGGGCGGGTCGAAAACGGCGTGAAGTTCGCCCAGGTCAGCTTCTTCGCCGGGGAGCAGTTCGCCGGCCTCGCCGACGCGCAGCGCCGGGCGGAGGACTGGTGCCGTATCCGGGCCGGGATGCGGGTGCACGGCACCACCCGGCAGCGGCCTGCGGAGGTGTTCGCGCAGGTGGAGGCGCCGGCGCTGCTGCCCGCGCCGGAGCAGCCGTACCGGGTGCCGGCGTGGAGCGAGGCCAAGGTGCAGCGCGATTTCCATGTCCGGGCGCAGAACGCGTTTTACTCGGTGCCATACCGGCTGGCGGGCCAGCAGGTCACGGTGCGGGCGGACGGGACGCTGGTGAAGATCTACCACCGCGGCCAGGTGATCCGCACCCACCCGCAGCAGCCGGCGGGCGGCCGGTCGTCCGACCCGGCGGACTTCCCGCCCGGCACCGACGTCTACGCCCGCCGGGATGTGGACAAGCTGGCCAGGATGGCGGCCGCCAGAGGCGAGGCGATCGGGATCTACGCCGCCCGGATCCTCGATACCCCGCTGCCGTGGACGAGGATGCGCGCGGTCTACGCGCTGATCGGGCTGGCCCGTACCTACGGCAGCGACCCGGTCGAGCAGGCGTGCGCGGCCGCGCTGGAACTCGACGTGATCAGCGTCGCCAAGATCAAGTCCATCGTGGAGAAGGGCACCGGCAAGCAGGCCGCGCAGGCCGCCGCACGCAGCCGCCAGGCAGGCGACGCCGCCAGTAAGGTCACCGCGGCCCGGTTCGCCCGCGACCCGCGCGAGTTCGCCACCGCGACCGGCGTCCGCATGCAGGTCCTGCCCGGCGGCCACGACGACGCCAGCGGCGCCTGACAGCCGCCCCGGCAGCTCATCTCATTTCACGGCAATCCATTTCATCGCGTTGCGTCTTATTTCATCTCGTTCCGCCGTGCCCGGGCACGGCCAGCAGGAAGGACAGCTTCGATGACGACTGCGATCAAGACCGGGACCGCTGACCGGACGCAGGCAGCCGGTTCGCCGGGCATCTGCCGGTACCCGGGATGCGCTAGCCCGGCCCGGGTTAAGGACCCGGCCGCCCCTGGTCCCCGGCCCGGCTACTGCGAGCAGGAGGTCCCCGAAGACCGTGGGGACGGCACGGCGGTGCTGGTCCGGCACACCGCCATGACCGCATTCCGGCACCGCCAGCAGCTGGCCGGGCAGCCGGGCCAGGACCGGCCGGTCACCGCGGCCATCAGCCGGGCCGGGGCCATCCGCGACGACGCGCTCGCCGCGATGAGCCGGCTGGGCGCGCAGCTGACAGCCGTCCTGGACCAGCTCGCTGCCCTCGGCGGCCAGCTGGCCGCGGCCGGCGACCCCGAGGCTGCCGAAGCGCAAGCTGAGGCCGTGCGCGCCGAGGCCGCCGCCCAGGTCGGGCAGGCCCGCGCCGAGACCGCCAGCCAGGCGGTCGCCCGGCACGCCGCCGAGCTGGACGCTGCTGAGGCCCGCGCCGCAGCAGCCCAGGCCATCACCGCGATGGAAGCTGAGGCCGCCGCCCGCCAGCATGCCGAAGAACTCGCACGTGACGCCGGCCGCGCGCTGGACGACGAACGCCGGGCTGCCGCAGCCCGGATCGCCGAAGCAGAACAGGCCGTCACCGTCGCCCGCGGCGAGCGTGACGCCGCCCTGGCCGCAGCCGAGGCAGTCCGCGCTGACGCCACCCGCGTCCGCGAGCAGGACCAGCAGCGGCACGACGCCGCCCTCGCCGCCCCTGCCGCGCAGCTGGCCGCCGCGAACGACACCATCGCCGCGCTGCGCGACCAGCTCACCCGCGACCAGGCCGCCCTGGACCGCGAGCGCGCCGAGCAGCACCGCCTCACCGGCCTGCTGCACGACATCTTCACCAGCCGGCCAGCCGCGCCCGCCAGCAACGGCGGGCAGCACCCGCAAGCCGACGACGGCACCGGGCACCAGCCTGCGGCTGCGGGCGGCAACGGCACCAGCCGCCGCCACGCCCCGCCGCGGTTACCGCGGCCGCCCCGCAACGGCCCGGGCACTCCCGCCCGGGCCGCGCACCGGCCCCGCCAGCACAGGCCAACCAGCGATGAAAGGACACCCGATGACCCTGGCCGACCCGGTCAGCCCCGACCTCAAACGGCACCTGCGCACCCTCAAGCTCGGCCAGCTCCTGGCCACCCTCCCCGACCGGCTCATCCTCGCCCGCCAGCAGAAACTCCCGCACGCCGACTTCCTCGAGCTCCTGCTGTCCGACGAGGTCACCCGCCGGGAGAACGGCTCGGCCGCCCGCCGCGCCCGCGCCGCCGGCCTCGACCCGGACATGCGGCTGGACACCTGGGACGCCACCGCCGCCGTCCGCTACGACCAGCAGCTGTGGAACGAGCTGGTCAGCCTGCGGTTCGCCGAAGCCGCCCACGGCGCCCTGGTGCTGGGGCCCGTCGGGGTCGGCAAGACCCACCTGGCCACCGCGCTGGGCCACATCGCCGTCCGCCGCCGCCTCACCGTCCACATGGCCCGCGCCGGCCACCTGTTCAAGCGCCTCAAAGCCGCCCGGCTAGACAACAGCACCGAAGCCGAGCACCGCCGCCTGGCCGCCGTGAACCTGCTGATCATCGACGATTTCGCACTCCAGCCGCTGGACGAGACCGCCACCACCGACTTCTACGAGCTGACCGTCGCCCGGCACCGCCACAACGCCACCGTCGTCACCTCAAACAGGACCCCGGATGAATGGCTCGGCCTCATGCACGACCAGCTGCTGGCCCAGTCCGCCGTCGACCGGCTCACCTCCACCTGCCACGAGCTCGTCATCGAAGGCGACTCCTACCGCAAGCGCCAGCGCCCCAGCCCAGGTTCCGGGGCTTGAGCAACAACGGAACGGCTAGTGCGGGCGGTAAGAAGCCTGTCACGCACTCCTCGTTGAGCGGGGCGAGCACCTTCTGGGAACTGCCCGGGTTCCCTGATGTGGCTGGTCAGCCGGTGGCCGTGATCGCGATCAGTCCGTCAGCATCTCGGCGCAGGGTCGCGACCAGCTGGTCGCGTGCCGTCTCGGGAACCCCGTCCGGAAGTTTGCCGCCGTTCGCAGCCAGGTCGGCGGCGCCGCTGATATACCTGGCCGCACGGCGCAGCAACGCCGACGGGAACAGGATCCCTGCCGGGTCGCCGCCCTGCTCCGGCGCGGCGCCGGCGGTGATCTGCCCGAGCCCGGACAGCGTCTGGGCGTAGGTGGTGATGACGTCCCCCAGGTGATCGGGCGGCTCGTTCGCCGCCCGTACCTGCATCGCCTCGGCCAGGGCCGCGACGGCGATCCCCACCAGGGCCAGCGGCAGCACAACGGTCCGTGGCACCTCCATCAGGTCGGCGCCGGGCCGTTCGCTGGCGACCTCGAACAGCATCCGCCGGGCCATGTCCTTGACGATCTCGTCGCCGAGATAGGTGCAGGCCGTTGCCTCGGTGACGCTCATCAGAGTCGCTACGGCACGAACCTGCCCGGTGATCAGCTCACCGGCACGTTGCCGATCAAGGTGCATGCCGGACGCAGCGAGCTCCTCCAGGAACACGTCGATCTTGCTGTCGAGCCACGTACGTCTAGGCACGTGGCAAGTCTTCCATCCTCCCGCCACAAGGAGGCGGCTTCGCCGCCGCTCCCCTTCAAGGAGGCTGCCGCGCTCGGGCCGCGGGGACGCGCAAGGATACGAGGCCCGCCCACTCAGCTTGACGGATCCCGCCGCACACCCCAAGATGACACAGCAGCCAAAAGGTGGTCCCTAGGTCGTGGCACCGCCCTGGTCCCATGGTCCTGGCAGATGACACGATGGCCAGCGCCCTATCGGTCAAGCAGTCCCCGGACCGACTCCCTGTCCCCGCGTACCTTCGACCGCCTCCGACCCCGACTGGCGGGAAGATCAGGACAGCAGTCGGCGCCGACGATGATCTTGGCTGGGTTGCCGGTCGTTCCGGTGTAGGGAAGACCACTGTTAGCCCGACACTGACGATCGCCGCCGCGCAGGACGCTGCCCGGCACATAGCAGTGTCGGGAAACTAGGCACGACTAATCGTTTGCGCTACAGTCAGGATCATGCCAGCATATCGGCTCGTCATCGCGGCCGGATACCGGCGCGGGCAGCTCCGGCCCGGCCGGCCGGACGCGACGCGCGCCCGCCGGGCCGGGTCCGCGTGATGGCGAAGATCGGGTACGCGCGGGTGTCCACCCGCGGCCAGGAAGACGACAGCCAGGCCGATGACCTGACCGGCTGCGGGTGCGAAACGGCTGAGGGCGTCGTTCCGGGCTCTGGCGGGGCGCCCGGAATGAGCTTGGTGGCTGATGCTAGGTCAGGACAGCGGCTCGCTGCCGGCGGGAACGCGCGGGTGCCGGCGAGGCCGCCGGGAGGGTGCGCTGGCCTGAAGCGCGGCCTGGACGGCGGCGGCGGCGGCGAGCTGGGCGGTCTCCGCATCGACGGCGATGTTCCGGCGCAGCAGCACGCGGCGGGCGACCTGCCCGGCGTGCCGGGTCCCGTCCTGCGGCCGGCGGCCATGTCAGCCCTCCCTGCTGAGGTAGTCGTGCACGGTAGTGCGGTGCGCGATCTCGGCGACGGTGTGCAGCCTCTTCCCGTCCGGTGGCCTGGTAGCCGTTTGGTCCCCGCGGTCCGGGGCATGGCCGTGTGCAGACCGATCAGGCCTGAATTCCCGGAGAGTGCCATGACCAGTCCTGGCAAGTCTCGTCACGTTGAAGTCAAGGACGGTGACCAGACGGTCGCCGCGGCCGAGGTGACCACGGCGGGGCAGGCCGAAGGGACCGTCCGGGCATCGCTGCTCCCCTCATCGGGGCATACGCCCCCGGGCAGCCACGCCAGCCTGGTCGATGCGGTCCTGGGCCTGCCTGAGGTGCAAGCCAGCTC
>DATIXO010000281.1:0-11306 GCA_035518495.1 Streptosporangiaceae bacterium
CTGCTGCTCCTGCACGGCTACGGCAACGTGTTCCAGAAGACGCTGCAGCCGGGCGAGAAGATCATGGTCGAGCCGGGCGGCTTCCTCTACAAGGACTCGTCGGTGACCATGAACGCGGTCCAGCAGAACGTCAAGACCGGGCTGATGAGCCGGGGCATGTACCTGGCCGAGATGACCGGCCCCGGCCGGGTCGGCATCCAGTCCATGTACGTCCACCACGGCTCCGAGTAGGGGATGACATGTCGATGCCACCTGCCGAAGGCGCCTACACCTGCCCGTACTGCCGCACCGCGAGCGAGGGCGGGAGCGGGACCTGCCCGCACTGCGGCGCACCGGTCGACGTCCGGCTGAAGGTCTCCGACTCCGGCTGGATCGAGCAGCCGCCGATCCGCGACATGGCCCGCATCCGGTTCAGCCGCTCCACCTGCCAGATCAGCGGCGCCTACGTGCCCGTGGCCGAGATGGGGCTGCACGACGACGACTGGGTCTACTTCTCCCACCACTCGCTGCTCCACACCGATCCCCAGGTCCGCCTCGGCAACCTGCCCATGAAGGGCGGCTGGAAGCGGATGCGGGCCGGGCTGCCGCTGATCATGATGCGGGCGCAGGGGCCGGGCCACATCGCGTTCAGCGCCGACGCGCCCGGTGAGACCCTGGCCGTGCCGCTCCACCCGGGCCAGGCCATCGACGTGGTCGAGCACCGCTTCCTCGTCGCCACCGGCAACGTCGCCTACGACTGGCACAACTCGAGCGTGTGGTTCACCACCAAGAGCGGGGACGACGAGGAGACGCACTACCCGGTCGGCCAGACGATCGACCGCTTCGCGGCCACCGGAGGCCCCGGCCTGCTCCTGCTCCACGGCCCGGGCAACACGTTCATCCGCGACCTGGCACCGGGCGAGCACATCCTGGTCCAGCCGGGCGGGCTGATCTGGAAGGACCAGACGGTCGGGATGTACCTCCACTTCGAGTACCCCGGTGGCGCCTACTGGTTCAGCTCGGCGCGCTGGCAGGCCAAGACGGTGTGGCTGGCGCTGCGGGGGCCGGGCCGGATAGCCGTCCAGTCGGTGTTCGAGCGCCCCGAGATGGTGGGGGCGGTGCGCCGGAACTCCGGCGCCACCACCCAGCACTGGTAGGCAGCGGCCAGAGACGGATCAGAGCCGGTGATCACCGGCCGGTGGCAGCAGCAGGCAGCTGTCGCCGAACTCGTGCCACAGGTAGCCGGCCCGTTCCGCCTCCTGGTAGGCCGCGTGCACCAGCGCGGGCCCGGCGACCGCCTCCAGCAGGGCGAGGTGTGACGCCTCGGGATCATGCCAGCCGGTGACCAGGCCGGTGACGACCCGCGCCGGGTGGCCGGCGCCGAGCACCAGGTCGGTCCAGCCGCGGCGGGCCCGCACCGCGCCGCCCTGGCCGGCCGCGCTTTCCAGCGCCCGGGTGCAGGTCGTGCCGACGGCCACCACCCGGCGGCCCGCGGCGCGGGTCAGGTTTACCAGCTGCGCGGTCGGCTCCGGCACGCTGAACCGTTCCGGCAGCGGCGGCTCGCCGGCTTCAAGCGATGCCACGCCCGCGTGCAGGGTGACCGGCGCGATGACGACACCGGCCGCGACGAGGTCGGTCACCAGGCCAGCGGTGAACGGCCGGCCCGCGCTGGGCATCTCGGCGCTGCCGGGGGTGCGGGCGAACACGGTCTGGTAGGCCGGGAGCGGCCACGGGTCGCCGGCGTAGGAGTAGCGGATCGGCCGGCCGTGCCAGGCGAGGAACGCGCTCACCGCGCCGCCGGCCGCCACCGCGGCCACCCAGATCCGGGTTGCCGTGGGGCCGGGGTAGCGGCGCAGCAGCGTGAGCGATGCGCCGGCCGGGAGCGTGACGGTCTCACCGGGGACCGCGTCGGTCACTGGCCCGGTGGCGGCGGCGTCCTCCCGCAACTCGACCAGCCATACCGCCTCGCCGGGCGGTCCTCCCCCGGCCGCCGCCCCGCCGGCCATGCTTCCCCCGGCCGCCTCGCAAGGCGGCCCCTCCTCCAGCGATCCCGCCCCGGCCGCCGCCTCCCCCGGCGTCCCCTCCTCGAGCGGGCTGGAGAAGTGGACCAGCACGGGGCGGCCGTCGCCGCGCAGGCCGTCCACGGCCGCGGCGACGGTGGCCGAGGTGTTGACGACCAGCAGGTCGCCTGCTGACAGGAAGCGGGGCAGGTCGCCGAACCGGGCGTGGACGATGCCGTCCGGCGTGGCGGCGAGCAGCCGGACGCCGTCCCTGGCCAGCCCGCGTTCCTCCGGGGGCCGGCTCGCCGCGGGCCTCATGGGGCCACCGCCGGCACGGCGAGGTCGCTCACGCGGTAACGCCCGCTTGGCGGCCGCTCGCCGAGCAGCCGCAGCAGCGCCGGCACGACGGTCTCCGGCTCCGGCCGGCCGGAGATGTCCTCGCCGGGGAAGGCCTGCTGGTGCATGTCTGTGCGCATGTCACCGGGGTCGAACGCGTACCAGCGCAGCGACGGCTGCTCGGCGGCCAGCACCGCGGTGAGCTGGTCGAGGGCCGCCTTTGCCGAACCGTAGCCGCCCCACCCCGGGTAGGCCTCGGTCGCCGCGTCCGAGCTGACGTTGACGATCGCGCCCGCGGCGGCGGCGAGCGGGGCGCCGAGCAGCTGGATCAGGGCCAGCGGGGCGACGACGTTGGTGTCGTAGACCCGGCCAAGCTCGTCCAGCGGGTAGTCCCGGAGCGCCGGCTGCGGGCTGGGGCCTAGCCGGCTGGCGTTGTTCACCAGCACGTCGAGCCGGCCGGCCCGGCCCACCGCCTCCGCGAGGCGTGCGCGGTGGCCGGGGTCGGTCACATCGCCGGGAACCGCGGTGACATCCGCGAGCCCCCGCATGGCACCGGTGAGGTCGGCCGCCCGCCGGGCGTCCACGATCAGTGACCAGCCACGCTCGGCCAGCGCCCGGGCGGCCGCGCGGCCGAGCCCTCGGGACGCGCCGGTGATCAGGGCGTTGGGCATGACTCCTCCTGGCTGTCGGCTTCCATGCCATACTCGTAGTTGAAGTTGACTTCAAGTCAAGGGGCCTGGATGCGCACCACCGACCCGCTGACGGTCGGCGAGATAGCCCGCCGCAGCGGCTTCGCCGAATCGGCCATCCGCTACTACGAGAGGCTCGGCCTGGTGCCGGCCAGCCGGACCGCGGGCGGGCAGCGCCGTTTCGCGCGCAGCGCGCTGCGGCGGCTGGCGTTCATCCGCGCCGCGCGCAATGTCGGGCTCAGCCTCGATGAGGTGGCGGACGCCCTCGCCTCGCTGCCCGCGGGGCGGACGCCCACCCGCGCCGACTGGTCCCGGCTCTCCCGTGGCTGGCGGCGGCGCCTGGACGACCAGATCGCCGCGCTCACCGCCCTGCGCGACGGCCTCGACTCGTGCATCGGCTGCGGCTGCCTGTCCCTGCAACGATGCGCCATCTCCAACCCTGACGATGCCGCCCGCTCCTACGGGCCGGGAGCGGCCTATCTGCCGGCCGGGCTCCGCCGCGGCGACGGCCGCCTGGCCGGGCCACCCGGGTGAGGCCGGCGCCGGGAGGCCGGCCCGCGCCCGGCGCCGGCCTAGCGGCCGGCACAGGCGCGGACGGCGGCCGCGCTCCGGTCGATGTCGTCCTCGCTGGTGTTCCAGCAGCTGACACTGACCCGCATCGCCCGGTGGCCACGCCAGGTGGTCGGGCCGCACCAGCAGGTCCCGTCGTCCTGCACCGCGGCGATGACCGCGTCGGTGCGCGCCGCGTCGCCGAACGCCACCACCACCTGGTTCAGCACCACGTCGTTCAGCACCTGGTAGCCGGACCCGGCCATCGCATCGGCGAAACGCCGCGCCAGCCGGCACGTCCGGTCGACCAGGCCGGCGACGCCGTCGCGGCCGAGGAAGGCGAGCGCCGCCCACACCTCGGCGCCCCGGGCCCGCTGGGAGGACTGCGGGGTGAGGTTCATGGCCTCGGTGTCCGCCTCACCAGGCAGATAGGCGGCCGACGCCTCCATCGACGACCGCAGGGCGGCGCGGTCGCGGACCAGGGCGATACCGCAGTCGTAGGTCGTGTTGAGCCACTTGTGGGCGTCGGTCGCCCAGGAGTCGGCCTCGCCCACGCCCGCCACCTGCCCGGCGGTGGCCGGCGAGGCCGCGGCCCAGAGCCCGAACGCGCCGTCCACGTGGACCCACGCGCCGTGCTCCCGCGCCCAGGCGATCAGCGGCACGAACGGGTCGCTGGCACCGCTGTTGACGTTGCCGGCCTGCAGGCACACCAGCGCCGGGCCGCTGAGCTGCGGCAGCGCGGAGGGGTCGATCCGGCCCTGGCCGTCGGCGGCCAGCACCGTGGCGCGGCCACGGCCCAGGCCGATCAGCCCGAGCGCCTTGCGGACGGCGGCGTGCACCTCGGCGCCGGCCACCACGGTGACCGGCGGCGCCCCGACCAGGCCCTGGCCAGCGGCGTCCCAGCCGCGGGCGGCCAGCACCGCGTCCCGGCCCGCGGCCAGGCAGGTGGCGTTCGCCATGGTGGCGCCGGACACGAAGCCGCCGCCGAGCCCGGCCGGCAGGGCCAGCAGCTCGGCGACCCAGCGCAGCGCCACCGCGTTGATCCGCGCGGCGGCCGGGGACATCACCGTCAGGGCCGCGTTCTGATCCCACGCGGCGCCGAGCCAGGCAGCGGCCTGCGCGACCGGCAGCGTCCCGCCGGTGACGAACCCGAAGTACCTCGGGCCAGCGCTCGCCATGGTGGCGGGCGAGCCGGCCTCGTCCAGCAGCTGGAGCACCTCGGTGGCGGCCAGGCCCGCCCCGGGCAGCGGGAAGTCGAGCCGCCCCAGGGCGGCCACCGCCTCCGCGCCCGGCGCCACCGGCCGCCCGGCCAGCCCGCCGAGATAGGCGAGCGCCCGCTGGCAGGCGTCTTCCAGCAGCGCGGGCCGGCCAGCCAGGGTGGCCTGAACGTCTGTCGCGGGTACCGTCATGGCCCTACCTCTCCCGGCTGCGCGCGGGCGGAAGGACGGGCCGCCCGCCGCGCCAGCGATCCGCGGTCACGATGAGAGACCGGCCGCCTTCTTGTGGAGCAGGAACTGCTTGGCCTGGTCAGCGTCCCGGGGCACCCGGCCGGCCTGGGACATCTCGATGATGAACTGGGTCGCCGCCCGCACCCCGTTGATGAACAGCTTGTCCTGGTCCTGCTGCGTCAGGTCGAACTGGGTGGCCGCCAGGCCCGCGCTGTTGACGAAGATCGTGCGCGCGGCGGTGGTCTCCTCGATGTTGTAGCGGTCCCACTCGTTCATCATCGTGTGCAGGGCGCGGAAGGCCACGTTCAGCGCGGTGCTGCTCGCCTTGGTGGTCCCGAAGCTCGTCCGCAGCGAGGACAGCTTGATCCCGATCGTGGGCCAGCGCGGGGCGCCGCCGTCGATGCGGTCAAAGGCGCCGATCGGGAAGTTCCTCAGCATCCCGCCGTCGGTCCAGGTGACGGTCCCGGCGGCGTAATGCTGCTGGATGACCTGGCCGGCCGGTGTCGCCACGTCGACGGTGGCCTCCCTGGCCTGGACCGTGACCGGCTCGAAGAAGAACGGGATCGACATGGACGCGCGGACCGCCCCGACGACCTCCTGCTCGTCGGCGGGCAGCCCGTAGTACCCGTAGTCCCACGGGAGCTGCACCAGCTCCCCGCGGGTGATGTCCGAGGTGTGCACGACCATCCGGTACTGCTTGCTGGCGGGCAGGCTCATGCCCGGGTCATCGGCCGGCGTGATCCTCAGGTCGCCGAAGGTCCGCACGCCCAGCCCGGTGAGGACCGGCTGCAGCCACTCCGCCAGGTACGTGCCGGGGTACAGCCCCATCCGGCGGCTGAGGATGATCGCGTCGGCGGCCTTGCCGGTGAACCCGCCCCGGTTGCCGATGAGCCGGTGGATTCGGTCCTCCGGCATGAACTTCCTGAAATCCAGCTGCAGCAGGTAGCGGCGCAGATCCGTCATCGGCCGACCGGCCCTGGAGATGGCAGCGATCAGGCTGGCCGCGATGGCGCCGGCGCTGGTGCCCGCGACGCGGGGGAAGGTGTACCCGGCCTCGTTCAGGGCGAGCACCGCGCCCGCCAGGCCGATGCCCTTGACGCCGCCACCTTCCAGCGCCAGGTCGGCGACCAGCTCTTTGGACTGCCCGGGTCCGGGCGAGTCAGGGTAGCCGTCGACCTGGCGCAGGTGCTCCGCGGCCGCATCGAAAGCCTGCTGGAGCCGCGCGTTGCGCGCGTATCCCCGTGCACTGCCCGGCTCTATCCACACATCCGGAGAGGTTGCCTCAGGGCTGCTCATGATCGTCTCCTCGTGCCCCCGCCGATCCGGGTCCCCGCGACCCATGGGCCATTGTCCCCCGGCGGCCCGCCACCCGGAAAGGCAGCGCCGCGCGGCCGTGGCCCGCCCGGGTCAGTGCTGGCCGGCGGCGGCCTGCCGGAGCCGGTAGCGCTGCACCTTCCCGCTCTCGGTCCGGGGCAGGGCGGCCACGAACTCGACCGCTCGCGGGTACTTGTAGGGCGCGATCACCTGCTTGGTGAAGGCCTGCAGGTCGGCCGCCTTGGCCGGGCCGGCGTCCGCGCCGTCCCGCAGCACCACGTACGCCTTGACGATCGTCCCCCGCTCGGGGTCCGGCGCGCCGACCACCGCCGCCTCCAGCACGTCCGGGTGGCCGAGCAGGGCCTGCTCCACCTCGGGCCCGGCGATGTTGTAGCCGGCGGTGATGATCATGTCGTCGGTGCGTGCCTGGTACCAGTAGTAGCCGTCGCCGTCCCGGATGTAGGTGTCCCCGGTCAGGTTCCAGCCGTCCACCACGTAGCTGCGCTGCCGTTCGTCGGCCAGGTAGCGGCAGCCGGTGGGCCCCTTGACCGCAAGGTGGCCGGGCGTCCCGTCCGGCACCGGCCTGCCGTCCTCGCCGAGCACGGCCGCCTGGTAGCCGGGCACCGCCACGCCCGTCGAGCCGGGGCGGATGCCGTCGCCCGCGGCGGAGATGAAGATGTGCAGCATCTCGGTGGCACCGATGCCGTCGATGATCTTGACGCCGGTCGCGCGGTGGAAGTCCTCCCACACCGCAGCCGGGAGGTGCTCGCCAGCCGACACGCACCGCCGAAGGCCGTTCAGCATCTCCGTCTTGCCGGTGGCCAGCAGCGCCCGGTACATGGTGGGGGCGGTGAAAAGCGCGGTCACGCCGTGCGCCGCGATCGCGTCGGCGAGCTCGGCGGGCGATGCCCGTTCCAGCAGCAGCGTGCTCGCGCCCGCCCGCAGCGGGAATACCACCAGGCCGCCCAGCCCGAAGGTGAACCCCAGCGGCGGGGTGCCGGCGAAGACATCGTCGGGCCCGGCCGCCAGCACGTGGCGGCCGAAGGTGTCGTCGATGGCCAGTACGTCCCGGTGGAAGTGCATGGTCGCCTTGGGCTTGCCGGTGGTGCCGGAGGTCGCGGCGAGCAGCGCGACATCGTCGGCCGCGGTGGCCACGGCCGGGAAGCTGCCGCTCCGGGCCGCGCAGCGGGCCGCCAGGTCATCGGCCGCGTCCCCGGCCCCGGCGCCGTAGAGCACGGCCGGCAGGGCGGGCTGGGCGGCCGCCAGCTCGCCGGCGAACCGGTGATCGCACACGGCGAGGCTGGGCCGGGTGAGGCCGGTCAGCGCGGTGATCTCCCTGGCCCGCAGCAGCGGCATGGTGGTGACCGCCACTCCCCCGGCCTTGAGCACGCCGAACCAGGCGGCGACCAGCCAGGGGTTGTTCGGGCCGCGCAGCAGCACCCGGTTCCCGGGGACCAGGCCGTAGTCAGCGGTGAACACGTGCGCGGCCTGGTTCGCCCGCCGGAGCAGGTCCCCGTAGGTCCAGGTCCCGGTGGGGGTGCGCAGGCACGGGCGGTCCGGGCCGAAGCGGGCCACAGCGGCGTCCAGCAGCGCCTCGGCGCAGTTGAGCCGCTCCGGGTAGCGGAGCCCGGGAAGATCGAAACGCAGCTCCGGCCACTGGCCGGCGGGCGGGAGGTTGTCCCGGCAGAAGGTGTCGGTGTGCGCGGAGGGTGAGAGCTGCATCGGCACCACTCCCTTGTGGCAAGCCCCTGCTGTGGCTGGGGCAGCATCGCGAGCATCCCGCTGTGGCGGGTAACACCAGTATTCATCGGGCCTGACGGCAGTCAACGAACCGCAACACCACGCGACTGCCCACGACTTTGCGTCATGCCTACGCCCGTTTCGTCCCGGTTACCGCGGGCCGGGTCCATGGCAGGTGGGTCGCTGGCGGTGCGGGCTAGGGTGTCCCCGTGAGCCCGTTCCGCGGATCGGTTCCGCCGACGCAGCAGTGGCGGCATTTCCGCTTCGAGGTCGCCGGCCAGGTCGCGACGGTGACGCTCGACCGGCCGGGCAAGCTCAACGCGCTCACCTTCGAGGCCTACGCGGACCTGCGGGACCTGCTGGCCCAGCTCCCTCACCGGGGCGATGCCCGGGTGCTGGTGGTGCGGGGCGAGGGGCGGGCGTTCTGCTCCGGCGGGGACGTCAACGAGATCATCGGCGCCACGCTGCGGATGGGCGCCGGCGAGCTGCTCGCGTTCACCCGGATGAGCGGCGAGGTCATCCGGGAGATGCGGGAGTGCCCGATCCCGGTCATCGCGGCGGTGCACGGGATGGCCGCCGGGGCCGGCGCGGTGATCGCGCTCGCGGCCGACTTCCGGGTGGCGACCCCGGCGGCGCGGTTCGCGTTCCTGTTCACCAAGGTGGGCCTGTCCGGCGGGGACATGGGCGCCGCCTACCTGCTGCCCCGGCTGGTGGGGCTGGGCCGGGCGACACAGCTGCTCATGCTCGGCGACACGATCGACGCCGCGCACGCCGAGCGGATCGGCCTGATCAGCGAGCTGGTGGGGGCCGGCGAGCTGGACGCGGCGGTGGACCGGCTGGCCAGGCGGCTGGCGGACGGGCCGGCCCAGGCGTACGCGCAGACCAAGGCCCTGCTCACCCGCGAGCAGGACATGAGCCTGTCCGCGGCGCTGGAGCTGGAGGCGATGACGCAGGCGCTGCTGATGACCGGCCAGGACTACGCGGAGTTCCACGCCGCCTTCACCGCCGGCCGCGAGCCCCGCTGGCAGGGCCGCTGACGGCGCCGGCCGGACGATGGGCGGCCGCGGGACGCGGAAGACCGCGGGCAGGCGCCAAACGACGCTGCCGCGTCCGGGCCGCCTCTCAGCGCAGCAGCTCGCGGGCGATGATGGTGCGCTGGATCTCGGACGCGCCCTCGTAGATGCGCGGGGACCGGACCTCCCGGTAGAGGTGCTCGAGCAGGTGGCCCCGCTGCAGCCCGCGCGCGCCGTGGATCTGCACCGCCGCGTCCACCACGAACTGGGCGGTCTCTGTCGCGAGCAGCTTGGCCATGGCCGAGCGGCCCGCGACCACGGCGCCCTCGTCGAGCGCGGCGGCCGCGGAGTAGACCAGCAGCCGGGCCGCCTCGGTCCTGGTCGCCATCTCGGCCAGCAGGTGCGCCACCGCCTGCTGGTCCTTCAGCAGGCCACCGAACGCGGCCCGGGCGCTGGCGTGCGCCACCGCGGCGTCCAGCGCCGCCTGCGCCATGCCCACCGCGAACGCGCCCACGCTCGGGCGGAACAGATCGAGGGTCCGCATCGCCACCGCGAACCCGCGGTCCCGCTCGCCCAGCAGCTCATCGCCGTGCACGGGCACCGCGTCGAAGCTGAGCGTGCCGATCGGGTGCGGGCTCACCATCTCCAGGTGCTCCCCGGACAGCCCCGGCCGGTCCGCCGGGACCACGAAGGCGCTCACCCCCCGGGCCCGGGCACCGGCCGTGGTCCGGGCGAACACGGTGTAGAAGTCCGCCTCGGGGGCGTTGGAGATCCACATCTTCTCGCCGGTCAGCCGCCACCCGTTCCCGTCTGGCTCGGCCGTCAGCTCCAGCGCGGCGGCGTCCGATCCCGCCCCCGGCTCCGAGAGTGCGAACGCGGCCACCGCGTCCCCGGCGGCGACCGCGGGCAGCCAGCGGCTCACCTGTCCGGGACGGCCGGACTGCAGCAGCGGGTAGCTGCCCAGCCCCTGCAGGGCCAGCGCGGTCTCCGCCTCGGTGGTCTGGGTGGCCAGCGACTCACGCAGCAGGCACAGGTCGGTCGCGGACGCCTCCCGGGAAGGCTGCCCGCTGGCCGCGCCGGGGAACAGCCGCGCCAGCAGGCCGAGCCTGCCCAGGGCCTTGACGAGCTCCCGGTTGACCCGGCCCGGCTCACCGGCCTCCGCGATCGGGCGGAGCTCCCGCGCGCCCAGGCCGCGGACCTCGGCCGCGAAGGCCCGCTGGTCCGCGGACAGCGCGAAAGCGCTCAATTCTCTGCCTCCCTCGCGGGCGCTTCGCTGGCTTCGGGAGGCGGGTCCTCAGCGCCGGGACACCGCTTTCGCTGGGTCGTGCTGGAGGCGCGCAAACAAGCGCCGTGGCCCGGCGCCTGCGGCCCGGCCAGTGCCGCGGTAACCCTCATCTGCCTGCCTCCCTCACGGGCGCTTCGCTTGGTCGTGCCGGAGGCGCGCCAGCTAGCAGGGCCGGAGGCCGGTCTGGGCGCCAGCGGGCGTGCGCGGTCGCGGGCGGGCCGGCCCGGACCAGCTCAAGCCGTGGCCGGGGGCCGTCGGTGCGGCCGGTCTGCGGCCTGCGGCTGCCAGCGGCGAACGGGTCGGGCCAGCGGGCGGCCGGCCCGGAATAGCCCTGGTCGGCCGCGGCGTGCAGCGTCCACTGCGGGTCATACAGATGGGCCCGGCCCAGGGCGCAGAAGTCGGCCCGGCCCGCCAGGATGATCGAGTTGACGTCGTCGTAGGAGGAGATCACCCCGACCGCGATCACCGCGATCGCGTACTTGCGGCCGATCTCGTTGCGGATCCGGTCCGCGTACGGGGTCTGGTAGCTGCGCCCGAACGCCGGCTGCTCGTCGCTGACCACCTGCCCGGTGGACACGTCGATGCCGTCCACGCCGTGCTCGGCGAACGCCCGGGCGATCTCGACCGCCTCGCCGGCGTCCACCCCGCCGTCGTGCCAGTCGGTGGCCGAGATCCGCACGGTCATCGGGCGGTCGGCTGGCCACACCGCACGGACCGCGTCGAAGACCTCCAGCGGGTAGCGCAGCCGCCCGGCCAGCGACCCCCCGTAGCGGTCGGTGCGCCGGTTGGCGAGCGGGGACAGGAACGAGGACAGCAGGTAGCCGTGCGCGCAGTGCAGCTCGAGCAGGTCGAACCCGGCGCGCGCCGCGGCCTGCGCCGCGCTGGTGAACTGGGCGGTGAGGCCGGCCAGCTCACCGGCGGTCAGCTCGTGCGGGACCTGGCTGGCCGGTGAG
>DATIXO010000282.1:0-23487 GCA_035518495.1 Streptosporangiaceae bacterium
GGCATGACGTTCTTCGAGGTGCACGCGCGCTCGGTGATCAACCGGGTGCCCGAGGCCTCCCGCATGCCGTTCCGCTGGACCATCAACCCCTACCGCGGATGCTCTCATGCCTGTGGTTACTGCGTAGCTGGAGAGACGCCGATCTTGATGGCCGACGGCCGCACCCGGCCGCTGGCCGATGTCCGGCCCGGCGACGCCATCTACGGCACTGTCCGGCAAGGCTCCTACCGCCGCTACGTGCCGACCAGGGTGCGGGCCTGGTGGCAGACGGTGAAGCCCGCCTACCTGACCACGCTGGAGGACGGCACGGAACTGATCACCAGTGGCGATCACCGCTTCCTCAGCGACCGGGGCTGGAAGTACGTCACCGGCGCCATGACCGGGCCGCTGCAGCGGCCGTACCTGACGACCGGCAACAAGCTGATGGGGGTCGGCGCCTTCGCGGACCAGCCGAAGGACTCCCGGGATTACCAGCAGGGATACCTGTGCGGGATGATCCGCGGTGACGGACATCTTGAAACCTGCCCCGATGCCCACGGCGGGAGGCATCGTTTCCGGCTCGCGCTCGTCGACACCGAGGCGCTCGACCGGACCCGTGACTATCTCGCCAGCGCGTGCATCACCACGACCACGTTCACGTTCGCCAAGGCCACCGAGTCCCGGCGCAAGATGATGGCCATCCGCACCGGCATGCGCGATCAGGTGCGGTTCATCGACTGGCTCATCCGCTGGCCGGCCTCGCCGAGCCTGGACTGGCAGCAGGGCTTCCTGGCCGGGATCTTCGACGCCGAGGGCTGCTACAGCCAAGGCGCCCTGCGGATCAGCAACACCGACCGGGCGATCATCGGCTGGACCATCGCCTGCATGTACGCGCTGGGCTTCAAGGTGGTAGTGGAGCCCGCCCGGCATGAGAACGGCCTGCGGGTCATCCGGCTCCTGGGCGGGCTGCGGGAGGCGCTGCGGTTCTTCCACACCACCGACCCGGCGATCACCCGCAAGCGCTCGATCGAGGGCCGGGCGATCAAGAGCGACGCGCCGCTGGGCGTGGTGTCGGTGAAGCCGCTCGGGCTGGACGTGCCCATGTACGACATCACCACCGGGACCGGCGACTTCATCGCCGACGGCGTGGTGAGCCACAACTGCTACGCGCGGCAGTCGCACACCTATCTGGACTTCGACGCCGGTCACGACTTCGACTCCAAGATCGTGGTCAAGGTCAACGCCCCGGAGCGGGTCCGGGCCGAGCTCGCGGCGCCGCGCTGGCGCGGCGAGCACGTCGCGATGGGCACCAACGTCGACTGCTACCAGCGGGCCGAGGGGCGCTACCGGCTGATGCCGGGCATCCTGGCCGCCCTGCGCGACGCGGCCAACCCGTTCTCGATCCTGACCAAGGGCACCCTGATCCTGCGCGACGCCGACCTGCTGGCGGAGGCGGCCGAGGTCACCGACGTGGGGCTGGCGGTCTCCGTCGGGTGCACCGACGAGGACCTGTGCCGGCTGCTGGAACCAGGCGCTCCCAGCCCGCGGCGGCGGCTGGAGGTGTGCGCCGCGTTCAGCGGCCGCGGGCTGGGCTGCGCGGTGCTGATGGGCCCGGTCGTGCCGTTCCTGTCCGACTCCCCCGCCCAGCTGGCCGCCACCGTGCGCCAGGCCGCGGAGGCCGGTGCGTCATCGGTCACCCCCATCGTGCTCCACCTGCGCCCCGGCGCGCGGGAATGGTTCTTCGGCTGGCTCGGCGAGCACCACCCCGAGCTGGTCGCCCGCTACCGCGGCCTGTACGGGCGCGGCGCGTACGCGCCCAGGGCCTACCAGCAGCAGGTGGGCGAGCAGGTCCGGGCGCTGGCCCGCCGGTACCGGGTCGGCCAGCACGGGACCGGCCAGCACGGGACCGGCCAGCAGCGGGATGGCCAGGCCGGGCCGCGTGGGGCGGCGCGCCGCGGCGGCCCGGCTGCCACGCACCGGGGCGGCACGGGTGCTCAGGTGCGCAGCGGCCAGGCCGCGACCCAGCTCACCCTGCTGTGACGGCCCCCGGCGCCGCGGCAGGCTGGCATGGCAGGCCGGCCGCTGCCCACGCCAGGAACCCCCCGGCCAGGTCGGTGGCGTTGACCAGGCCCAGTTCCTGCAGGGAGGCCGCTGCCAGGCTGGACGCGTACCCCTGTGAGCACATGATGATCACGCGCTGGTCGTAGCCGGTGGCCTGCGGCAGCCTGGCATCGCTGGCGGGGTCGAACCGCCATTCCAGCACGTTGCGCTCCACGTGCAGCGCGCCGGGCACGAGGCCTTCCGCGGCCCGCTGGGCATGCGGGCGGATGTCGACGAGCAGCGCCCCGCCGTGGACGGCCTCCAGCGTCTCGGCCGGCCCGAGCCGGTGCAGGCGCTGGCGCGCGTGGTCCACGATGGCGCCGATCGGGCGCCCCGCTGGCCGGCCGCCGGGGCTCACCACTGCCCCGCCGTCTCCGCCGCCGCGGGGACCAGCCGCCCGGCGCTGACGTCGAACCGCTGCATGGTGGTGAGCGGCGGTGAATACGCGTGAATGCTGATGGCGGGCCGGGCCGAGGCGTTCGTCACGTCGTGGATGTACCACGGGCCAAACGACCTGGCCGATCCCTCCGGCAGCGCGGCGCCGGCCGGCTCGGGCCGGCCCCGGGGCGCGGTCCGCTCGCGCAGACAGCCCTGCACGACCGTGAACGCGCCAGCGGACCTGCCGTGGTCGTGGAAGCCGGTGCGCTGCCCGGGAAGCCAGGTCAGCAGCCAGAGCTCGCGGTCCTCCTCCGCCAGCAGGCGCTGGTACCAGCGGCGGGCAGGGTCATATCTCACCAGGTGGAGCCAGGTCTGCGGGCTGGCTGCGGCCTCGAGGACGAGCTGGCGCAGGCGGCCGCCGCTGGCTGCGGGCCGGGTACCGAGTAGGATCATCCTTCTATTCCGATCGTGTTTATAGGAATAACAAGATCCGGAGACTGTAGCACGGCGGCGGCCCGCGCGCCCGCAGGCCTGCCCCGGCCGCGCCGCAGGGCCGGAGTGCCGTCACCACCGGGTGGCCGCGGAGCGCGGCCCCTCATCACCGGAACTCCGTCACCGTCCGGACGCGGCGCGCTACCGGACCGTGCCGGTACGCTCCCCGGGACCGGCACAGCGGTGGCCGCCACGTAAAGTTGACAGGCGTGAAATCCGGCCGCTCCCGTGGTGGCCAGCCGGCGCCGGACCGGCTGGCGGTGCGTACCGTCCCCGTTGCCGATCCGTTAAACCTGGTGAGCAGCCTTCCCGAGCCCGCCGCGCTGGCCTGGGTCCGCCACGGCGAAGGGCTGGCCGGCTGGGGCGAGGCGGCCCGGATCACGCTGCCCGCGGGCGAGGACAGGTTCACGGCCGGTGAGAAGTGGCTGCGCGAACTGTGTGACCGCGCCACGATCGAGGACCAGGTGGGCCTGCCCGGCTCCGGGCTGGTCGCCTTCGGCAGCTTCACGTTCGATCCCACCAGCGACGGCTCGGTCCTGGTCGTCCCCGGCGCGGTGCTCGGCCGCCGGTCCGGGCAGGCCTGGCTTACCACGATCGGTGACCCGGCCGACTCGGCCCGCCCGGCCTCTCCGCTCACCTCACCGTCCGAGGTGCGCTGGCATGACGGCAGCCTGCCCGCGCCGGACTGGGAGCGGGCCGTCGCGACGGCGGTCAGCCGGATCCGGGGCGGCGGTCTCGGCAAGGTGGTCCTCGCCCGCGATCTGTACGCCACCGCGTCGGCGGACATCGACGTGCGGGTGCTGCTCCAGCGGCTGGCCGACCGCTACCCCGACTGCTACACCTTCGCCTGCGCCGGGCTCGTCGGGGCCACACCCGAGTTGCTGATCCGGCGGCAGGACGACGACATCAGCTCACTGGTGCTGGCCGGCACCATCCCGCGCGGCCGGGACGCCGAGGAGGACAGGGCCCTCGGGGCCAGCCTGCTCGCATCGGCGAAGGAAACCGAGGAGCACGAGTATGCGGTCGCCGGCGTGCGCGCCACGCTCGCGCCGCTCTGCGACGAGCTGAGCGTGGACAGCCGGCCGTCGGTGCTGCGCCTGGCGAACGTGCAGCACCTCGCCACCGCGATCAGCGGCAGGCTCGCCCGGGCCGGGCGGGGGACCGATCATTCCGTGCTGGCGCTGGTCGCCGCGCTGCACCCCACCGGGGCCGTGTGCGGCACCCCGACCGAGGTGGCGATGGACCTCATCCGTGAGCTCGAGGGGATGGACCGCGGCCGCTACGCGGGCCCGGTCGGGTGGGTGGACGCGCGCGGCAACGGCGAATGGGGCATCGCGCTGCGGTGCGCCGAGGTCGACGGCCCGCGGGCCCGGCTGTTCGCTGGCTGCGGCATCGTCAGCGGCTCGGACCCGGTGGCCGAGCTGGCCGAGACCCAGGCCAAGTTCCGCCCCATGCAGTTCGCGCTGGAGGCCTGACGGCGGCCCCGCCGAGGGCACGGGCGGCGGCGGTCAGCGTACCGGGCCGTGGTGCCGCACCGGGCGGGCTGGACGCGCCTGGGCGGCCCGCGCGGCCGCTGCCGTGCAGGCGGCCTGCAGCCGCCCGCGCAGCGCCGTCCCCGCCACCCGGCTGCCGCGCACCTCCACCACCCGGATCCCGCCCGCTGGCAGTGGGCCTTCCCCGCGCAGCGCGCTCGCCAGGCCGGATGCCCGGTCCAGCGTCATCGCGGGCAGCCCGGCCGCGGCCGCGACCTGGCCGGGCGATGCGCCGTGCGGGGTGCCGAACACCCGCTCGAAGGACGCCGGGAACGCGGCCTGCTCCAGCAGCGAGAAGATGCCGCCCCCGTCGTTGCTGGCCACGACCAGCACCAGATCGGGGCGCGGCTCATCCGGGCCGGCGAACAGGCCGGGCGCGTCGTGCAGGAACGCCAGGTCGCCGAGCAGCGCGGCGGCGGGGCCACCGCCGGCCCGCTGGTGGGCGAGCGCGGCCCCGCAGGCGGAGGAGACCAGGCCGTCGATGCCGCTCGCGCCCCGGCTGGCCAGCACCGTGATCCCCGCCCGTGGCGCCATCTGCTGGTCGAGATCGCGGATGGGGAGACTGGAGGCGGCCCACAGCAACGCGCCGTCCGGCAGCGCCGCAGCCAAATCGCGGGCGAGCCTGGGCTCGCTGGGGCTGTCATCGGCGCCGAGGATGGCGGCGGCGGCGGCGCTGGCTGCCTGGTCCGCGGCCAGCCACGACGCCAGCCACCCGGTGCCGGCCGGGGGCGGCCCCGCCAGCCGGACCGCGGCGGCGACGTCGGTGGCGGTGCGGGCGGGATCCGCCCAGCGCCCGGGACCCTGCGCCACCACCACGTGCCGCGGGGCGGCACCGGACGGCGCGGCGGTCTTGAGGTAGGCGAGCTGGGCGCGGGACAGCCCGGGCCGGCCGGCCGAGACGATCAGGTCAGGCCGGTGACCGGCGGCGAACTCGGCCGAGCCGAGCAGGTACGGGTACGCGGCCAGGGCGCAGGGCCCGGCCCGCGCGCCCGACGACGGCTCGGCGAGCACCGGCCAGCCGGCCTGCTCGGCCAGCCGCAGCAGCCCGGCAGGGTCGGCGCAGCCATCACCGCAGATGACCACCCCGCGCTCGGTCCAGGGCAGTTCCAGGGCGGGGAGCGGGGCGGTTCCGCCGGCCGCCGTCCAGGGCGCCCCGCCGGGCCGGCCGGCCAGCGGCTCCGGCCAGCCGCTGCCCGTGTTCAGGCTCTGCGCGTTCGGGCCCCCCGCGCCCGGATCCCCCGCGCCCAGATCCGCCGCGTTCAGGTCCGCCGGATCGGGAACCAGCGGCTCGCGCAGGGACAGGTTCAGGTGGACGGGCCCGGGCAGGGTGCCCGCCGTCCCGGCGGCGGACGCCCAGGCGCGGCAGGCCAGGGAGCGCCAGTAGGCGTTCATGCCCGGCCGCGCCTCCGGCACGCCGACCTCGCAGAACCAGCGCACCGCGGACCCGTACAGCTTCAGCTGGTCGATCGTCTGGTTCGCGCCGGTGCCGCGCAGCTCCGGGGGGCGGTCGGCGGTGAGCACGAGCAGCGGCACCGCCGCCTCGTCGGCCTCGATCACCGCCGCGTGGAAGTGCGCCGCCGCAGTGCCCGAGGTGCAGACCACCGCGACCGGCCGGCGGCTCGCCTTCGCCAGGCCCAGCGCGAGGAACGCGGCCGACCGCTCGTCGATCCGCACATGCAGCCGCAGCGCCGGCCCGGGACGGCCACCCGGGGTGCGCGGCGCGCCCGGGCCGCGTGCGGCGCGCTCCCACAGCGCCATCGCCAGCGGTGCGCTGCGCGATCCCGGGGCGATGACCGCCTCGGCGAGCCCGCACCGGGCCAGCTCGTCGACCAGCGCCGTGGCGAGCGCGGTGGACGGATTCACCGCGGGCCCAGGTGCTCGGCGGCAGCCAGCAGCCGCGCCCGCCAGGGCGCCGGGTCGGCCTGGAACGCCGCCAGCCGCCCGGCGTCGACGGCGGGCCGCAGGACCGGCAGGACCCCGGCCTGCTCAGCCAGTGGCGAGCCGGTGACGTCGCCGGTGAGCAGGCTCATCGTGGCCAGGCCGCAGGCGTAGGGAAGCTCGGGCAGCGCGGCGGCGAGCGCCACGCCGGCCGCCAGCCCCACCGAGGTCTCGACCGCGCTGGAGACCACCACCGGCAGCCCGCAGGCCTCGGCCACCCGCAGCGCCGCCCGCACCCCGCCCAGCGGCTGCGCCTTGAGCACCACGATGTCGGCGGCGCCCGCCGCCCGGACGGCCAGCGGGTCCTCGGCCCGGCGGATGGATTCGTCCGCCGCCACCAGCACGTCCACCCGGCGCCGCAGCTCGGCCAGCTCCTCCAGGGTGGCGCACGGCTGCTCGGCGTATTCCAGGCCGAAGCTGCCGAGCGCGGCCAGGGCGCGCTGTGCCTGGCCCACGTCCCAGGCGCCGTTGGCGTCGACCCGGATCCGCCCGCCACGGCCGAGCGCGTCCCGGACCGCCTCCACCCGGGCGACATCCGCCGCCAGCGGCTGGCCACGCTCGGCCACCTTGACCTTGGCCGTGCGGCAGCCCGATCCGGCCACGATGGCATGCGCCTGCTCCGGGCCGACCGCGGGCACGGTGACGTTCACCGGGACCTCGGCCCGGACCGGGGACGGCCAGCCGGACGTGGCGGCCTCCAGCGCGGCGGCGAGCCAGCGGGCGCATTCCCGCGGCCCGTACCCGGGGAACGGTGAGAACTCACCCCAGCCGGCCGGCCCTTCGATCAGCGCGCCTTCCCGGACGGTGATGCCGCGGAAGCGGGTCCGCATCGGGATCGCGAACGCCCGCATGCCCGGCAGCAGATCCGCCACCAGGCTGCCAGCACCGCTGGCCGGCACGGCCCCGCCGGGCCGGTCCCCGGTCATGGCCCCTCCGCAACCGGCGACCGGGTCACGGGCGGCGGGGGAACCGGGCGAAGTCGGGGCGGCGCTTCTCCTTGAACGCGTCGCGCCCTTCCTGTGCCTCCTCGCTCATGTAGTACAGCAGCGTGGCGTCCCCGGCGAACTGCTGCATCCCGGCGGCGCCGTCGCTGACCGCGTTCAGCGCGCCCTTGAGCATGCGCAGCGCGAGCGGCGAGCGCTCCAGCAGCTCCCGCGCCCAGGCGACGGTCTCTTCCTCCAGCCGCTCAAGCGGCACCACCGCGTTCACCAGGCCCATGTCCAGCGCCTGCTGGGCGCTGTACTGGCGGCACAGGTACCAGATCTCCCTGGCCTTCTTCAGCCCGACGGTCTGCGCGAGCAGCCACGAGCCGTACCCGCCGTCGAACGACCCGACCTTCGGGCCGGTCTGCCCGAAGACCGCGTTGTCGGCCGCGATGGTCAGGTCACAGCACACGTGCAGCACATGCCCGCCGCCGATCGCGTACCCGGCCACCATGGCGATCACCGGCTTGGGCGTGCGCCGGATCTGCACCTGCAGGTCGAGGACGTTGAGCCTGCCGACGCCGTGGGAGTCGAGGTACCCGTCGTCACCGCGGATCTTCTGGTCGCCGCCGGAGCAGAACGCCTGCGTGCCGGCCCCGGTCAGGATGATGACCCCGATGCCCGGATCGTCACGGGCGGCATTGAACGCGTGCGAGAGCTCGAACAGGGTGGTCGGCCGGAACGCGTTGCGCACCTCGGGCCGGTTGATCGTGATCTTGGCGATGCCGTCGGCCGTCTCGTACACGATGTCGGCGTATTCCTGGCCCCCTTGCGGTGACTCCCGCTTCCACTCGGTCACGTCAGGCCCTCCTGGTTTGTCCTGTTGCGCCCGTTAACCTTACGACGGTGAACGGCCGGCCCCTGCACGCGCTCCTGCTCCCCCCGGCCGCCTCCACCGGGCGGCTGATGGACGCGCTGGCGGCGGCGCTGGACGGCAGCGGCCCGGCGATCCTGCCGCTCGACCCGCACCTGCCGCGGGCGCGGGTCATGGCGCTGCTGGAAGCGTTCGCGCCCGCTGCCGTGGAGACCCCAGCGGGAACCAGCCGCTGGCGGCCCGCTGCCGCCGCCAGCGCGGGCCCCGGCGGGGTGCCTGCCGGGGTGGCGGTGGTGATCGCGACCTCCGGCTCGACCGGCGAGCCCAAGGGCGTGCAGCTGTCCGCCGACGCGCTGCTGCATTCGGCCCGCGCCAGCCTGGACCGGATCGGTGCCCGGGCCGGCGGGCGCTGGCTGTGCCCGCTGCCGGTCAGCCACGTCGCCGGGCTCGGGATCCTGGTGCGGTCGCTGGCCGGTGGCACCACCCCGGTGGTGGTGGAGCGGCTGGACGGCGGAGCGGGCCTGGCCGGGTCCGGCTGCGCCTTCGTCTCGCTGGTGCCGACCCAGCTGCGCCGGCTGCTGGCGGCCCGGGCTGACCTGGCAGCCTTCGGCGCGATCCTGCTGGGCGGGGCGGCGGCGCCGGCCGGGCTGCTCGCCGCGGCCCGGGCGGCCGGCGCCCGGGTGATCACGACCTACGGGATGAGCGAGACCTGCGGCGGGTGCGTCTACGACGGCGTGCCGCTGGCGGGCGTGTCGCTGCGCACCGGCGCCGGCGGCAGGATCGAGATCACCGGCCCGGTCCTGTTCTCCGGCTACCGGCTCCGGCCCGACCTGACCGGGCAGGCCATGGCCGATGGCTGGTTCGTCACCTCCGACATCGGCGCCGTGGCGGCGGGCCGCCTGTCCGTCCGCGGGCGGGCCGACGAGATGATCAACACCGGGGGCGAGAAGGTGGCTCCCGGCGAGGTCGCGGCGGCGCTGGAGCTGTGCCCGGGGGTCCGGGAGGCGGTGGTGATCGGCCTGCCGGACCCGGAGTGGGGACAGCGGGTCACAGCCGTGGTGGTGCCCGGCGATCCCGCTCACCCGCCCACCCTGCAGGCGCTGCGCGCCGCCGTCGCGCAGCGCTTGCCGCACTATGCCGCGCCGCGGGCGCTGGTGCTGGTGGCGGAGGTGCCGCTGCTCGCGTCGGGCAAGCCCGACCTCGCCGCCCTGCGCGGGCTCAGCCACGATTGACGCCCGCCCGGTCACCACAGCCGCCGGTGGAGAACCGGGTGACCTGGGGCGTGAAGAAATGGCACGGGAACAATCGCGCCCGTACAGCGTTCTAGATAGTGCCCGCGCCTCACAGTACCAAGTGAAGCCGGAGATCGCCGCCAGCCGATGCCGCGAAGTTTGCGGTGACCGGCCGGTCACGCGCTGCGGGCGGCGCGTACCCAGGAAGGGAGGTGCCTCGTGCCGAGGAGCACGACCGCGGAACGCCCCGCAAGGGCCGTCTCGCCGAACGTGGACGAGCTTATCCAGCTCGGGCGCGAGCGCGGGCACCTGTCCCGGCCCGAGCTTCGCTCCGCCTTCGCGGCGGCCGGCCTTTCCCCCGCGCAGGGCCAGGCGATCATGAGAGACCTGGCCGAAGCCGGGATTGACCTGGGCAACGGGCAAGCAGGAACCCCGAGCGGGGTACGAACGGGCAAGGATGACATGCAGACTGCGCAGACCGCAGAACCCACCCCCGACGAGACCGCCGAGGTCATCGGGCTCGATGGCCTGGACTCCGCCGAGGCGGAGGCCGCTGCCCTGAGTGAGGCCGCGCTGACCGAGGCCGCCAGCCCGGCCGGTGGCGCGGAGGTCGACCTGGACGACCAGACCTCGACCATGGGGGATTCTGTCCACACCTACCTCAAGTCCATCGGCCGCACCAGCCTGCTCACGGCGGAGCAGGAGGTGAACCTCGCCAAGCGGATCGAGGCGGGGCTGTTCGCGGAGCACAAGCTCGACACCGAGCCTGACCTGCCCGATGAGTACCGCCGGGAGCTGGAGCTGGTGGCCGAGGACGGGCGGCGCGCCAAGGCCCACATGCTGGAGGCCAACCTCCGGCTGGTGGTGTCGGTGGCCAAGAAGTACAGCGACCGCGGGCTCTCGCTCCTTGACGTGGTGCAGGAAGGCAACCTGGGCCTGATCCGGGCGGTGGAGAAGTTCGACTACACCAAGGGCTACAAGTTCTCCACCTACGCGATGTGGTGGATCCGCCAGGCGATCCAGCGTGGCTTCGCCGATTCGGCCCGCACTATCCGGCTGCCGGTGCATGTGCTGGAGATGCTGAGCAAGCTGAGCCGGGTGGAACGGGACATGCATCAGCGGCTCGGCCGGGAGCCGACCCCCGAGGAGCTGGCGGTGGAGCTGGACCGGACCCCGGACCAGATCGAGGAGCTGCTGCGGACCAGCCGGCAGCCGATCAGCCTGGACTCCACCATCGGTGAGGACGGCGAGACCAGCATCGGCGACCTGATCGAGGACACCGATGCCCCGGAGGCGTCCGAGCTGGTGGACCGCCAGCTCATGGCCGACCAGCTGCGGCATGCGCTGGACGCGCTCACCCCCCGTGAAGCGACGATCATGGCGATGCGGTTCGGCCTGTATGACGGCAACCCGCACACCCTGGACGAGATCGGCCGCGCGCTCGGGCTGACCCGGGAGCGGATCAGGCAGCTGGAGAAGCAGTCACTGTCCAAGCTGCGCCACCCGAGCCGGGCACAGCCGCTGCTCGATTACGCCAGCTGACATCGGCGCAGCCGCCCCGGCCCGCACGGCCGGGGCGGTTTCATGTCAGCCCCAGACGGACGCCACGTCCGCCGCGGCCGCGGCCGCCTGGGCATAGCCGGCCCGGGCGGATGGGGCCCGCCGCCGCGGATCCAGCAGGTTGCGGCCGAACGCGGCGACGGCCGACTCATCGGGCAGCACCATGGCGATCGCCCGGCAGCTCTTGGCGAGCTCCGCCACCTGGTCGGGCACGCTGGGCATGGGCTTGAGCCCCCGCCACATCGGCGCCACGACCACCACCCGGTCGTACCCGGCGGCCAGATCCGCGTTGGCGGGCGAGCGCATCCCGCCGTCCATCCAGCGCCGCCCGTTGATGGTGACCGGGGGCCAGACTCCCGGCACCGCGCAGCTCGCCCCGACCGCGTCGACGATGTCCACGCCGCTGCTGGAGTCGAACGTCGCGAACTCGCCGGTGTCGGCGTCCACGGCGGTGATGAGCAGCTGCCCCGCCGGCCACTCGGCCGTGCCGAGCCTGGCCGCGACGACCGCGCGCCGGTCCGCCGCCGACCCGGTGCGCGCCCGCACCGCCATCCGCCCGAGCCGGGCCCGGGCCCGGGCCGGGTCGCGGCGGGCCAGGGCCATCGCCCAGACGAACCCGGCCATGGCCCGCACACCCATCTTGGCCACGGCCTCCCCGTTGGCAGGCACCAGCTGCTGCTGGTACAGGCCCGCCAGGCTGGCGCCCGGGTTGATCCTGGCCGCGACGCCCGCCCCGGCCGAGGTGCCGACCACCAGGTCCGCGGTCGTCAGGTCGGTGCCCTGCTCGGCCAGGCCGGCCAGCAGGCCCACTTCCCAGGCGATCCCGGCCTCGCCACCCGCGCCGAGCACCAGCGCCCTGCTTGTCATACGCCAGTCTTATCCCATACACCCGCCGTTTCCCACCGGTCCTGTCCCACCAGCCAGCCCTGCACCGGGCCGGGGCCCCGGCCCGGGGGCCGGCCCGGAGGCGGTAATCTGCCCGGCGTGACTGTCCACGTTGAAGAGGTGCGCGAGGCGACCGATGAGGTTGCCGGGGCGCTGAGCCACCTGGTGCCGCAACTGTCCGCCAGCGCGGCGCCGCCCGACCCGGCGACCGTGCGGCGCATCGTGGGCTCGCAGGCAACCACGCTGCTGGCGGCGAGGCTGGACGGGCGGATCGTCGGCTTCCTGGCGCTGGTGGTGTTCCCGATCCCGACCGGCGTGCGGGCGTGGATCGAGGACGTGGTCGTCGACGAGACGGCGCGGGGGCAGGGCATCGGCGAAGCGCTCACCAAGAAGGCGCTCGACCTGGCCGAGGCGGCCGGGGCCAGGACGGTCGACCTGACCACGCGCCCCTCGCGCGAAGCCGCGGGCCGCCTGTACGAACGGGTCGGTTTCGCCGTCCGCAGCACCCGCAACTACCGCTACACCTTCGCCCGCCCCGCCACCTGACCGTCCGCGTGCCGATTCCGGCGCGGCCGGCTCGTGCGCCAGCCCGGCGGGCCGCGGGCCCGCAGATGTGGCGGGCGGCTCCAGGGCGCCGCCCTCACCAGGCCCTGGCCGCACCGGCGCGGCTGCCGCCCCGCCGATGCTCAGAGGATGAAGGGGATCAGCATCCTGGTTGACCGCTTGTAGCGGGGATAAGCGTCAGGGAATTGCTCGGTCAGGTAGCGCTCTTCCATGACAGCGCTGTAGAGGAAGTACGCTCCCAGCACGACGACCCCTATCAGCCAATACAGGCTAACCGCTATCGCGGTACCGACCATCGCCAGGATGATGCCGGAGTAAATGGGGTGACGGATAGTACTGTATGGGCCAGTGGTCACCAGCTCCGGCTCGGCTTTTTCGGACATCGGCATTCCCCAGTTCCGGCCGATATATATCCTGGCCCAGACAGCCAGCGCCAATCCCAGCACGAAGATGACCAGGCCGATGCCCTGCAGCCACGGATCGCTCGTGACCGCGCGGTGCCCCTTGAGGACTTTTAGCCGCACCAGGAGAAGAACAAGGAGAATGATCGCCACCCGGGGGCCGGCAAACCGGCCCCATCTGGTTCGCCCGGCCTTCACGCCGACGGAAACCGCGAGCCAATAGATCCAGAAGACAACCCAGCCTACGCCGATGACGATGCCGACAGCATCCATTGACGAAACTCCCTCACTGCCGCAGTGTTCCGGGGAACCTGGCCAGCGATCCCGCACCGCGCCACGTTGGTGAGCCCAGTGGCGGGCATACTGCCCAGGAGATGGCCGGAGGCCCAGCCCGGGGCCGCCCGCCTGCAGAGCCAGCATGGCACTGCCGGCGGGCGGTGGCAGCCACCGGCGCAGCGGGCACGGGCACGCTAGTGCGCCAGCTCGGCGACCGCGGTGAGCAGGCGGTCCACGTCGGAACGGTCGTTGTAGTGGACCAGCCCGGCCCGCACCGCGCTGCCGGTGTCACGTATGCCGAGCACGCCGGTCAGCTCCCAGGCGTAGTTGTGCCCGCTCCACACGTTCACCTTGCGCTCGGCGAGGTGCGCGGCCACCTCGGACGGCGTCCGGCCCGCCACCGTGAAGTACGCGGTGGCCGTCCGGCGGTACGCCTTCCCGTACAGCGTCACCTTGCCCATCGACCCGAGCCCGTCCAGCAGCACCTGGAAGAGCGCCTGCTCGTGGTCGTGCGCCGCGGCCATCGAGGCCAGCACCCGCTCCCTGCGGGTCCCGGCGGCGGACGGCGCCAGCGAGGCCAGGTGCTCCACCGCCGCGGTGACCCCGGCCAGGTCGGCGAAGGGCGGCGTGCCCTGCTCGAACCGGTCGGGCACCGTGCCCGGGGATGGCACCAGCTTGTCCGGGTGCAGCGACTCGAGCAGCCCGGGATCGGCCACCACCGCCGCCACATGCGGCCCCGACCACTTGTAGGCGCTGGTCGCATAGAAATCGGCACCGAGGGCGGCCACGTTGGTGGGCCCGTGCGGCGTCGCGTGCACCCCGTCCACATAGCTGAGCGCCCCCACGGCCCGCGCCTTGGCGGTGATCTCGGCCACGTCGGGGCGGGTGCCGAGCACGTTGCTGGCGGCGGTCACCGCCACCAGCACGGTCCGCTCCGACAGCAGCGAGTCGTACTGCCCGGCCGGAAGCTCACCCGCCGGGAGCTCCACCTCCGCCCACCTGACCACCGCGCCCGCCCGCGCGGCCGCCTGCACCCACGGCCGGACGTTGGCGTCGTGGTCGAGCCGGGAGACAACGACCTCGTCACCGGGGCGCCAGCCCCGGGCCAGGGTGGCTGCGAGCCGGTAGGTCAGCGTGGTCATGTTCGGGCCGAGGATGACCCCTTCGGCGGCCCCGCCGACCAGGTCGGCGATTGCCTGCCGGCACTGCTCCGTGATGGCCGACGAGCGGATGCTGGCGGGGAAGACCCCGCCAGCGTTGCCCAGCCCGGACCGGTAGGCGGCGCTGATCGCGTCGATCACCTGGCCGGGCACCTGCGTTCCCGCCGCGCCGTCAAGGTAGGCGTACCCGTCCGCCAGCGCGGGATAGGCGGCGCGGACCGCCGCCACGTCGAGCGTCATGACTGCGGCTCCTCCCGGGACATGTCTGGTAGATCCCCCGCCGGCCGCGCGGCTAACGGGCGGCGTCCTGCGGCGTGGCGCGCTGCTGGCCAGGCACGGCTAAGGGAGGCGGCCAGAGGTGCGCAGCAGCGCGTGCCACGCCGTGCTGCCAGCGGGCCTGGCCTCCCCGGTCACGACGCCGCCAGCGGCCCCGGCACCGCAGGTGGCGACGGCGACCGGAAGGCCCAGGGGGATATGCGGCATGCCCGCCTGCCATCCGGCGGCCAGGATGTCGGGATTGGCGGGAGAGTAGTCCTTGCCTAGCGTCCTGGCCAGGTCCCACGCGTGCAGATGCCATTCCGCACTGGCGGCCCCCGCCATGCCGCCCACGGTGACCACGGTGTCCAGGTAGCGGTGGTGCGGCAGGTCCCAGACCGGCAGGATCCGCCGCGCATAGGCCCGTGCGGAGGCGGCGAACGCCGCGATGTGCTCGGGCCCCTGCCCCTCGGCCAGGGCGGCCAGTTCCGCGGCGTTCTGCCGGGCGATCTTGCGGGCCAGGCGGGCGGGGTCAGCGCCGGTCGCCATCAGCCGGGCGAGCCGGCTGGCGGGCGCGTCATCGAGGTACTCGTTGAAGTCGTCCGCCACGCACCGCAGGTGCCCAGCCAGGTCGGCGGCCCGCCACTCCGGGCACGGGGTGGGCGCGGCCCAGCTGTCGTCGGTGAGCTGGGCAGCCAGCTCACAGACGACCGTTACGCCGGCGTGGAAAGCCGCCAGCGCGGGACCAGGTGACCACTCCGTCATGGACTGCCCCCAGCATCCGTGCGCCCCCACGGCCCCTCCCCTGCCGGTGACCGGGTCCGGGGCGCGAGCCCCGGGCTAGCCAGCGTGCCAGAGTCACCAGCCCCTCCGCCACCCCAGAATGGACCCGGATTTTCGCCCAGGAAATCCCTTAGTTCGCTCTCCGTCATGAACCGGGCGCAGCCGTGCTGTCCCCCGCTGGCGGGAGCGGGCCAGAAAACCAGATGACAGGCACACGAATGGCCGGTTAGCGTCCAGACAATGCCCCCCGAGCACGTTCACGCCGACGCCCATGCTCCCACGGGGAACCAGCCGCTGGCGGCGCTTTGGCGTACCCGCAGCTACCTGCGGCCCTACCTGGGGCGGCTCATCTTCATGCTGGCGGCGGCCTGCGCGGCGGTGGCGGCCGAGATCGTCATCCCGCTGCTGACGAAGGCCATCATCGACGGGGCGATCACCCACGGCAACCGGAAGCTGCTGGTGGTGCTGGGCCTGGCCGCGACCGCGCTGGGAGCCGCCGAGGCGGTGCTGAACTTCCTCCGCCGCTGGGTGCAGGCGAGCGCGGTCACCGGCATGGAGATGGCCATGCGCGACGACCTCTATGCGCATCTGCAGCGCCTGGACGCCGCCTTTCATGACGAGTGGCAGTCCGGCCAGCTGCTGTCCCGGGCGACCACCGACCTGTCCGCGATCCGGCGGTTCGCGGGGTTCGGCGTCGTCTTCTTCATCACCAACCTGGTGACCTTCGCCATCGTCACCGCGCTGCTCATCCACCTCAACTGGTGGCTTGGCCTGCTGACCAGCTGCGTCTTCCTGCCGGTGGCGGCGGTCTGCACCTGGTTCGAGCGCGGCTACGGGGTGCTGTCCCGGCGGTCCCAGGACCAGCAGGGCGACCTGGCCACCTACGTGGAGGAGGCCGCCGCGGGCATCCGGGTCCTCAAGGCGCTCGGCCGCCGGGACCAGGCCGCCTCCCAGCACACCGCGCAGGCGCGCGTGGTGTACCAGACGCAGGTGAGCAAGGCGCGCCTGCGCGGCTCGTTCTGGGCGTTCCTGGACCTGATACCCAACGTGGTCATCGGGCTGCTGCTGCTGCTCGGCGCCATCGCCACCAGCCGCCACGAGCTGACCCTGGGCGGGCTGGTCGCCTTCATCACCCTGACGCTGCTGCTGGTGTGGCCGATCGAGGCGATGGGCTACATCCTGTCCAGCGGGCAGGAGGCGGCCACCGCCGCCCAGCGGATCTTCGAGATCTTCGGCACCGAGCCGGCCATCACCGGTCCCCCGGTCCGCGCCGCCCCGGCCCCGCCGGCCACGGGCCGGCCCGCCGCCGCGCGCTCCCGGTCACGGGCTCCCGCCCGGCCCGCCCGGCTCGTGTTCGACCGGGTCGAGTTCTGCTACCCGGGCGCCCACCGGCCGGTCCTGCGCGGGGTGAGCCTGGATCTCGAGCCGGGGCAGACGCTCGGGCTGACCGGCACCACCGGGGCGGGCAAGACCACCCTGCTGCAACTGGTCCCCCGGCTCGCCGACCCGTCCGCCGGCCGAATCACCCTCGACGGCACCGACGTCCGGGCGCTGCCGCTCGGCGTGCTGCGCACACGGGTCGGCTGCGCGTTCGAGGACGCGACGCTGTTCTCGGCCAGCGTCAGGGAGAACGTGAGCTTCGGCGCGCCGGATGCCACCGAGAGCGAGATCGAGCAGGCCCTGGCCGCCGCCCAGGCCGGGTTCGTGCACGACCTGCCGTGGGGCCTGGACACCCGGATCGGCGAGCAGGGCATGACGCTGTCCGGCGGGCAGCGCCAGCGGATCGCGCTGGCGCGGGCGATCCTGGCCAGGCCCTCCGTGCTGATCCTCGACGATCCCCTGTCCGCGCTCGACGTGCACACCGAGGAGAAGGTGAGCCGCGCGCTCCGCCAGGTGCTCGCCGGGACGACCGCCCTCATCGTCGCCCACCGGCCCTCCACCGTCGCGCTTGCCGACAAGGTCGCCCTGCTCGAGGACGGGGTGATCACCGCGCTCGGGACCCACACCGAGCTGCTCCGGGCCCATCCCCGTTACCGCGACCTGATGAGCGGCGCCGCTGGCGAGGGCGGCGACAGCGGCGCCGGCGCCGGGGAGAGCGATGCCGGGGAGAAGGTGGCGGGATGACCGCGGGCACCTGGCACGGCATCGCCGCCGAGGAGACCGACCAGCTCACCGCGGGCGTGTCCGCGCTGCTGCGGCGGCGGGCCAGGCGGCTGCTGACCGACCTGCTGCGGCCGCACAAGCGGATGGTGGCTGGTGCGCTGGCCCTGGTGGTGACCGCGAACCTGGCCGCGCTGGCCGGGCCGTGGCTGGTCGGTGTCGGCATCGACCAGGGCATCCCGCCGCTGATCCACGGCGGCGACCTGGCCCCGCTGGCGGTCATCGTGGCCGCGTTCTTCGCCGCGGTCGCCATCCAGGCGGTCGCCACCCGTGCCTTTGTCGGGCTGATCGGCAGGCTGGGCGAGGACGTGGTGCTCGAGCTCCGCCAGCGGCTGTTCGCGCACTTCCAGCGGCTGCCGGTCGCGTTCCACGAGCACTACACCTCCGGCCGCGTCATCTCCCGGCAGGTCTCCGACGTCGATTCGATCTCGGACCTGTTCGAGGACGGCCTGGACTCGCTGGTGTCGGCGGTGTTCTCCCTGCTGCTGGTCGGCATCGGGATGCTGCTGCTCGACTGGCCGCTGGCACTGGTCGTGCTGGCCGGGTTCGGCCCGCTGGCGGTGCTCACCTGGTGGTTCCGGCGCGAGTCCGCGATCGCCTACCGGCGCAGCAGGGAAGCGATCGCGCAGATCATCGTGGCGTTCGTGGAGACGTTCGCGGGCATCCGCGCCGTCCAGGCGTTCCGCCGTGAGCGCCGCAACGAGGAGATCTTCTCCGAGCTGAACGGGCGGTACGCCGCGGCGTCACTGCGCTCGTCGCGGCTGATCGCGGTGTACTCCCCCTCGATCACGATGATCGGCAACCTCGCCACCGGGGCGGTCCTGCTGTACGGCGGGCTGCGGGTGATGGACGGGGACATCAAGGTCGGCGTGCTGGCCACGTTCCTGCTGTACCTGCAGCGGTTCTTCGACCCGCTGCAGGACCTGTCGCAGTTCTACAACACGTTCCAGTCGGCGGCGGCCGCGCTGGAGAAGATCTCCGGGGTGCTGGAGGAACCGCCCGCGGTGGCCGAGCCCGCCGCCAGCGCCAGCCTCGCCGACCGCCACGGCGGCGGCCGGGAGGTGCGGTTCGAAGCGGTGCGGTTCGGCTACCGGGGCGATACCGTGCTGCCCGGGCTGGACCTGGTCATCCCGGCCGGGCAGACGGTGGCGCTGGTCGGCGAGACCGGGGCGGGCAAGACCACCATCGCCCGGCTGCTCGCGCGGTTCTATGACCCGAGCGAGGGACAGATCCTGCTCGACGGCACGGACCTGCGCGACCTGTCCGACGCCCGGCTGCGGCACGAGATCGTGCTGATCACCCAGGAGGGCTTCCTGTTCAGCGGCTCCATCGCGGACAACATCGGGCTGGGCAAGCCCGGCGCGGGCCGGGAGGACATCGAGGCGGCCGCGGCGGCGATCGGCGCCGACCGCTTCATCACCTCGCTGCCTGACGGCTACGACGCCGAGGTGGGCAAGCGGGGCGGGCGGCTGTCCGCCGGCCAGCGCCAGCTGATCTCGTTCGCGCGCGCCTTCCTGGCCGCCCCCGCCGTGCTCGTCCTGGACGAGGCGACGTCGCTCCTCGACATCCCGGGCGAGCGCGCCGTGCAGGCGGCGCTGCGCACTATCCTGGCCGGGCGCACCGCCCTCATCATCGCCCACCGGCTGTCCACCGTCGCGATCGCCGACCGGGTGCTGGTGATCGAGGACGGCCGCATCGCCGAGGATGGCCCGCCCAGCCGCCTGCTGGCCGGCCGGGGCAGGTTCTCCGCGCTGCACGCCAGCTGGCGCAAGACCCTGGCCTGACGTCAGCGCCGGCGCCAGTGACGGCAGTCCCGGCCGGGCCGGATATCAGCCGCGCCGGGCACGGCCCCGGCCGGGCCGGACGCGTGTCCCCCGGCCGGGCACCAGCCGCGCCGGAAACGGCAGGCGAGGACGATGCTGCGGCGGGGGTGGCCGTTTGCCGCTCATGAGCGCTGAGTGAGATTCTGAGGGGGGAGATGCAATGGCGACAGAGGACGTCCCCCGCGGGCATGACAGCCTTGGCCAGCGCCCCGGGTTCCCGCTGCGGCCAGGCCGCCGCGGGAGCCGGGTACGCGCCGCGGCCATCGGCGCCGTGCTGGCCGGCTATGCCTGGGCGGCCGGCTCCGCCGCGCCGTTCTCCACCACCGCACTGGTGTGTGTGCTGATACCCGGCGTGGTTCTCGCCGCCATCGCCTACGGGTGGCCGCCGCGGCGCATCCCCCCGCCCGACAGGCTCGACGCCACCGGGATGTCCTACTGGGTGATCGTGGTCGCCGCCCTGTTCGAGTGGGAGGCCTCCGCGTTCAGGGACAACTCGCTGCCCTGGCACCCGTCGCTGACCGACCTGGTCAACCCCCTGATCGGCCCGCACATCGTCAAGAGCGCGGCGATCCTGCTGTGGATCCTGGCCGGATGGGCGCTGGTGCGCCGGTGATGATCATGTCTACCCGCGCCATCACCATCGCCGGCTTCGCCATCGTGATCGCGGCCATATTCCTGCTGGAGTTCCTCGCCCGGCGGCCGGGCAGCCGGATCCCCACCCTGGGCCAGTGGCTCGGTTACCTGATGCGCCCCCGGATCGGCCGGGTGCTCATCCTGCTCGGCTGGTGGTGGCTCGGCTGGCACTACTTCGCGCGTTGACGTCCCCTGCCGTTGCTGGCGGGATTCCCGCCGTGCCGCTCACGCGGCACCCGTTCGCGAGCACCCGGACCGGCAGCACTCGCCGCCTGCACTAGGCTGAGCGCCGTGATCGTCAAGCGCAAGCCCGTGAGCAAGGAATCGGCGGCCAAGCATGCCGCCGATGTCGCCCTGGCCGGTCAGTTCGAGGACCTGCTCGCGCAGGCGCGGTCCGCCGAGGACGCCCTGCGCACCGCGCAGGCGGACGGGGCGGCCCTGGCCGACCTGCACAAGCTCGGCAAGCGCCTCGACGACGCCCTCACGGCGGCCATGCGGGCCGCGTTCGCGTCGCAGCGCGCGGAGATCGGGCCGCGGGGCTACGAGGACCGTATCTACCGGCGCAAGGCGATGGCCACCTCCCCCGTACGTGCCTGGACGATGGAGGCGGAGCGGCTGCTGACCCTGCGCGAGAGCCATCGCCTGACCGGCATAGTCCGCCTCCCTCGCACGCCCGCCGTCTGACCGGGACAGCTCCCCGGCGCGGCAGGCGGGCGGCTGCCGCGGCCGCATCCGGCCAGCTACGGCGTGTCCGCGGTTTCTGGCGCCTGCTGGTCACAGGGCGCCATACGATGAATGCACGGGGGGAAACCCGGTGTGGTGCCCCCGCCGATCAGGATAAGATTTTTATCACTCTAAGTAATCATAAATGGCAGCTTGTTACTGAGATGACCAGGAAGTTCGACTGAACGAACAGTCACAACGGGCTATGTCGAGCTTCCGCCCCATCCAGCACACTGGTCTGCCAGCAAGCCACAGTTCGATCGTGACCAGGAGGCACACACATGTGCCCGCACACGCCACCGTGTCCGGACGCGACCGCGCCGGACCGTGAGGCGGCCCGGACCGTTGTCAGCCACCCCGAGCAAGGCTGGAGCCTGCTCTGCAACGGCATCGTCGTCTTCGAGGACACCGGGGAGCTGCTCCCCGATGGCGGAACCATCGCCCCTCACCGGCCCACTGATCTGCGCGAAAAGCCGGTGACACCGCCGCCGGGCTCGCCGTCGGCGCCATCGGCCCCGTCGGCTCCGGCCGCCTGACCCGTTCAGCCGGTCACACCGTCCGCGGCAAGCAGCCCCCTCAGCCAGCGCTCAGCGGCCCGCCCGGCCTCGGCCGGGCGGGCGGACAGGGCGTGCGACTCCCCCGCCAGCACCACCACCCGGATCCTCCCGCTGCTCTCCGGGACCCCGAACGGGTCACGGTCGCCGTTCACCACCAGCACGTCCGTTCCCGCGGCGGCCAGTTCGGCGGCCCGTGACCGGTCCGGGCGGCCCGGCGGATGCAGCGGGAACGCAAGGGCGATCACGGCCAGGGCGCCGACCGCGCCAGCGGTGCGGCAGGCGACCCGCGCGCCGTTGCTGCGCCCGCCCTGGATCAGCGGCAGGCCCGGGCCGGCCGCCGCCCGCACGGCGGCGACCACCTCCACCCACGCGGCGTCCTGCCGCTCCGTCGCCCCCGGCGCCCGCCGCCCCTTGACCTGGTAAGGCTGGGTAACCAGGGCGACCACCCCGCCAAGCCGCGAGGCCACACCCGCGACCGCGAGCAGGTCCGGCGAGTCCGGCTCACCGCCCGCCCCATGCGTCAGCACCAGCAGGAAGACGGGCTCCCCCGCCGCGGGCCGGCCCACCTCCACCCGCGCAGGCCCCTCGCTGGTCCCGATCTCCACCCCGGCAGCGTAGCCCGCAGGCCGCCGGGCAGTCGCCTCCCGGCCAGCGCCACACCCCCATGACCGTGCGGCATTCCGCGGAGAGCCGCGCCGTGAGCCAGCGGCGTCCCGGGTAGCAGCCGCGGCCCCATAAGCGAGGCACCACGCGGAAAGCCGCGCTGTGGGCTATCGGTGTCCCCGGTGGAAGCCGCGGCCCCCTGAGCGGGCATCCCACGGAGAGCCGCGCTGTGAGCTAGCGGTGTCCCGGTGGGAGCCGCAGGCGTAGCGTGCCCCACGCCCGGTGGCACGGGCGCGCCTCGGGCCGACGGTGGGAACCGCCAGCCGTCGACCGCCAGCCAGCGGAGCCCACCGGGACACCGCCCCAGCGGAGCCCACCGGGACACCGTCCCAGCAGGCCCGCCCCTATACGTCCAGGATCTTCTTGAGGAACTGGCCGGTGTAGCTTTCCTCGGCCACGGCGATCTGCTCGGGGGTGCCGGTCGCGACCACGGCGCCGCCGCGTGACCCGCCCTCGGGCCCGAGATCGATCACCCAGTCCGCGGTCTTGATCACATCGAGGTTGTGCTCGATCACGATGACCGTGTTGCCGCCCTCGACCAGCCGGCCGAGCATCCCCAGCAGCTTGCGGATGTCCTCGAAGTGCAGCCCGGTGGTGGGCTCGTCCAGCACGTAGATGGTCCGGCCGGTGGAACGCCGCTGTAGCTCCGAGGCGAGCTTCACCCGCTGCGCCTCGCCGCCGGACAGGGTGGGCGCGGGCTGCCCGAGCCGGACGTACCCCAGGCCGACGTCGGTCAGCGTCTTCAGGTGCCGGTGGATGGCGGGGATGGCCTCGAAGAACTCGGCCGCCTCCTCGATCGGCATGTCCAGCACGTCGGCGATGGTCTTGCCCTTGTAGTGGACCGCGAGGGTGTCGGTGTTGTACCGGGCGCCGTGGCAGACCTCGCACGGGACGTAGACGTCCGGGAGGAACTGCATCTCGATCTTGATCGTGCCGTCGCCTGAGCAGGCCTCACACCGGCCGCCCTTGACGTTGAACGAGAACCGCCCCGGCTGGTAGCCGCGGATCTTGGCCTCGGTGGTCTGCGAGAACAGCCGCCTGACGTGGTCGAACACCCCGGTGTAGGTGGCCGGGTTGGAGCGCGGGGTGCGGCCGATGGGGCCCTGGTCGACGTGCACCACCTTGTCCAGCAGGTGCGTCCCGGTCACCCTGGTGTGCCGCCCGGGCACGATCCTGGTGCCGTGCAGCTCCTTGGCCAGCGCGCTGTAGAGGATGTCGTTGACCAGGGTGGACTTCCCCGAGCCCGACACCCCGGTGACCGCGACCAGGCAGCCGAGCGGGAACGCCACGTCCACCGAGCGCAGGTTGTGCTCGCTGGCCCCCTTGACCACGACCTCCTTGCCGCGGCTGGGCTTGCGGCGGGTGGCGGGCAGCGGGATCTCCTCCCGCCCGGTCAGGTAGGCGCCGGTCAGCGAATCCTTGCTGGCGAGCAGGTCGGCCAGCGGCCCCGACACGACGATCTTGCCGCCGTGCTCGCCGGCGCCCGGGCCGATGTCGACCACCCAGTCCGCCGCGCGGATGGTGTCCTCGTCGTGCTCGACCACGATCAGCGTGTTGCCGAGGTCGCGCAGCCGCAGCAGCGTCTCCAGCAGCCGG
>DATIXO010000283.1:0-8686 GCA_035518495.1 Streptosporangiaceae bacterium
ACCACCAGGTCGGTGACCGAGCCGTCCATCACCGGCACCCGCATCGCCATCCCGTCCAGCTTGCCCTTGAGCTCGGGCAGCACCAGCGCGGTCGCCCGGGCGGCCCCGGTGGTGGTGGGGATGATGTTCTGCGCGGCGGCGCGGGCCCGGCGCAGGTCCTTGTGCATGAAGTCCAGGATCACCTGGTCGTTGGTGTACGCGTGGATGGTGGTCATCAGGCCCTTGACGATGCCGAAGTTGTCCAGCAGCACCTTGGCCAGCGGCGCCACGCAGTTGGTGGTGCAGGACGCGTTGGAGATGATGTCGTGCTGGGCCGGGTCGTAGGCGTCGTCGTTGACCCCCATCACGAGCGTGATGTCCTCCCCCTTGGCGGGGGCGGAGATGATGACCTTCTTCGCCCCGGCCGCCAGGTGCTTGCGGGCGTCGTCGCCCTTGGTGAAGTGGCCGGTCGACTCGATCACCACGTCGACCCCCAGATCGCGCCACGGCAGCGCGGCCGGGTCCCGCTCGGCGAGCCAGCTGATCCGCTTGTCTCCCGCCACGATGGCGCCGTCGGCGGCGTGGACGTCGACATCCAGTGTGCCCAGCACGGTGTCGTACTTGAGCAGGTGCGCGAAGGTGGCCATGTTGCCGAGGTCGTTGGCGGCCACGATCTCGATATCACGGCCGGGGGCGGCGTGCACCGCGCGCCAGAAGTTGCGCCCGATCCGGCCGAAGCCGTTGATGCCTACGCGGATGGTCACGGTCCTGATCTCCTCATCGGTAGCTGCGATGTCGTCCGGGCGCGCCCCGAGCAGTAGACCCTACCGGACACAATTCCCGCTGCTGGAAACCCTACCTGCGAGCCGCCCGGAGCCCGGAAAGGCCCATGGCCATCGGTGCCGGGCCGAAGGTCCCTCAGGGCAGCAGCATGTCCGGCGTCAGGTGCGCCTCGGTGCCGGGAATGCCCTCCTCGCGCGCGCGCTTGTCCGCCATGGCCAGCAGCCGCCTGATCCGGCCGGCGATCGCGTCCTTGGTCAGCGGCGGGCTCGCCAGCTGGCCAAGTTCCTCCAGGCTGGCCTGCCGGTGCTCGATCCGCAGCTGGCCGGCCACGGTGAGATGCTCCGGCGCGTCGCTGCCCAGGATCTCCAGCGCCCGCTCCACCCGCGCGCCCGCCGCGACCGCGGCCCGCGCGCTGCGGCGCAGGTTGGCGTCGTCGAAGTTGGCCAGCCGGTTCGCGGTCGCCCGGACCTCACGCCGCATCCGCCGCTCCTCCCAGGCGAGCACGCTGTCATGCGCGCCGAGCCGGGTCAGCAGCGCGCTGATCGCGTCCCCGTCCCGCACCACCACCCGGTCGACCCCCCGCACCTCCCGGGCCTTGGCGTGGATCTTCAGCCGCCGGGCCGCCCCGACCAGGGCGAGCGCGGCCTCGGGGCCGGGACAGGTGACCTCCAGCGCCATCGACCGGCCGGGGCCCGTCAGGCTGCCGTGGGCCAGGAAGGCGCCCCGCCAGGCGGCCTCGCAGTCGCAGGTGGTGCCGGCCACGACCTGCCGGGGCAGGCCGCGGACGGGCCGCCCGTGGCTGTCCACCAGGCCGGTCTGCCGGGCCAGGCTCTCGCCGTCCTTGCGCACCCGGACCAGGTAGCGGTTGCCCTTGCGCAGCCCGCTCGGGGCCAGCACGATCAGCTCGGAGGAGTGGCCGAACACCTCGGCCACGTCCTTCCGCAGCCGGCGGGCCGCGGCGCCGGTGTCCAGTTCGGCCTCGACCACGATCCGGCCGGCCGCCAGGTGCAGGCCGCCGGCGAAACGCAGGAGCGTGGAGACCTCTGCCTTACGGCAGCACGGCTTGAGCACGGTCACCCGGCTCAGCTCGTCCTTCACCTGGCTGGTCATGGCCATCGGCTCACTCCCCCTCGAAGATCTCCGCGAACGCCCCCGCCAGCTGCCGCGGATCATGGCGCGGCGAGCCGTCCCGCATCGCCAGATCCGCCAGCACCAGCCTGCCGCCCAGCAGCCCGGCCGCCTTCTCCAGCTGTGGCACCGTCCCGCCCGCCGCGCCGCGGTCGGCCAGCACGATGTCCACGGTAAGCTCCGGCGCGTGGTCCGCGAGCACTTCCAGGTGCGTATGCGGTGAGAATCCCTCGGTCTCGCCCGGCTGCGGGACCAGGTTCAGCGCCACCACGCGGCGCGCCGGGGTGGTGAGCAGCGCGTCGGCCAGCTCCGGGACCAGCAGGTGGGGCAGGACGCTGGTGAACCAGGAGCCAGGCCCGAGCATCACCCAGTCCGCGCTGCGGATCGCGGCCACCGCCTCCGGGCAGGCGGGCGGGTCGGCCGGGATCAGCGAGATGGACCGGACCCGCCCGGTGGTGGCGGCGCAGGCCGCCTGGCCCCGCACGGTGCTGAGGGCGCCCGGGCGCGCGGGGTCGGCCCCCTGGACCTCGGCGGCCAGGTCCAGCGGGACCGACGCCATCGGCAGCACCCGGCCGTGCGCGCCGAGCAGCCGGCCCACCCAGTCCAGGCCCTGGACGGTGTCCCCGAGCAGTTCCCACAGCGCCACGATGAGCACGTTGCCGACGGCGTGCCCGCCAAGCCCGGAGTCGCCGGCGAACCGGTGCTGCACCACCCGGCTCCAGGTGGTGCCCCAGGCGTCGTCGCCGCACAGGGCGGCCAGCGCCATCCGCAGGTCGCCAGGGGGCAGCACCCCGAAGTCGCGGCGGAGCACGCCGCTGGACCCGCCGTCGTCGGCCACGGTGACGATCGCGGTGAGCTGGCGGGTCACCCGGCGCAGCGCGGACAGCGAGGCGAACAGCCCGTGGCCCCCGCCGAGCGCCACCACCCGCGGGTTCAGCGGCCGCACGGCCGGGACCACGCCCGCTGGCCGGCCGGGCCCGGCCGCCGTCACCGCTGCCCCGGGCTCATCGCCGCCGCCTCCCCCGCCCGGCCTGTGCGCGTTGCCCCTCGCCGTCACTCACGCCCCAGGTCGCGGTGCACCACCTGAATGCCCAGTCCGGTTTCCTCCAGCCGCTCGGCGATGTGCTCGGCCATCGCCACGCTGCGGTGCTTGCCGCCGGTGCAGCCGATCGCGAGAGTCACGTACTTCTTCCCCTGACGCTCGTAGCCGGCCAGGGTCACCCGCAGTGCCGTGAGGTAGGCGTCGAGGAAATCTGCGGCGCCCAGCTGGCTGAGCACATACTCCCTGACCCTTTCATCCTGCCCCGTCAGCGGGGCGAGCGCCTCGATCCAGCGCGGATTGGGCAGGAACCGGCAGTCAGCGACCAGGTCGGCGTCCACCGGCAGGCCGTATTTGTAGCCGAACGACACCACGCTGACCCGGGGGCCCTCCGCCGGGCCGCCGCCGAAGAAGTCCTGCAGCCTGGCCCGTAGCTCGTGCACGTTGAGCGCGGACGTGTCGAGCACCAGGTCCGCCTCGCCGCGCAGGGTCCGCAGCAGCTCCCGCTCGGCCGCGATCCCGTCCACCACCCGGCCGTCCTCCTGCAGCGGGTGCGGGCGGCGCACGCTGTCGAACCTGCGGATCAGCGTGTCGTCCGCGGCCTCCATGAAGACCACCCGGGGCCGGACGCCCCGCGCGGCGAGCTCGCTGATGGCGGACTGGAGATCGCTGGTGAAGGCGCGGCTGCGCACGTCCATCACGGCGGCGATCCGCGGCAGCGCCCCCTCCGCGCGGCGGGCCAGGCTGATCATCGTGGGAAGCAGGCCCGGCGGCAGGTTGTCGATGACGAACCAGTCCAGGTCCTCCAGCGCCTTGGCGGCCGTGCTCCGGCCAGCGCCCGACATCCCGGTGATGATCACGATGTCGGTGGCCGGGGCGCCGCTGCCCGGCCCTGGCGGCTCGCGTCCGGTCATGCCCTGGCCCATCCCCGCATCCCCCTGCCTGTCACGGCGTCCCCTTCCCGGCGGTCCCGGCGCTGTCCGCCACTGGCCGCAGGGCGGCCAGGACCGCCTCGGCCAGGTGCGGCCCGATGCCGGGCACCAGCGCCAGCTCCGCCGGGGTGGCCGCGGCGATCCGCCGGACCGAGCCGAAGCGCCGTAGCAGCGTAGCCCGGCGGGCGGGGCCCAGGCCCGGCACACCGTCAAGCTCGCTGACGGCGAGCGCCTTCGACCGCTTGGCCCGGTGGTAGGTGATGGCGAAGCGGTGCGCTTCGTCCCGCACGCGCTGCAGCAGGTAGAGGCCCTCGCTGCTGCGGGGCAGGATCACCGGCGCGTCCTCGCCGGGCAGCCAGACCTCTTCCAGCCGCTTGGCCAGCCCGCAGACCGCGACGTCGTCGATGCCCAGCTCCGCCAGCGCCGAGACGGCCGCGGCCACCTGGGCCGGCCCGCCGTCGATCACCACCAGGTTGGGCTGGTAGGCGAACTTCCGCTGGCGGAGCTCGTGGTCGCCGGTGCCGCCCACCGGATCGCCCAGCACATCGAGCTCGCCGGTGGCCTCACGCTCCTCCAGGTACCGGCGGAACCGGCGGGTGATGACCTCGTGCACGGCGGCGACGTCGCCCTCGCCGCCGGTCCCCCGGACGCTGAACCGGCGGTATTCGCTCTTGCGCGCCAGCCCGTCCTCGAAGACCACCATGGCGGCGACCACGTGCGTGCCCTGCAGATTCGACACGTCGTAGCACTCGATCCGCAGCGGGGCCGCTTCCAGCCCCAGCGCGTCGGTGATCTCGTTCAGGGCCAGGCTGCGGGTGGTCAGGTCGCTGGCCCGGCGCGTCTTGTGCAGCGCCAGCGACTCGGCCGCGTTCCGCGCCACGGTGTCGAGCAGCGCCCTCTTGTCACCGCGGCGCGGCACCCGCAGGCTGACCCGGCTCCCCCGCCGGGCCGCGAGCCACTCCTCCACCGCCTGGGCGCCGGGCGGCAGTACCGGGACGAGCACCTCGCGCGGGACGGTGGGGCCCGTGCCGTCCGCGTCTGGCCGGAAGGTTCCCTTCCGGCCAGACGCAGGAGTCCCGGGCAGGTACCCGTTGCCGGCCACGCTGTCCCCGCCGTACACCTGGCTCAGGAAGTGCTCGACGAGCTCGCCGTCGCTGACCTCCTCGACCTTGTCCACGACCCATCCGCGCTGCCCCCGGACCCGCCCGCCGCGGACGTAGAAGACCTGCACGGCGGCCTCAAGCTGGTCCCCGGCAAGCGCGATGACGTCGCAGTCGGTGCCGTCGGGCAGGACCACCGCCTGCTTCTCCAGCGCCCGCTCCAGGGCCCGGATGTCGTCGCGCAGCCGGGCGGCCCGCTCGTACTCCTGCGCCGCGGCCGCGGCCCGCATCTCCGTTTCCAGCCTGCGGGTGAACCGGGCGGTCTGGCCGGCCATGAAGTCGCAGAACTCCTCGGCCAGGCGGCGGTGCTCGGCCTGGCCGATCCGCTCCACGCAGGGCGCCGAGCACTTGCCGATGTAACCCAGCAGGCACGGCCGCCCGATCTGGCGGGCGCGCTTGAACACCCCGGCCGAGCAGGTCCGGACCGGGAACACCCGCAGCAGCGTGTCGACGGTCTCCCTGATGGCCCAGGCGTGGGAGTAGGGGCCGAAGTAGCGGGTGCCGCGCCGCCTCGCGCCCCGCATCACCATGACCCGGGGGTAATCCTCGTCCATGGTGACCGCAAGGTAGGGGTAGCTCTTGTCGTCCCGGTAGCGCACGTTGAAACGGGGGTCGAACTCCTTGATCCAGGAGTACTCCAGCTGGAGCGCCTCGACCTCGGTGCCGACGACGGTCCAGTCCACCCCCGCCGCCGAGGTGAGCATCGACTGGGTGCGCGGGTGCAGCCCGGCGAAATCGGCGAAGTAGGAGTTGAGCCTGGCCCGCAGGTTCTTTGCCTTGCCGACGTAGATGACCCGCCCGCGGCCGTCGTGGAACCGGTAGACCCCCGGGGACTCGGGGACCGAGCCCGGGGCCGGCCGGTAGGCGTGCGGATCCGTCACGCAGCAACTCTATGGCAGGGCCGGGCTCAGGGCGGTGACGCCGAGCGAGCGCAGCTGGTTCCTGAGCCCGCCCGCCGGGGGGTACTGCACGGCGATCATGCCCTGGGCGCGGGCGGCCCGGATGTTGACCGGTGAGTCGTCGATGAAGACGGTCGCCGCCGGCGCCAGCTGGTAGCGGCTCAGCAGCAGCTGGAAGATCCGCGGGTCCGGCTTGGCCACCCCCTCGAGCCCGGAGATGACATACCCGTCGAACCAGTTCATGAAGGCGAACCGGCCCTGCCGGGCGGCGAACGTGGCCGGCTCCATGTTGGACAGCACCAGGCACCGCACGCCGCGCTCCTTCAGCTCGGCGAGCACGCCGACCGCCTCGTCGATCTGCCCGGCGGCCATCTCGTCCGCCGGGTCCGCCCACGCCATGATCATGTCCCGGTAGCGGGGGTGCTGCCGGGCGAGGCGGCGGCATGACCGGGTGACGTTTTCCCCCAGGTCGTGCGCACGGTGCCAGTCGGGGGTGCAGATGCGGGCGAGGAAGTCCTCCATCTCGGCCGGGTCGGCGAACAGCCGCCGGTACAGGTGCCGCGGGTCCCAGTCGAGCAGCACCCCGCCGAGGTCGAAGACGACGGCCGTGATCTCCTGCCCGGGCACCTTCAGTCCTCGAAGGCCTCCGGTGGCGGGCAGGCGCAGACCAGGTGGCGGTCGCCGTAGGCCTGGTCGATCCGCCGCACCGGGGGCCAGTACTTGGCCCGGCGGTCGCCCGGCAGCGGGTACGCCGCCTCCTCCCGCTCGTAGTGGTGCTTCCAGTCGGCGGCGAGCAGCATGGACGCCGTGTGCGGGGCGTTATGGAGCGGGTTGTCCTGCGGGTCGCAGGCGCCGCTCTCGACGCGCCCGATCTCCTGCCGGATCGCGATCATCGCCGCGCAGAACCGGTCCAGCTCGGCCAGATTCTCGCTCTCGGTCGGCTCGACCATGAGCGTGCCCGCCACCGGGAACGACATGGTGGGCGCGTGGAACCCGTAGTCGATCAGGCGCTTCGCCACGTCCTCCACGGTGACGCCGCTCTCCCGGCTGACCGGGCGCAGGTCGATGATGCACTCGTGGGCGACCAGCCCGCCCTGGCCGGTGTAGAGCACCGGGAAGTGGGGCGACAGCCGCTTCGCCACGTAGTTGGCGGCCAGGATCGCCACCTGGGTGGCCCGGCGCAGGCCGTCGGCGCCCATCATCGCGATGTAGGCCCAGGAGATCGGCAGGATGCCCGCCGAGCCGTAGGGCGCCGCCGCTACCGGGCCGGTGCCGGTCTCGCGCCTGGCGCCCGGTGCGGCGCTGCCGGGCAGGAACGGGGCGAGGTGCGCCCGCACCGCGACCGGCCCCACCCCGGGGCCGCCGCCGCCGTGCGGGATGCAGAACGTCTTGTGCAGGTTGAGGTGGGAGACGTCGGCGCCGAACCGGCCCGGCCGGGCCAGCCCCACCAGGGCGTTGAGGTTGGCGCCGTCCACGTACACCTGGCCGCCCGCGGCGTGCACGAGGTCGCACACGTCGGTCACGGTCGTCTCGAAGACGCCGTTCGTGGACGGGTAGGTCAGCATGATCGCGGCCACCCGCCCCTCGTGCTCGGCCAGCTTCGCCTGCAGGTCGCCGACGTCGATGGCGCCGTCGCCGCCGCACTTGACCACGCTCACCCGCAGTCCGGCGAGCACCGCGCTGGCCGCGTTCGTGCCGTGCGCCGACTCGGGGATCAGGCACACGTCGCGGCCGGCGTCGCCGCGGTCGCGGTGGTAGTGGCGGATCGCCAGCAGGCCGGCCAGTTCCCCCTGTGACCCGGCGTTCGGCTGCAGCGACACCGCGTCGTAGCCGGTGATCGCGGCCAGCCAGGCCTCCAGGCCGCCGATGAGCTCCGCGTAGCCGCGGGCCTGCTCCGGCGGGGCGAAGGGGTGCAGGTCGGCGAACTCGGGCCAGGTGATGGCCTCCATCTCCGCCGCCGCGTTCAGCTTCATCGTGCACGAGCCCAGCGGGATCATGGACCGGTCCAGGGCGATGTCGAGGTCGGCCAGCCGGCGCAGGTAACGGAGCATGGCCGTCTCGCTGCGGTGCTCGTGGAACACCGCGTGGGTGAGGTAGGGCGAGGTCCGCCGCAGGGCCGCCGGGAGCTCCTCCCGGCCCTCGGCCAGGCTCACCTCCCCGGCCGGGCGGTCGGCCAGCGCGGCGGCGACCTCCCGCAGATGGTCGTCGGTGGTCGTCTCGTCGCAGGCGACCTGGACCGTGTCCGGGCCCGCCAGGTAGAGGTTGTACCCGGCCCGGCGCGCCCGTTCCACCGCCGCCGCTGCCCCGCCGGGCAGCCCGTGGAGGGCGATGGTGTCGAAGAACGCGGCGGAATCCACCACGACGTCCTGGGCCCGCAGGGTCGCCGCCAGCGTGGCCGCCTTGCCGTGCACCCGGCGGGCGATCGCGGCCAGCCCGTCCGGGCCGTGGTAGGCGGCATACATCCCGGCGATGACGGCCAGCAGGACCTGCGCGGTGCAGATGTTGCTGGTCGCCTTCTCCCGGCGGATGTGCTGCTCCCGGGCCTGCAGGGCCAGCCGGTAGGCCGGGTGGCCGTCGGCGTCCAGGGACACGCCCACCAGCCGGCCCGGCAGCTGCCTGCGCAGTCCCTCGCGGACCGCGATGTAGGCGGCGTGCGGCCCGCCGAACCCCATCGGGACGCCGAACCGCTGGGTGGTGCCGATCGCGATGTCGGCGCCCAGCTCCCCCGGCGGCGTGAGCAGGGTCAGCGCGAGCAGGTCGGCGGCG
>DATIXO010000284.1:0-8101 GCA_035518495.1 Streptosporangiaceae bacterium
GCGCATCCAGGGCAGCCTGTTCGGTTCCGGCGACCCGTTCCACGACATCCCGCGGATGGTGGAGCTCTACCGGTCCGGCGACCTGAAGCTGGACGAGCTGATCACCACCACCTACACCCTCGACCAGGTCAACCAGGGGTACCAGGACCTGCTGGACGGCAAGAACGTCCGCGGCGTGATCGTGTATGGCGGCTCCTGAGCCTGATCCGCCCGCCGCGCCGATGGGCGGGGCGGGCCGGGCCCCGCCCATCGTGGGGCTGCGGCGGGAGCGCGAGGTGCTCACCGTAGCGCTGGACGCCGGCCGGCACGTGGTGATCGAGGGGCCGCCGGGCACCGGCAAGTCCACCCTGCTGCGCGACATCGCCCGCCAGGCGGGCCAGGCGGTGGTCTTCGCCGAGGGCAACGCCGAGCTCACCCCGGCCCGGCTGGTCGGCCAGTACGACCCCGCGCAGGTGCTGAACGAGGGGTACGTGCCGGCCAGCTTTACCGACGGGCCGCTGCTGCGGGCGATGAGGTCCGGCGCCCTGCTGTACCTGGAGGAGTTCAACCGGGTGCCGGAGGAGACGCTCAACGTCCTGATCACGGTGCTCACCGAGGGCGAGATCGCGGTGCCCAGGCTCGGCACGGTGCGGGCCAGCGCCGGGTTCCGGCTGGTCGCCGCCATGAACCCGTTCGACGCGATCGGGACGGCGCGGGTGAGCCACGCCATCGCCGACCGGATCTGCCGGGTGGTGCTCGGCTACCAGGACGAGGCAGCCGAACGGGAGATCACGGCCACGGCCACCGGGCGCGGCGGCGAGGTGGTGGCCTTCGCGGTGACGCTGACCCGGGCCACCCGGGACCACCCCGACGTGCGGATGGGCGCGTCCGTGCGGGGCGCGATCGACCTCGTGCTGCTGCTGGCCGGCCTGGCGAGGCTGCGCGGCGAGAAGGGGATGGCTCGGGCGAGCACCCGCGACGCGGCGCACGCCGCGCTCTCCGGGCGGATCCGGATCGCCGACGGGTGCGACCGGGCCCCGGAGTCGGTGCTGGATGAGCTGCTGGGCCTGCTCTGGCCGGCGGACTCGCCGCTGCCCCTGCTCCCCGATGGCGGCACCACCCACGACGGCGGCGCACCGGACGGCCGGGGAAAAGCTGACCGCCTGCCGCCCGCGGCAGGCACCGGCCTGCGGCGCGCGTCCGCCTCGGCGCTGCGCCGCGACCGGGGCGCGGGCGGCGCTGCCGGCGCCCGGCGGACCATCAGCCGCGCCGAGCTGGCGGCCAGGCACCCGTCCTTCGCGGCCGTGTCACCGGCGGTCGGGCAGCTCGACGAGGATGCCTTCGCACGGCTGCTGGCCGCCGGCCCGGACGCCACCGTGACGCTCCTGGCCGACCTCGCCCGGGCCACCGACCGTGATCTGCGCGCGGCCGCGCAGCGGCTGGCGGCCCGGGTCTTCTTCCGGCTGGGCCACAGCGGCCAGCGGCCGGCCCGGGGCACCCGCCGGCTCGGCGTCGGCCGCGGCGAGGGTGATCTCGACCTGGACCGCACCATCGACCGCTGGTCGCCGCCATGGCCGCCGGGAGCCGGCGACCTGGTGACCCGGTCATGGCTCGCCCAGCGCCGCGCGCTGTGCCTGCTCATCGACGCCAGCGGCTCGATGTCCGGCCTTGCGGTCGCGATAGCGACGGTGGCGGCGGCCAGCGTGATCCTGGCGGCCGACGGGCGGCTGGCGCCCGGGATCCTCGCGTTCAGTGGCGGCGTCACGGTGCTGCAGGCGCAGGGCACCCGCCGCCCACCCGGGGAGCTCGTCGGCGACCTGGTGGGACTGCGCGGGCACGGGGTGACCGACCTGGCGGCCGCGCTGCGCGCCGCGGCCGGCCAGCTGGCCGGCGCCGCCGCTGACGAGCGGGTGGCGGTGCTGATGTCCGACTGCCAGCCGACCGCCGGCGGTGACCCCGCGCTCGCGCTGACCGGGATCAGCCGGCTGCACGTGCTGTGCCCGCTGCCCACGGCGGAGTCGGCGGCCGCGGCGGCCGCCCTGGCACGCCGGGGCGGCGGGCTGAGCCAGCCGCTCGGCAGGCTCGCTGACGTGGCGCCGGCGCTGACCCGCGTGCTCTCCTGACCCGTGCTCTCCTGGCCCGTGCTCTCCTGGCCTGCCCGCCGCCGGGCCCCTGGGCGGCTTGTGGGATGGCACGGCGTCAGCGCCCGGTGAAGGCGGGCTGGCGCTTCTCGGCAAAGGCGCGCTGGCCCTCGCGGTAGTCATCGGAGGTGAAGCAGGCCTCCATCATCGCCTCGACCCGGGCCATGTCCCGGCCATCGGGGGGCCGGCCCGCCTCCCGGATCGCGGTCTTGCACGCGGCGACGGTGAGCGGCGCGTTCTGCGCGATGCCGCGGGCCAGGGCCATCACCTCATCCCGCAGGGCCGCGGCCGGGACGACCCGGTTGACCAGGCCCATCTGGAGGGCTTCCGCCGCGGTGAACCGCCGGGCTGAGAACAGCAGCTCCGAGGTCCAGGCCGGGCCGATGAGGTTCACCAGGGCCGTCACGCCGGGGAAGCCGGGACCGAGGCCGAGCCGGGCGGCCGGCACACCGAACTGGCTGTCGCCGGAGGCGATGCGGACGTCGGCCTGCACGGCGGTGAGCAGGCCCCCGCCCATGCAGAACCCGCGGATCATGGCGATGACGGGCTTGTCCAGCCGGGCCCAGGCGCGGTTGAGCTCTTCCCCGGCCCGGTCGTACTCGGCGCGGGCGGCGGCGGAGGTGCGCCGCTGCGCGAACTCGGAGATGTCAGCGCCCGAGGCGAACGCCTTGTCCCCGGCTCCGGTGAGGACCACGACGCGGACATCGGTGTCCGCCTGGAGCGCTGCCAGCAGGCCCGGCAGCGCGGCCCGGATCTCGCCCGACAGGGCGTTGCGCTTGCCGGGGTTGTTGAAGGTCACGACGGCGACGGCGCCGGCCGTCTCGGCAAGCAGCTGCCCGGTGCCGGTGTCGTGCCGGGTGGGCGGGCTCGGTGACGTCATGCGGGTCCTTTCAGATCACTGCCTGGGCGCGGAGCCGGTCGATCTCCGCGGGCGGGTAGCCCAGCTCGGCGAGCACTTCGGCGGAGTGCGCGCCGAGACCGGGGCTCGGCGCCCGGACGGTGGCGGGCGCACCGGTCATCCGCACGGCGTTGCGGAGGATGTCCAGCCGGCCGAGGGCCGGATGCTCCACCGACCCGGTCATCGCCAGGTGCCCGACCTGCGGGTCGGCGAACACCTCGTCCATCCGGTAGACCGGCCCGCACGGCACGCCGGCCTGGTTGAGCGTCTCGACCCACGCGGCGGTGGTCCGGGTGCGCAGCCGTTTGGCAATCAAATCGTTGAGCTCGGCCCGGTTCGCCGACCGCTTGGCCGCCGTGTCGAACCGCGGGTCGTCCGGGATGCCAGGCAGCCCGATCGCCTCGCACAGGCTGGGCAGCAGCCGGCCGCCCGCGCCCGCGATGTTGACGTAGCCGTCGGCGGAGGCGAAGCAGCCCATCGGGACGCTGACCGGGTGGTGGTTGCCGGCCTGCGCCGGAACCTCCTTGTCGATGGTCCAGCGGGCCGCCTGGAAGTCCATCATCGCGATCATGGATTCCAGCAGGGAGGTCTGCACCCAGCGGCCGGTCCCGGTCCGGCCCCGGTCGTGCAGGGCGACCAGCACGCCGATGGCGAGGTAGAGGCCGGCGGCCAGGTCGGACACGGGAATCCCGGCGCGCACCGGCCCGGTGCCCGGTAACCCGGTGACGCTCATCAGGCCGCCCATGCCCTGGGCGATCTGGTCGACGCCGCCCCGGCCGGCGTAGGGGCCGTCCTGGCCGAAGCCGGAGATCGACCCGTAGACCAGGCGCGGGTTCCGCGCGTGGACGGTACCGAAGTCGAAGCCCAGCCGGTGCTTGACCGGGGGCCGCATGTTCTCGATCAGCACGTCGGCCGTGTCGACCAGGCGCATCAGCACCTCGTGCGCCCCGGGCGCCTTCAGGTCCAGCGACAGAGACCGCTTGTTGCGGTGCAGGTGCTGGAAGTCGCAGCCGTGCCGGCTGCCGGCATCCGGGCCCGGCGCGGCCCGTACGGCCGGCGGCTCCACCCGGATGACGTCGGCGCCCCAGTCGGCGAGCTGGCGGACGCAGGTCGGGCCCGCGCGCGCGACCGTCAGGTCGATGACGCGGATATCGCCGAGCGGAAGATGCGCGGTCACGCCGACTCACCACCTGACGCAGCACTGGAGCTGGGCACCACGTCCCTATCATCCACCAGACCGGTTGCGGCCACGGCCGGGAAAAGGACAGACCGGCACCCCTACGGCTTACCGGGAGACCGTCAAATCAGACCGCAGGCTGATGCCCCGCGCCTTGCCCGGTACCGGGCCGTCCTCGGGCGGAGATGATCGCGGCCGCGGCCTAGGTGGGCGGCCGGCCGCGCGGCGGGCGCAGGGGCGGGATGGGGGTGGTGTCTCGCCGGCGCGGGCCCGACCACATCGCTGGCACCGCGTCGACGGCGGCGGCCACCGCATAGGCGGCCTGCTCGTAGTTGAGCCGCCAGCCGACGAACTCGGGCCAGGCCTGCTCGGGCTGGCGCTCGATCGGGAAGTCGACCTCGCGCATCCGGGCGACCGCGTCGAGGAACTCCTGATAGCTCAGGGTGATCTGGCCGTCCGGGTCGGGCTCGTCGGGAACGTCGATGCCCATCGCCTGGGCGATCTGCCGGAAGCACAGGAACCCGCTGCGCAGGCACAGCCGGGCCGGCACCACCGGCGCGGACTTGGGGGACAGCGTCAGGATCAGCGCGGCGGAGTCCAGCACCGCAAGCAGCGCGGTCACCCAGGACGACAGCGGCCTGGGCGAGCGGAAGCGCACCAGCGGCAGGTAGGTGGTGTGGCTCTCGGTGACGTCGGCGGCCCAGCGTTCCCACTGGGCGTACAGATCGGGCAGGGCGCCGATGGCCGATACGCCCGATCCCAGCGCGTAGTGGGTGCGGGCCAGCAGCTCCGGCCCCCAGGACGGGACGCCGGCCCGCGCGTTCAGCAGCGCCACCTCGGTTTCCCGCCGGTTGAACGCCGCATACAGGACCGGCAGGTAGGCGATCTGCAGGGCGATGATCACCAGACCGGTCGCGGCGGCGGCGAACACGATCGCCGCGGGCGCCGGGCCGGCCGGCACCGCGAACCCGAGGGTGAACATCGCCGACCCGGCGCTGGTGAAGGCCGCCGTGATGCCCGCGGTCTCGAACGGCCACAGCAGCAGCGTGTACCCGAGGAAGGAGATCCCCAGCCAGGCGATCAGCTGCGTGAGCAGGATCGCCGGCGCCTGGGCGGCGAGCACGAGGTCGCGCCGCCGGTGATCGGCGATGGCGCCGGTCGCCAGCTGGAACGCCCGGTTCACGCTCCGGTCCACCCAGCGCGTCAGCCAGCTGCTGACCGGGCGGGGCACGATCAGCGTCCCGATGACGCTGGCCCAGGCGGTGAGCACGAGCAGGGCGCCGGCGACCGCGGCGACCGAGCGGCCAGCGAGCGGGATCACCATGGGCTCTCCTCGGCGGTGAACGGTGTAGGCCCATGATCCCCGATCCCCGATCCCCGGCGGCGGGCCGCCACGGCCGGACTGTTTCCGCCGCGCCGGCCCGCTCCCATCCCGCGGTACCACAGGCGGCCGGCGGCAGGTGAACCACCGGCCCGGTTCAGACGTCTAGAAGGTGGATGCCAGGCAGTTCCGGGCGGCGTCATCCCGGAGGGGCTCAGCCCCCGGCCCGGGTACCAGCCGTTACTGAAGGGTAGGTTTCTGGCCGTCAGCGTCCCCACTGCCTCTGGCGATGCTGAACTGGTTTGGGCCCCTTAGGGGGTATCCGTCCTGGTGTGTGAGCAACCTGCCCTCCTAATCTGCCGCAGGGCGAGGGCCGGCTTGGATACTCTCGCCACACCGGGACCAATGATGGCCTCGGTGCGTGTTGTCCCGCTGTCGGAGGCCACCGTGGACCCTGAGCACCGTAGGTCTGAGGCCCGGCCACCGGTGGCATGTGTTCGGACGCCGTTACGCAGATCCGGATTGAGGCCAAGACCCGCCCATGGCGAAGTGCATGAATCGGGGGAGGTCCTCCGAGCCCAGCGAACGTTCTCCCCATAGCCGGGAGCGGCAGGTTCGCGACTGCGCGGTCGCCGCGTGGCCGGGCATGCGGCTCCGGGCACGGCGAGGGGGACCCGCGCAGTTCCCATGTACCCGGCACGAGACCACGGAGATGATTACTCTCAGCAGCCCGTCACCCCGGCCGGCCTTCCCCGCCGCCGGGCCGGTGACCGGACCCAGTGACTGCCGGGCCGATGGCAGGCGCGGACCCGTGCCTTTGAACTGGGACCTCACCCAAGCGGCAGACTGGGGCCTCCCGCACGCGACAGACTGGGGCCTCAGGCAAGCGACAGAACTGACTCCCTCGTAAGGAAGCAGGACTCAATATGCGTGCCGACCCCGCAAGCTGGCCATATCAGGATCCTGGCGGCGACGACCCGGACTGGACGGGCGGCCAGCAGGACTGGACGGCCGACGGCGGCGGCTGGCCAGGCGGCGCCAACGGGCCGAACTGGACGGCCGGCGACGACAGCTGGCAGGCCGGCGGCGGCGCCAGCCCCGGCTGGCCCTACGGCGAAGACCACCCCAGCTGGCCAGCTGGCACCACCGGCCCGAACTGGACCACCAGCGACGACAGCTGGCCGGGTGCGGGCGGTGACGGGCAGGCCGGCGGCGGCGCCAGCCCCGGCTGGCCCTACGGCGAAGACCACCCCAGCTGGCCAGCTGGCACCACCGGCCCGAACTGGACGCTCGGCGACGATGGCCCCGGCGCGCCAGGTGGTGGCGGCGGATCCGGCGCGCCCGGGCGGGCGCCCGCGGTGCATCACGATGGCCGCCGGGCGGCGGCGCAGCCGCGGGCGGCCGCGCCGCGGACGCGGACGCGGCCTTCGGCCAACGGCGGGAACGGACGGGCGCACCAGGGGCGGGGCCAGCAGCCCGCGGCGGCGTACTACGAGGCCGCTGTCGGCGATGGCCAGGTCCAAGTCCTCACTCCCCCGGCTGGTCAGGACTGGCCGTCGGGCGTCGGCCTCAGCACCGGGGAGATGCCCCGCGTCACCACCGATGTCGGCCCGGCCGAGCTGCTCGACCCCGTCATGCAGGCTGCCGGGGGATACCGGAGCGATGACTCGGTCCGGCTGGCAGAGCGGATCCTGTCGGACGCCGACACCCATGCTGCCGGGATCAAGCAGGAGGCGCTGGACCAGGCCAACGCGATACGCGAAGCCGCCGAACGGGAGGCCGAGGAGATAAGGCGGCGGGCGGCTCACCAGGCCGACGCGGCGCGTGCGGCCGAGCAGGAAGCCGAGGCGCTGAAGAGGCAGGCGGCTGTCCAGGCCGACGCGATCCGCGAAGCCGCCGCCCGGGAGGCCGACGAGCTGCGGGCCGGCGCCATCAGGCTGTCGGCCGAGCTGGGTGAGGTGGCTGCCTATGTCACCAGGACCCTCACCATTCCCGCGATCCCGGCCGCAGCGGAGCCGACAGCGCTGCCCGGGCCGCAGGCCACCGGGAACACCGGCACCGCGGCACCGGCCGCCGACCCGCAGGCGTGGGCGCCAGACGCCCAGCCAGCCGCCCGCCCACGGCCCCAGGCCAGGACCCGGCCCTCCCGGATCACCGAAGGCACCAGCTCGGCCATGCCGGCCGCCGACCCGCAGGCGTGGGCGCCAGACGCCCAGCCAGCCGCCCGCCCACGGCCCCAGGCCAGAACCCGGCCACAGGCACGCGCCCGGCAGCAGGCCAGCGAAGACCTCGGCGGCACCGCCATGATGCCCGCCGCCGACCCACAGGGCTGGGGCCCACCGGCCGCCGACCCACAGGGCTGGGGACAGCAGCAGACCTGGGAGCCGCCGGCCGCCGAGCCACAGGCCTGGCAGCAGCAGACCTGGCAGGAAGAGGCCCCGGGGCCGCAGGCGTGGGCGCCAGACGCCCAGCCAGCCGCCCGCCCACGGCCCCAGGCCAGAACCCGGCCACAGGCACGCGCCCGGCAGCAGGCCAGCGAAGACCTCGGCGGCACCGCCATGATGCCGGCCGCCGACCCACAGGGC
>DATIXO010000285.1:0-7971 GCA_035518495.1 Streptosporangiaceae bacterium
GGGTGCTCGGCGGCAAGCCGGTCACCGCCAGCCTGCTGCAGCGCGCCGGGGTGAGCGTCGACACGGTGACCGAGGGCCGCCACGCGGACATGTTCACCACGACGCGCCCGTTCAGCGACGAGGAGTGGGCGCGGCTGAACAGCTGGCTCGACCGGATCTACGAGGACTTCACCAGCAAGGTCGCCGACGCGCGCGGGCTGTCCATGGACCAGGTGCACGACGTCGCGCGGGGACGGGTGTGGACCGGCGCGGACGCGGCGGCCAACGGGCTGGTGGACCAGCTCGGCGGGCTGGCGGACGCGGTGGCGCTCGCCCGGGGCAAGGCCGGCCTGCCGGACGCCGCGCCGCTGCGGGCCTTCCCGCGCGCCCGCCCGCTGGACCGGCTGCGCCCGGCGGAATCGAGCGAGGACCGGGCCGCCGCCCGGGCGGGCCTGTTCGCCGAGAGCTGGGGCCCGCTCTGGCGGCTGGCGGCGGGCGCCGGCCTCCCGGCGTTCGGGCCGCTGCAGCTGCCCGGCCGCCTGATCGTCCAGTGACTGAACGGCTGGTGCCTGGCTGGCGCGGATCGCCGCCCGGGGCAGAACCGCGTCCCGGGGCAGAACCGCGTCCCGGGGCAGAATCGCCGCCCGGGGCAGAGCAGCGCGGCGATCAGGTGGACGGCCTGGCGGAGGCGCTGGCGTCGTTCCCCACCGGGGTCACCCTGGTGATGGTGGCGGACGGGCGCGACGACATCGGGACCACGGTGAGCGCGTTCTGCCCGGTGTCGCTGTCGCCTCCGCTGGTGCTCGTCTCGCTGATCGCCGGCTCATACCCGGCCGAGGTGCTCGGCCGGGTGGACCGGTTCGCGGTGACCATGCTCGCGGCCGGGCAGCGGGCACTCGCCGGCCGGTTCGCGGTGGCGGGCCGGCCCGGTGCCCGGCTGCTGCTCGAGGGGGTGCCGCACCAGCGCGGCCCCGCCTCCGGCGCCCTCATCCCCGACGGCGGGGTGGCGGCGCTGGAGTGCCAGGCCGTCCAGCGGGTCCCGGCCGGCGACCACCTGCTGGTCATCGCCTCGGTGCTGCGGGTGCCCTACGTGGCCGAGTCCGGCGAGCCGCTGATCCGCTTCGCCGGCCGCTACCCCGGGCTCCGCTGAGGCCCGGAACCACCCCACGCGCCGTGGCCTCTGGCGCCGCCTCAACGGCTGCGGAGAGTCGCTGATCGGGCACGGAATTGCATGGCTGGCGGCCCTCCTGTGGATTACTTGTGGAGAATCCCAGGCAACAGGGGGATAACTTCCGCTGAACTGTGGACAGTTTGTGGATGGCTAAAAAATCTTGAAAATGCCGGCCGAAACCTCTTGTGCAGCAGCCCGGGATAGGCGTAGAAATCTCTCACTACCGAAAACGGGAACCTCCCGGGGGGCACCTCGGGAACGCCAGAGGAACTGGGCAACTGGGACTTCAGGCGGGTGTCCGGCTTGGTGGTGGATCGAGCGGAATGGGCGCTGAGCATGAGTTAGCAGTGCTTGAGCTGCGAGATCGGGCGGGCCCCTCCATCTCATGCGTGGAGGGGCTCTTCCCTTATTGTGCGCGAGCCGTTTCTTATTGTGCCGTCTCTTATCGTGCGCGGCCGATCTCAAATTGTTGCACCATGCCCTCGCGTGGCCCAGCTGGCATTAAAAGATCAAGCCCGCGGCCGGCTGGGCGCCCCGGTGTGGACTTCCTGTGGAGAATCCAGGGCAACAGGGGGATAACGTCCGCTTAACTGTGGACAGTTTGTGGATGGCTAAAAAATCTTGAAAATGCCGGCCGCAACCCCTTGTGCGGTCCCACGCGGGGGGGTAGAAATCTCTCACCACCGAAAACGGGGACCACCCGGGGGGCACCCCGGAACGCTAGAGGAACTGGGCAACTGGGACCTCAGGCGGGTGTCCGGCTTGGTGGTGGATCGAGCGGCACGGGCGCTGAGCATGAGTTAGCGGCGTCTGGCGCTGTGAGATCGGGTAAGGCCCCTCCATCTCATGCATGGAGGGGCCTTCTCGTATTCTGCCCAATCCGCCTGCCGGTACCCCTAGCGACACGCCGGGGATTTCAGATCACCGGCCGCCGCGATCAGGCTGGCGGCACCGCCCCGGCGGCCAGTTCGCCCGCCCGCCAGACAGCGGCGACCAGCGGCACACCCGGCCGGTAGGCCGGATAGGCGTGCGAGGGCGCGTCCAGCAGGACCAGGTCGGCGCGGGCGCCGGTTCCGAGGTGGCCCACGTCGGTGCGGCGCAGCGCGCGGGCACCGCCCGCGGTCGCGGCCCACACCGCCTCCTGCGTGGTGAGCCGCATCTCCCGGACCGCGAGCGCGATGCACAGCGGCATGCTGGAGGTGAAGCATGACCCGGGGTTGCAGTCGGTGGCGATCGCGACCGTCACCCCGGCGTCCAGCAGGCGGCGCGCGTCCGGGTAAGGCTGCCGGGTCGAGAACTCCACCCCGGGCAGCAAGGTGGCGACCGTGGTGCCGGCCGCGAGCGCGTCCACGTCCGCGCCGGTCAGATAGGTGCAGTGATCGGCGGAGGCAGCGCCCGCCTCGACCGCGACCAGCACCCCCGGCCCCGGCCCCAGCTGGTTGGCGTGTATCCGTGGCATCAGCCCCGCCGCCTGCCCTGCCGCCAGCACGGCGCGTGCCTCGTCCGCACCGAACGCCCCCCGCTCGCAGAACACGTCGACCCACCGGGCATGCGGCGCACACGCCGCCAGCATGGGGCCGCAGACCAGATCCAGGTAGGCGGCGGGATCGGCCCCGAACTCCGGTGGCACCACGTGTGCGCCGAGGAACGTCACCTCGCCGGTGATCCCGGCCGCGACCGCCACGCTGCGCCGCTCGTCCTCGACCGTGAGCCCGTACCCGGACTTGCATTCCAGGGTGGTCGTGCCCTGGCGCAGCATCTCGGCGGCCAGGCGTTCCGCGTTCGCCCGCAGCCGCCCGTCGCTGGCCTCCCGGGTGGCCGCCACCGTGCTGCGGATCCCGCCCGCACGGTAGGGCGTGCCAGCCATCCGGGCCGCGAACTCGGCGCTCCGCTCACCGGCGAACACCAGATGAGCGTGTGAGTCGACGAAGCCCGGCAGGACCGCGCGCCCGCCGCAGTCGATCATCTCGTCGGCGGCGGGCGCGCGCCCGGCCGGTCCGGTCCACGCCACCTGGCCGTCATCGACGACCAGCGCCGCACCGGCGATGGCCGCGAACGGCCCCGGCCCGGCGGTGTCGCCGGCGGCGGGGGCGTTGGTGACCAGTTCGCCGATGTTGGTGATCAGCGTGCTCACGGTCCCACACGCTAGCCGTTATGCGGCTCCCGTGCTCTGCCGCTGCCGCGGGGCTCTGCCGCTGCTGCGGCCGCGCCGGTGCGCTCAGGTGAAGTCGCCGGGCGTGAACGCCCGGGGCTCGACCAGGACCAGCCAGTTGCCGGAGATGTCGCGCATGACCGCCTCCACGCCGTAGGGGCGGTCCGCTGGCTCCTGCAGGAACGTGACTCCCTTGGCGCTGAGCTCCCCGAAGGTCTTGCGGCAGTCGTCCACCCGGAGCCCGAGGCCGCCCATCTTGCCGGCTTCGAGCTGGCGCCGGACGAAGTCGGCCGCGTCCGGCTCGAGCGGCGGCCCCGGTGTCATCAGGGTGACCTCCAGTTCGGGCTGGCTGGGGTGGCCGACCGTGACCCAGCGGAACCCCTCCCCCATGGTGACGTCGGTGCGGGGCTCGAAGCCCAGGACGTCGACGTAGTAGTCGCGTGCCACGTCCTGGTCGAGGCAGTAGACGGTGACGAGTGAGACATTTGTGATCATGGGTCGACCCTAGGCCGGGGCCGCGGGCCAGCGCTTCTCTCAGATTGCGCGATCCGGCCCGGCAGGCTGCCCTGCCGTCCCGCAGGGGTCGAGCACGCCGCGCATGAACAGGTAGCAGCCCGGGATGTGCGGCCCGCCCCGCGCCGCCCACCGGTCGCGGTAGGCGGTGGGGCTCTCGCCGGTCAGCTGGGCGAAGCGTGACGAGAACGACCCGAGGCTGGAGAACCCGACCAGCATGCAGATCTCGGTCACGGTCAGGTTGGCGGCCCGCAGCAGGTCCTGGGCCCGCTCGATGCGCCGGCGGGTGAGATAGCGGATCGGGGTCTCCCCGTATGTCGCCTCGAAACACCGGGCGAAGTGGAACTTGGAGACGCCCGCCACCACCGCGAGCTGGTCCAGGTCCAGCGCGTGGGAGTAGCGGCGGTCGATGTGGTCGCGCGCCCGGCGCAGGTGGGGCAGCAGCGGCCCGGCGACCGCACGCGTCGCCGTCCCGGTCATTCCCCGAGCATACGGACCAGGGCCGACACCGGGTGATGAGGAGCCGCGCGATGAGGAGCCGGGCATAGCCGGCAGGTCTCGCCTTGCCCCATGCCCGGCTGTCGGCCCTATCATGCTCCACACCGATATCCACCGCGGGCACCAGGGCAGATTCGCCCGCCCCGCGCCGGTTGCCGCCGCGGGGACCATATGCGGGATCAGCTGGCCGTCGGCCGGCGCCCGGCCGGCGAGCGAGCGAGAGGGGATAGGCGACGATGACAGGAACGGGCTCAGCTCTGGCCGACCGCCTGGCCGAGGGCACGGTGCTGGGGGCCGAGGGATATGTGTTCGAGCTGGAGCGCAGGGGCTACGTCAAGGCAGGCGCCTATGTGCCCGAGGCGGTGGCGGATTTTCCTGACGCGGTCATTGAGCTGCACCGGGAGTTCCTGCGCGCGGGCGCCGACGTCATGGTGGCGCTGACCTACTACGCCCATCGCGGAAAGCTGCGCCAGGTGGGCCGCGAGTCCGAGCTGGAGGCGATGAACAGGCAGGCCGTGCGGCTGGCCCGGCAGGTGGCGGCGGAAGGCGGCGCCCTGGTGGCCGGCAACGTGTGCAACACCTGGGCCTACAACCCGCACGACGCGGCCACCGCTGATGTGGTGCGCGCCATGTATACCGAGCAGCTGGGCTGGGCCGCCGACGAGGGCATCGACTTCGTCATCGCCGAGACCAACGACTACCTCGGCGAGGCGCTGATCGCCCTGGAGGTCAGCCAGGAGCTCGGCCTGCCGGCGATGGTGACGCTGGCGAGCACCGGGCCCGCCGAGACCTGGGACGGTTACGGCTACGTGGAGGCGTGCCGGATCCTGGCCGACCGCGGCGCCGCCATCGTGGGGCTGAACTGCGACCGCGGGCCCGCCACCATGCTGCCGCTGATCGCCAGCATCAGGGAAAAGGTCGGCTGCGCCGTGGCCGCGCAGCCGGTCCCGTACCGGACCACCCAGGCCTCGCCCACGATGGAATCGCTGCGGGCGGAAGGCGTGAACCGGGTCTTCCCGCTGGCGCTCGACCCCTTCAGCTGCACAAGGTTCGAGATGGCGGACTTCGCGGTGGCCGCCCGCGATCTCGGGGTGAACTACGTGGGCATCTGCTGCGGCGCCGGCCCGCACCACGTGCGGGCCATGGCCGAGGCGCTCGGGCGCACGGTGCCGGCCAGCAGGTACTCACCGTCCATGGACCTGCATCCGGTCCTGGGCACCGCCGCCCCGCGCCAGGACCGCGCGATGCTGGACGCCTGGAACATGACCCTCTAGGCGCGCCCGCGAGCCGGATCACCCGGGATCGCCGCCGGATTCCGGGGAGCTGGTCATGGGCCGGGGAGGGCGGCCCGGGCGAAGCGGCCCGCCCGGACCGCATCGACGAGCGGCTCCAGATCCGCGGGCGGCGCCTGCCCGCGGGCGGTGAAGCCGGCGAGCTCGCGCACCAGACGAAGCGCCCGCCCCGTCCCCTCGCCGAGACGGGGGTACCGGCGCAGGTCGGTGGCCTGGGCGGCGACCAGCAGCTCGAGGGACACGACCCGGGCGCCGAGGCCGGCCATGTCGGCGAGGCGCCTCGCCGAGAGCGGGGCCATGGTCGTGCGGTCCTCGATCCCTTCGGCCTTGCTCGTGCTCACGACCTCGAAGGAGACCGGGTGGGCGAGCATGCGCGCCTCGGCCGCGATCGCCTGCGAGGCGCCGGCGAACTCGGCGAGAGCCTCCTCGCCCGTGTCCGGCTCGGCCGCCAGGCCCGCCGGAAGGCCCGAGAGCGGGCGCTGCAGCAGCTTCACGGTCCGTTCGGCCGCACAGGTCACCACCGTGGCGAGGGCGATGCGGGCAAAGTCCAGCGCGGCGGCGACCGGCACGATGTCGAGGTTGCCGACCGACACGATGCGCCGCTCGGCGAGGACGACGGCCGGATTGCACCCGGCGGAGTTGAGCTCGGTCTCGATCGTGGCCCGCGCGTACCCGAGGGCGCCCCTGGCGGCGCCGAGGATCTGGGGGATGCTCCGGAAGGTGAGCGGGTCCTGCAGGTTCCTGGCGTTACCGGGATCGAACAGGGAGCTCCCGGCGAGCAGCGCACGGAGGCGGCGGATCGTCGCAGCGGTGCCCGGGTGCGGCCGGGCCTCGGTGACCACCGGATGGAGGATGCTGAGGTTGGCGGCGAACCCCTCGAGGTCGAGGGCGGCGGCGACGTCGGCCTCGCCGAGCAGCTGCTCGGCGGCGAGCTCCGCCAGCGCGGCCCAGCCGGTGGAGAAGGCGTTGTTGTTGATGAGCGCCAGCCCCTCGCCCGCGGCGAGGACGAAGCCGGTCTCAGCAAGCAGTCCCTCCACCAGGTCGGCCATGGGGCCAAGATCCGCCTGGCCCACCGAGCCGAGGCGGCGGACGGCCGGCGCAAGACCACGGTTGAGGGCGTCGACCAGCATCCCGGCGAGCTCAGGGCGGACACCGGCTGTGCCCTTCGCGAAGCTGTTCGCCAGGCAGACCATCGCCGCCCGCGCGACCGGGGGCGGTGCCGGCGGCCCCTGGGCGATCAGGTGGCCCCTGACCAGGGACCGGCTGAAGCCCTGGCCTGCCCCGGCGTCAAGCACGACGCTTTTGCGCTCCGCCAGGGCGGTCGTCAGGCCATAGACGACGGCACCCGACCGCAGCGCCTCCTCGACGACCTCCCGGGTGGCCGCCATCCGGTCACGCGCCGCCGGGGCGAGGACAGCCTCATCGCGCCCCTCAGCGACGGCGGCCAGCGCATCGATCGTCAGTGACGTGCCGTCAAGCACCACCATCAGCGGGGCCCTCCGGGCGCACGTGCCCCGGGAGGGCCGGTGGAACCGCGCTTACGCAGGTGCGGCGGCTGGACGGTGCGGCGGCGGTAGGGCTTGCGCTCGACGGCGGCCAGGATGAGCCGGACGGCTGCCCGGACGATTCCGTCGATGTTCCAGTCCATCGTGGTGAGCGGCGGTGTCAGCAGCGCGGACATCGGGTGGTCGTCGTAGCCGGAGACCGACACGTCGTCCGGGATGCGCAGGCCGAGTTCGCGGGCGGCCACGTAGGCACCGTAGGCGATCGAGTCGGCGAAACAGAACAGCGCGGTCGGCCGGTCTGTCTTCGCGAGCACCCCGTGCGCCACCTCGGTCGCGGCCGTGAGCGCGAGCGGTGAGCTGATGATGCTCACGTCGAGGCCGAGCCGCTCGGCCTCCGCGGTGACGTGGATGTCGGCCGGGCGGTCCGGCGTGCTCGGCTGGGTCGGGGTCAGCACCCCGATCCGCCGGTGGCCGAGCTTGTGCAGATGCTCCAGGGCGAGCGTGACCCCGGCGCGGTTGTCGAACACCACTTCCCCGGCGGCCCGCCCGCCATCCAGGGCGTCGCCGATCGACACGATGGGCAGGCTCTCCGCCAGCTCTGACCATCGCTCATCCGACGGGTCGAGCGGATGCACGACAAGGCCGTCCACCCGCTGGTCCCGCAGCTGGTCGGCGAGCAGCAGCTGCCGTTCGGGATCGCCGGCGGCGTCCACCAGCAGGGCGTAGTGGTCACGGGCCAGCAGCGCGCTGCCGATGCCGACGCCGAGCAGCTGCTGCCACAGATCCTCCAGCGAGCCGAACAGCAGCCCCACCGTGCCGGTCCGGCCGCTGGCCAGGGCGCGCGCGATGCGGTCGACGTTG
>DATIXO010000286.1:0-35483 GCA_035518495.1 Streptosporangiaceae bacterium
GCGCCGAGGTCGAGCTGATACCGAGCCCTGACGGCATCACGCCCGATCTGATCCCCGCGATGATGCGCAGGGCAGCCGAGATCACGGCACAGACAGGCGCGTTCGCCACCGACCAGTTCAACAACACCGACATGGTGGACGGCTACCGCCGCCTCGGTGAGGAATTGATCGATCAGCTCCCGGGGCCGCCGCCGGTCAGTGCCTTCTGCAGCTACGTCGGCACCGCTGGCTGCTTCCTGGGTGTCAGCCGCACGCTGGCCGCTGCGCTGCCAGAGGTGCACCGGGTCGTTGTCGAGCCCGCCGAATCGGCGGTGCTGTCGGGCGGCCCACCGGGGATCCATCGCATCGAGGGCGGCGGCATCGGCCACCGCCCGCCCCAGCTCCATCCCGCCGACTACGACGAGGTCGTGGCCATTCCCGATGCCCAGGCGTTCGAGACCGCCCGCCGGGCCGCCCGCACCGAGGGCATATTCTCCGGGCCCTCGACCGGCGCCAACCTCGCCGCCGCCGTCGGCATCGCCCGCCGGCTCGGCCCTGGCCACCGCGTGGTCACCGTCCAGGTCGACAGCGGCCTGAAATACCTCGCCGGCCGGCTCTACTCCTGACCCGCCCGTTCTCTGCGGGGCTCGTTCAAAGGCGCGCAGCCCGGGCCGGGCCACCCAGCTCAGCGGCCGGGCCACGGCTCACCGGGGCGATCTGGGTCACTCGCAGATCGCGATGACGGCCAGCACCGCAACAGCTCAGGCGCGGGCCTGCCGGGAGCGCAGGAAGCCAGCGATCCCGGCATCGTCCTGGTCCGCGATGAACGCCCCGGGCACCGCCACCAGGAGCTCGTCGGCGTGACTGAGGCACGCCCACACCGTGTTCCCCGCTGAATCGGCGAGCTTCACCTCCGCCCTGCTCTGGCAGGGCATGCCGCGCATATCGGTCACCTGGCAGGTGGTAGTCGTCCCGCCCCGGGCCTGGACGAGAGCCGCGGCCTCCTTCAGCAGGGAGAACCGGGGAGAGCCATCGTCATCGGCGGGCGGCGGCTGGGAGACCGACGGCTCCTCCTGGCCGAGCAGCACGGTGTTGCCGTCGGGATCCAGGACCTTTGCCTCGCCACCGCGTGCGTGAGCGGGATGGCCCATACGGGTAACCTCCAGGCCGGCCGCGCTGAGGGCACCGATAACGGCATCAAGATCGTCGAAGAAGAAGTAGAACAACAGCGGCAGCGGTGGGGTGCCGAGCGGTGGCCGCGTCGAGGCCAGCAGGAGACGGTGCCGGCCCATACGCAGCGACGACCACGCTGAGGTAGGAGCCTTCCCGGCCAAGTGCTCGTGAAAGCCGAGCAGCTCATAGAAGGGGCGAGACGCATCGATGTCCGTGACATACGCCGCGGACACCATAGACCGCAAGGCTGGCGTCATCCGCACAACATACGCCTCTGCTGCCTGCTGCTGCTCCCTACTGCCATTGACGCCCTGCGGAACCATCGCGGAGGGCGGCCAGCGTCGCCGGTAGGATCCGCGGCGTGGCCCGGACCTCTATCGACGAATTGCTGGCGGCCGCGCGGCGCCGCCTGAACCGGCTCGATCCGGCCGCGGCCCTGCACGCGATGCGGGCCGGGGCGACGCTGATCGACATCCGCTCCGACTCCCAGATCGCCGCCGACGGCACCATCGCGGGAGCGCTGGTGATTCCCCGCAACGTGCTGGAATGGCGGCTGGACCCGGCGAGCCAGCACCGCCACCCCGCTGCGCCCGGACTCGGCGATCACGTCATCCTGCTGTGCGACGAGGGCTACCAGTCCAGCCTGGCAGCTGCCACGCTGCAGCAGCTGGGGTTCGCCCGCGCTACCGATGTCCGGGGAGGTTTCCAGGCCTGGCGGGCCGCGGCGCTGCCGGTAGAGCAGCCGGGGAACCGATGATTTTCCGCCGCGGCGGCCGTCTTACCTCCCGGCGTTTACTTCCGGGCGCACTCCAGTGATGAGGGACAGATGAGCGACTTGCGCGGCATCCTGCAGACCCCCACGGCTCTGATGCGGGACTTCTGGCGGCACGCGGCGAACGCCTGAGAATACGGCGAGCTCCTCACGTGCCAGCGAGGGCTGGGGCAGGCCGCAGCGCGGCGGCACCGCCGGTCAGGACGCCCGGCGGGCAATGAAGACGAGCTCGCGTCCGGGCCGGTCGGGAGCGTCGCGGACCTCCTCGACGGCCAGGCCGGCCGCGGCCAGCGAGCCGGCGAGCTCGGCGCGGCTCCGGAACCGCAAGGTGGAGCCCGAGGTGAGCACCGCGCCATCGCGCTCGAACACGAAGGTCATCTGGAAGCTGACCAGGTCCTGCCCGGCCCCGGTGAGCTCCGTCCAGGTGTGGACGGGTCCGGCATCCGGGATGACGACCCGGCGGTAGGTCTGCTCCCTGGTCCACTCCAGCCATGCCTTCCTGGCCGGATCCCGGCTCTCGAACACCAGCCGGCCCGCTGGCCGCAGTGCCTGGCGGACCGCCCGCAGCGCCGCCGCCCATTCCCCATCGGTCACGAAAACCTGGGCCACGTTCCCGGTCATGACCGCGAGGTCGGCCTGCAGCGGGGGCAGGCCCGCGGCGGCGGTGTGCAGCCACCGGACGCGATCAGCGCCGGGTTTCCGCCGGCCGACATCCAGGGAGGCGGCGGCCGGGTCGATCGCGGTGACCTCCAGGCCACGCCCCGCGAGCAGGCAGGCCAGCGTCCCGGTGCCGCAGCCGACATCCAGCACGCTGCGGGCGCCGAACTCCCCGGCCATGGCCAGGTAGGCGTCCAGGTCCGAGCGGTCAGGGTCGAGCGGATCGTAGAGCTCCGCCAGCCGGGGTTCGGCGAAAATGGCGTCAGGCACGCAACGAACCTACGGCCGGACCCGCCAGCCCGGCGCAGAGCTGGCTTTGCGCCGCCCCACTGGGTGCCATGTCATGGCGGGCCGGCCCGTCACACCGCGTGCACGGGGGTGTACACGGGCTGCCACATGGCGGCCTGCACGGCGTCGGCGGTGATGCCGGTGTGCCCGGCGACGCCGTCGCTGGCGGCGGCCTGTGCCACGGCGAGGGCGACAGCCGCCGACGTGGTGCGGAGGTCGTCGATGGGCGGGAGGAGGGGAGCGCCGGGCGTGGTGGTCTCGGTGAGCCCGGCGACGGCCTCGGCGGCGGCGGTGATCATGTGGTCGGTGATGCGCCGGGCCCGGGACAGCAGCGCGCCCAGGCCGAGGCCGGGGAAGATCAGGGCGTTGTTGGCCTGCCCGATCTGGTAGGTCACGCCCTGGTGGGTGACGGGGGCGAACGGGCTGCCGGTGGCGATGAGGGCGCGGCCGCCGGTCCAGGCGAGCAGGTCGGCGGGGGTCGCCTCGGACAGGGTGGTCGGGTTGGACATGGGAAGGATGGCGGGGCGGTCCACATGCGCGGCCATCTCCCGCACGATCTTTTCGGTGAAGGCGCCGTGCTGGGTGGAGGTGCCGATGAGGATGGTCGGGTGGACGCGGCCCACGACCTCGGCGAGGCCGATGCCGCTGGCGGTCCCGTGTCCCGGCCAGTCACGGACCTCGGCGGCGGGGCGCGCGTAGCGGACCTGGAAGTCACGCATGCCGGTCATGTCGTCGGTGAGCAGGCCGTAGCGGTCCAGGCACCAGAACCGTGCCCGCGCCGCGGCGCTGTCCAGCCCCTGGCTGGCCATGGCGTCGTGCAGCTGGTCGGCGATGCCGATGCCCGCGGTGCCGGAGCCGAAGATGACCACCCGGTGCCCGGTGAGCGGGGTCTGGCTGGCGCGGGCGCCGGCCAGCACGGCGGCGAGGTTGACCGCGCCGGTGCCCTGGATGTCGTCGTTGAAGGTGAGCACGTGGTCGCGGTAGCGGTCCAGGATGCGGCGGGCGTTGCCGGGCCCGAAGTCCTCCCAGTGCAGCAGCGCGTTGGGGAAGATCGTCAGTGCGGCGGTGACGTAGGCGTCGATGAAGTCGTCGTAGGCCTCCTGTGCGGGCCGCTGGTGCCGCACGCCCAGATAGAGCGGGTCCTCCAGCAGCTCCCGCCGGTCGGTGCCGACGTCCAGCACCACCGGCAGGGTGCGGGCCGGGTCGATGCCGCCCGCCGCGGTGTAGACGGCGAGCTTGCCGGCCGCGATGTCGATGCCGCCGACGCCCCAGTCACCGATGCCGAGGATGGCCTGGGCGTCGGTGGCGACGATGAGGTCGACCTCGTCGGCGGACAGCTCGGGGGCGTGCAGGGCGGTCTCGATCTGGTCCGGGGCATCGATGCTGAGGTAGATGCCGCGCGGGCGGCGGTACTGGTGGCTGTAGCGCTGGATGGCCTCACCGATCGTCGGGGTGTAGACGATGGGCAGCAGCTCGCTGAGGTGGTCGGTGAGCACCCGGTAGAACAGGACCTCGTTGCGGTCGTGCAGGGCGGTCAGGTAGACGTTCTTGTCCAGCGCGCTGGCCTGCCCTGAGCACTGCTGGTAGGCGCGCTCGGCCTGCTGGTCCAGGGTGAGGACCCGCGACGGCAGCAGGCCGGTCAGGCCCAGGGCGGCGCGCTCGGGCTCGGTGAACGCGGTGCCCTTGTTCAGCCAGGGATCACTCAGCACGCTGTAGCCCCGGCAGGTGGTCTCCCATGCCTGCTCGGCCTGGTTCCACCGGATCACGGGTCGGATATACGGGGACATGGCGGTCTCCTCCGTCCTGTGGCGGTGGCCGGCCGGGCTGCCCACCGCCACCGCTCCCGGGGCCAGCCGCAGCTGCAGCAGCGGATGCTGTTAAGGATCCCCCGGCGCAGCCGCGGGCAACAGGCCGCCGTGCCGCCGGTTCAGGGCGTGAGGCCGAAGGGAAGCTGATCGACGTCGCAGGCGGCGCCCTTGGGCGGCAGCCGCAGCGACACCAGGTAGGCCAGTTCCGCGTCGTCCCGGCAGGTGCTGGGCTCGACGTACATGCTGGTGTGGCCGTCGCCGTTGACCTTGAGCAGCCGCGCGTTGCCGAGTTCCCGCACGGCGGCCTCGGACGTCCACGGGGACGCGGCCGCCTCGCCGGGGTGGTGCCCGGTCGCGTTGCCGGTGAAGTCGAGCGTGCCGTCCAGGACCATCGCCTGGACCTTGTCCGGGAACAGGCTGGCGTAAGTCGCGCCGATCACGGTCCCGTACGACAAGCCCAGGTAGGTGAGCCTGGGATCGCCGACGTCCTGGCGGAGCACGTTCAGGTCACGGGCGGTGTCGGCGCTTGACACGTGCCGCAGCAGGGCGCCGGACCGCCAGCGGGCCAGGGTCCCTCAGATCCTCTGGATGATGACGAGACGTGCACCGTAGTCAAGGAACTGCGTGGCGTCAACGGCGCGCCCCGGCGGTGCGGGTGCGCGGCCGGAACACCGGCAGTCCGGAGCCGGTAGCGTGTCGTATGCGGATGACGTCCGGTGCGCGCGACGACACATGATCCTCAGCAGGCGGGGGCGCAGGCGGTGGGGCACAGCCGGTGGGGGCGCAGACGCTCTCCTACCGGTGGGCCCGCAGGGACATGTGAAGGGCGGGACTTGTGAGTGCGGAGCTGATCGAGGGCCAGACCTTCGGTGGGTACCACATCGTGGAGCTGGTGGGCTCGGGCGGGATGGGCCTTGTCTACCGGGCCGAGCAGCGGATCCTCGGGCGCACCGTGGCTCTCAAGGTCATCCGCCCGGAGATCGCCGGCTCAGGTGACTACCGTTCGCGGTTCCTGCGGGAGGCGCGGTTCGCCGCCGCCGTCGACCATCCCCACGTGGTTTCGGTCTACGACGCCGGTGAGCAGGACGGCCGGCTCTACCTGACCATGCAGTGGGTAGACGGCCTCGAACTGGCGGAGCTCATCGACCGCGAGCAGCGGCTGGCACCCGAGCGGGTGGTGCTGATCGGGGTGCAGCTGGCAGGGGCGCTGCAGGCGGTCCATGACGCGGGCCTGGTGCACCGGGACGTCAAGCCCTCCAACGTGCTCGTGCGCGATATCGGCGGCCGCGACCACGCCTACCTCACCGACTTCGGCATCGCCAAGGCCCCCGCCGCGCAGGACAGCCTCACCCGCACGGGCTGGGTGATCGGCACCCCCGGGTACCTGTCGCCAGAACAGATCAGGGGCGAGCAGCCCGGCGCGCGCAGCGATCTCTACGCGCTGGGCTGCGTGGTTTTCGAGGCACTCACCGGCCAGAGCCCGTTCCCCGGCGACAACGAGCTGGCGGCCCGCTGGGCCCAGGCGAGCAGCCCACCCCCGCTGGCGTCGGCCGTATGCCCGGATCTCGGCACCCGCTACGACGCGTTCCTCGCGCGGGCGCTCGCGGTCGATCCCCGGGACCGGTTCGCGTCCGGCCCGGCGTTCGCGGAAGCCCTCCAGGCCGCCCACGCCGGGCAGGCCGCCGGCCTGGCGCAGGCTCCTGCCACCCGCGATGCCGCTCAGCCGGGGTTCCGCCCCCCTCCCCCGCCGCCAGCCGCGCCCCGGGCCGGGCCGGCGGCCGTGGCAGCCTCATCCGGTGAGCCGGGCCGGGCAGCGCCGCGGCCAGCGGGGCCGCGGCCGGCCGCGCCGACCGCCGCCGACGTCCCGGCGGCCCAGACCGCGGCCGACATCCCCGCGGCCCCGGTCACACCGGCCGCAGCCGGCATCCCCGCAGCCGCGGCTGACACCCCGGTGGCCAGGACGGCACCGATGGCCGGGGCCGGCCGCGCCTCCCGCCCGTCCCCCGCCGGGGGCGGCGCACGCGTAACCCGGGCCCTTGGCGCCGGCCAGCTGATCGTGCTGACCGGCGCTCTCGTGTTCCTCGCATCCGTGGCGCTGCTGACCAGCTACACCAACAACGGCACCGGCTGGAAGAGCCTGTGGCAGGCGACCCATGGTGACGTCGCGTCGCCGCTGTACCAGGACGACTTCTGGATCCCGGTGGCCCTCGCCGCTCTCGCTCTCCTGTTCACGGCCATCAGCGCGGGCACGCGCAGGCGGCTGCCGATGATCGGCACAGCGGCGGCCGCACTCGGGCTCGTGGGTTACACGCTGCACATACCCACCGAGGGGTCGTCCCCCGGCTTCGATCCCTACGGCTCGGCCTACTGGCTTTCCCTGGCCGCCGCCCTCGCCATGGTGATCGGGGCCGGGGTAGCCCTCGCAGCCCGGTCCAGGAGACCCGGTCCGCGCAGCAGCCCTCGCGGTGCTCAGCAGCCGGAGCGGCGGGCGAGGTAAGAGACGGGTTTCATGATTCACCCGGACCCGCGGGGCCTGCCGGTGCCTGGTGAGACGGAACCGGCGGGCAGGCAGGGCGCGGACGGCCTCGGCGGTGGCCGGGACCCATTCGATACCGGCGTGGCGCACAGCGCCCGGGTGCACGGCTACTGGCTGGGCGGCAGGAACAACTAGGCCGCCGACCGCGCGGCCGGCGACGCGGTGATCGCGGCCTGTCCCGGGATCGCCATGCCGGTGCGCGCGAACCGCGCGTTGCCGGTCAGCTGGCCACCGGGGCAGTGACCGCGCCGGCCAGCGCGGCGAGCGAGTTCGGCACCTCGCGCGCCAGCTGGCGCTTTCGGAGCGGGCCCGCGAAGAACCTGCGGTCGGCCGTCTTCAGGTAGACGTCCCACGTCACCGTGACCTGGGCACCGCCGCCGGCGACGGTGACCACCCAGGCCCATGTGGTGTAGGAGGGGTTGCCGTCGCCGTTGCGCGTCTCATAGGCGAAACGGAGCTCGCGGCGGTCGAGCTCCTCGACCCGGGAGATGCTCGTCCAGCTCGGTGTGCGGGGCGGGTGCATCTTGACCGTCCACTCGGCGCCTTCGGCCAGCTCGGGGGGCCGCTCGAGCACCGTCTCGATCGCGGTGTTCCATTCGGGCAGCCGGTCGACGTCGGTGATCAGGCCGAAGACCGCCTGCGGCGTGGCGTCGACCCGCAGCGAGGCGCGTCCGTGAATCTCGTCCATGGTGGTTCCTTCCGGGTGAGAGACGAGTGTGGTCAGGCCTTACGGCCGGTCACGAAGCCGAACGGGATCGGCCACGTCCTGGTCAGCGGGTGCACGTCCAGGCAGCCCGCGCCCCGCAGCAGCTCGGCCGCGCCACCGGAGTCGAGCACGGACCCGCCGTCGCGGATGGTGCGCAGGCGCATCGTGGTCCGCGGCAGGGGGTCGGGCGGCGGCTCGTAGTGCGCCGCGACGACATGGCCGCCGGGCCGCGTGGCGGCGATGATCTTCGGGAGCGCCGCGGCGAGGACCTCGGGGCCGAAGAAGAAGCTGGGCAGCCACACGCAGTCGTAGCGGCCGGCGTCGTCGAGGTCCAGGATGTCCTGCCGGCGGATCTCGATGCGGTGCTCCAGGCCCTCGGCGGCCACGTTGCGCCGGGCCAGCTCGAGCGACGGTTCCCACACGTCGATCCCGGTCACCGTGCACTCCGGCCAGACGCGGGTGGCCGAGATGGCCAGCAGGCCGACCCCGGTCCCGATGTCCAGGAGCGACGAGACGCCGGTGAGCTCGCCGGAGCCGCGGAGCAGCCCCGGCATCATCATCGAGGCGCGGCCCACGCCTTCGAGCAGCACCGGATCGGTGTAGAACCAGCCAGCGCCGCGGGTCGGACAGCCGATCAGATCGGCCGACTGCGCGAACATGGTCCGGATCAGGCCCGCCATCATGGCGCGCTGCTGCGGCTCGAGGCCGTCAAGGCCGGTGACGCCCGCGGCCGCCAGCACCTCGTCGAGGGCGGCGAGTATCTCGGGCGGCACGGTGTCGCCCTCGCCGATGGCCAGCCGCGCGCCCAGCGCGGCCAGCGCGTCGGTGGTGGCCTGGAACCGGGTGATGACGGCGGTCATCTCTTGCATCGACATGGGTCCCCTCATGGCTGCCTCGATCCGTCGCCCGTGCGATCTTTGAACGGACGGTAACGAGGCGGCGCGGCGGGCCGCATGAGGCAGTTGCCCCATCTTCGCGAACGTCAGGCGCTGGGAGTGTGCTCGGCGGGGAGCAGGCCGTGCCGCATGGCGAACAGGCTGGCGGTCGCGCGGCTGGAGGCACCGATCTTCGCGTAGATGTGCTCGATGTGGTTGCGGGCGGTCTTGGGTGAGATCACCAGCCGGGTGGCGATCTGCCTGCTCGACAGGCCCCGGGCCAGCAGCCGGAGCACGTCGACCTCGCGGGCGGTGAGCCCGGCCGGGCCCTCCCGGCGGCTCGTGACCCGGTGTCCCGCGGCGGCGAGCACCGCCTCGACCGCGTCGGTGTCCAGCCGCCCGGCCCGCACGTCGGCGCGCAGCTCGGCCGCGGCGTCCCGGGCCGCCCGTGCCGGCCGGTGCGGCCGCAGCTCGGTCATCGACTGGTACGCGTCGGCGGCACCCAGGATGCGCGCGGGCATGGTGATCGCCGGGCCGGACAGGCCGCGGGGATAGCCGGAGCCGTCGAGGCGTTCCCGGCACTGCACGGCGATCACGCCCAGCGGCGCCAGCGACGGCGACTGGTGCAGCATCCGCTCGGTCAGGTAGGGCTGCATGCGGACGCGCTCCCACTCACCCGCACCGAGCGGGCCCGGCTTGTCCCAGATCGAGTTCGACACGCCCAGCCGCCCCAGCCCGTGCACCAGCCCCGCCCGCCGCAGCGCCGTCAGATCCGCCGTGGCGAGCTGGAGGCGCGTCCCGGCGGCGGCGGCCAGGCCGGAGACGGCACGGGCGTGGCCGAGCGTGTAGGGCGACTTGAGGTCGACGAAGTCGGCGACCGCGGCCAGCGCGGAGTCGAACTGCTCCCCTGACAGCCGGACGCCGAGCGCGGGCTCGGCCGCGATCACCGCGTCCCAGGTGCGCGCCGATTCCAGGCCGCCCAGGATGGCGTCCGGGTCCGCGCACAGCAGTTCCGAGAGCGTGGGATCGAACTGCGCGCCGGCGCGCTTGCGGGCCAGCGCCGCCGCCGCCTCGGCCCCGCCGATGCGGTGGGCCACCTCGGTGTACTCGGCCAGCAGCGCCAGCCGGGCGGCGATCGGCACCGCGTCACCTTTGAGCTCCCCCGGCCACCCGTGGCCGTCCCACTGCTCGTACGACGTGCCGACCGCCTGCTGCACGGCGTCCGGCAGCCCGAGCTGCTCGGCCAGCAACCGGGCGATCGCCGCGTGCCGGGCGATCATCCCGGCGAGGTCGCGGTGCCCGGCGAGCGCGAACTCCAGGCCCACCCGGAAGCGGTGCAGCGGCGGGTTGCCCGAGCCGATCATGCGGACGGTCGTGGCCGCGTAGGCGAGGCTGTGCAGGTCATGCTCGTATTTGGCACCTTTGAGCGCGATGTCGTCGCCGAACCATTTGGCCTGCTCGTGGGCGTCGGAATGGCAGCCGACGTTCACGAGCAGCGCCGTGTAGTAGACCACGACGCGGTTACCCTCATCGAGGCCGACGCGCTCGGCCATCCGCAGCGCGATCAGGCACTGGCGCAGGACATGTTCCATCGGCTGCCCGAAGCCGAGGTCGACGCCCAGGGAAAGGGCGGCGACCAGCTCGGCCAGGCGCACCTGCGTGCCGCCACCCGATGGCCCCCCACCGATCATCGCGCCATGATACGCGTGCCGCCCGAGGCGAGGGATCATGGACATCGTTGCGGTCATTGGTCCAGGGGCCGCCGCGCTGCCTGCCGGAAAGGAACAGACCCATGTCTTCCCTGCCCGCCGCCGTCCAGGCGGACGAGATCGCGACTTCCCGGCTGCGCACCCATGTCCTCCGGTCCGGCCCGCGGGACGCGCCGGTGCTGGTCCTGGTGCACGGCAACGTGTCCTCGGCCCGGTTCTTCGCCGAGACCATGGCGGTGCTGGGCGACCGCTGGCACTGCATCGCGCCGGACCTGCGCGGCTTCGGCCGGTCGCAGCGGGCGCCCGCCGACGCCCGGCGCGGCCTGCGGGACTTCGCCGACGACCTGCACGCGCTGCTGGCCGGGACGGGGCTGGTGCCGGGCGGGCAGCGGGTGCACCTGCTCGGCTGGTCGCTCGGCGGCGGTGTGGTGATGCAGTACGCGATCGATCACCCGGATACCGTCGCGTCCATCGTGCTGGAGAGCCCCATGTCACCGTTCGGCTTCGGCGGCACCCGCGACCCTGCCGGCAGCCCCTGCTGGCCGGACTTCGCCGGCTCCGGCGGCGGCACCGCCAATCCCGAGATGGTGCGCCGGATAGCGGCGGGCGACCGCGGCAGCGACGACGCCGCGTCACCGCGCCGCGTGCTCACCACCCTGTACGGCGCGCAGCTCAGCCTCCCGCCCGGCGTCGAAGACGCCCTGGTCGAGGGGATGCTGGAGATGGCCACCGGGGACGACTACTACCCGGGCGACCATGCCGCCTCGCCCAGCTGGCCGGGCACCGCCCCCGGTTCCCGCGGCGTGAACAACGCGATCTCGCCGAAGTACTGCGACCTGTCCGGCTTCGCCAGCATCGGCGGCCGGCCCGATGTGCTGTGGATCCGCGGCGACGCCGACGCGATCGTCTCCGACACCTCGCTGGTCGACCTCGGGCACCTCGGCGCGCTGGGTGCCGTGCCCGGCTGGCCGGGGCCGGACATCTACCCGGCCCAGCCGATGGTGGGCCAGATGCGCGCCGTGCTCGACCGCTACCAGGCGGCCGGTGGCCGGTACACCGAGCGCGTTCTCGCCGGGTGCGGGCACTCGCCCCACCTGGAACGGCCCGAGGAGTTCACCGGGACCGTCACGCAGTTCCTGGCCGGCGCCGGCTGACCGGCAGCCAGCCCAGGGACGTCGACGGAGGGCCCATGCCCGGAGGATGGGCCGGCCCTTCAGGGCCACGGCTTTGCCGTGTACCTCTCCGGCTCACCCGCCGCCGGGGCTGTCACACCGATGCGCCCGGCGTCGGCGAGATGCCGCAGGTGGGCACCGGCCTCCGCGATGGCGGCCCGGCGCATGAACCCGGTGACCGCCGCCCAGCCACGGGACCAGGTCATTTCCTGCGTGACCTGCCAGACGGTGGCCGGGCCGGTCCGGGCCAGGATCGCGGCCACCTCCTCGCACCGCCGCTCGTGGTGGGCCAGCAGCATCCGGACCCGGCCGGCCAGGCCGCGGAACCGGTACTCGTGGGCCGGCAGCGCCTCCGCGCTGTCGTAGCCCGCCACCAGCTCCAGCGACCGCAGGTACGCGGCGAGCGGCGGCTCGGCCGTGTGCGGCTGCAGCCCGATGTTCGGGCTGATCCGCGGCAGCACGTGGTCGCCGGTGAGCAGCAGGTCGGCCGGCTCCTCGTGCAGGCACAGGTGCCCCGGTGTGTGGCCGGGGGTCCACACCGCCCGCAGCCGCCTGCCGGGCAGCGGCACCAGGTCACCGTGGCCGAGCAGGACGTCCGGCCTGGCCATGGCCAGCACCGAGGCCATGACCTCACCGCTCACCGCGAGGCCGTCCGCGACGTCGTCCGGCACCCCGCAGCCCCTCAGCCAGGCCAGGTCGTCCCGCCGGAAGTCGCCGCGGCGCCGGTGGAAGGCCGTCAGCGAGTCCCGCTCCGCCGGGTGCATCGCGACCCACGCCCCGCTGGCATCGCGCAGGCGGGCGGAAAGGCCGTGGTGGTCGGGATGGACATGGGTCACCACGATCCCGGTGACGTCGGAGGGTGCGGCACCCGCCAGCCGGAGGCCGCCGGCCAGGGCCTGCCAGCCCGCCTCGGTGTCCCACCCCGGGTCCACCACGACGAGCCCGCTGCCAGCGGCGACGAGATAGGTGAGGGTGTAGCGGAGCGGGCTGTCCGGTATCGGCACCGGCACCGACCACAGGTCCGGGCGGACCTGCTCGGCCGGCGGGAAGGCGTGTGCCAGCCAGGCGTCCCGCTGCGCCGTGCCGGTTACCCGCATGAGCCCGCTCGCCGCCCTACCCGCATGAGCCGCTCGCCGCTGGCTCTGGCGGGAAGAGCTCGTCCATCCGGGCGCCGGTGGTGGCGACCCGGTTGCCGGAGCCGAAGGAGCGGGCATAGACCCTGGCCCCGATCGGCTCGCCCGCGGCCAGCAGGCCGATGGTGACGCCGTCGCGGTCGCCGGTGCGGGCGGCGAAGCGGCGCCCGTCCGCGTCCAGGCGGCCGATGACGATGCCGGTGCGGGCGCCGCCGCGGCCGTAGGCGACGGTGCAGGTCTCGATCGTGGCCCACCCGTCGGCGCGGGTTGCCTGCGCGGGCGCGGCCCAGCCGTCGATCTGCGCCTGCAGCGTGCCGCTGGCGTCCGGGCGCCAGGCGGCAGGGGTGGTGGAGTAGACGCCGGCCGAGTACTTGCTCATGATGCCGCCGTTGGCGCCGACGAACCCGTAGCTGCCGGGGCGCGCCCGGGCCCGTGCGACGGTCTCGGCGATGGCGTGCATGGAGTAGTTGTTGCCGGCCCCGCCGAAGAACGGCAGCCCGCCGGTGACCGTGAGCCCGCGCGGGTCGTCCGGCGCCAGGCCCAGGCCGTCGCAGATGTTGAACACCGGGGCGGGGAAGCAGCTGTACAGGTCGATCGTGGCGAGGTCGTCGGCGCCGATCCCGGCCACCTCCAGGGCGTGCCGGGCGGCCATCACCGCGGCCGGGCTGGCGGACAGGTCGGCCCGGTCGAGCAGGTCCCGCTCCCGCAGGCCGGCGTGCCCGTGCAGGTACACCCACCGGTCCCGGGGCACCCCCAGCCGCGCCGCGGCGGCGGCGGGCATCAGCAGAACGGCGGCGCCCTGGTTGACCTTTTCCCTGGCGCAGAGGTAGCGAGTGTAGGGGTCGGCGATCAGCCGGTTCGAGCCGGTCGGGGTGATCAGCTCGGCGGCGCTGCGGACGGCCGGCGCGGCGGCATGCGGGTTGCCGGCCGCGACCTTGGTGAACGGCGCGAACAGGGCCCCCATGGCCGCGGCGTACTCGGCGCGGGTCTGCCCGAGCCGGGCCCGGCGCGCGTTCTCGATCAGGGCGTACTGGCTCGGGATGCCAGCGCCGCAGTTGGCCAGCTGCGCCGGGACGATGCCGCGCAGGCCGTAGCCGCGGTCTTCCAGGCTGCCGCCGGGGTGCTCGCTGAAGTCCGGCCGGTCCCCGGCCCTGGCGTAGTGCTCGATGGTGGAGATGGCCTCGGAGCCGACGAGGAGCACCACGCCGCCGCGGCCGGCGGCGATCGCGGCCGCGAACTCGTTGACCAGGTGCTGGGGGGCCTGCCCGCCGACGACCTCCAGCACCGCCCGGGCGGGCGTGGCCCCGATGCGGGCGGCGACCGACCGCGGGTAGTTGCCGGAGCGGCCCAGCGGCGCCCGCGCCGCCGCGCTGGAGGTCTCGAACTGGCGCACGCCGGCCACGACGGCGATCGCGGCCGCGACCGCCGCCGGGTCGGCGCCGGTGTCCGCGAGCGCGGCCCGGGCGGCGTCCGCGGCCAGGTCCACCGGCGAACGGCGCCGGTAGCCGGGCTGGCCGATCCGTTCGGAGGCCTGACCGACGCCGGCCAGCACGGGTACGTCCACCGTCACGCCGCACCTCCGCCCGCCAGGTGATCGCGCTGGACCGCCGTGCCCCGGCCAGCCAAAACATCATAATGAGTGCACTGAGGTGGTCTCCGGCGGCCGCTGGCGCCAGCCGGCGCCGGAGGAGGTCGCCACCGGAGCGCTGCGGCGCATAGCGCCTCAGCGCTTCACGCCTGCTCGACCGGGGTGTCAGCCATCCGGCCCCACTCGGCCCACGACCCGTCGTAGACGCGGACGTGCTCGCGCCCGAGCAGGTAGGTCAGGACGAACCAGGTGGTGCAGGCCCGGCCGCCGATCGTGCAGTACGGGATCAGCTCGCCATCGCCATCGAGGTCGACGGCGGAGAAGATCCCGCGCAGGTCCGCGGCGGCGCGGAACGACCCGCGGCCGTCGTACAGGCCGTCGATCGGCTGGTGGACCGCTGACGGGACGTGCCCGGCGCGGCCACCCGGCTCCATGCCGCCCGACGGCCAGAACCGCTCCCCCCGGTACTCGGCCTCCGAGCGCACATCGACCAGGGTGGTGCCCCCGTCGCCGATCGCGCTCGCGACCGCCTGCTGGCTGGCGCGGATGTTCTCGTTCTGCCCGTGAAGGGGGTAGCCGGTGGGCGCCGGGCCGGCCGCCGCAGCGGTCCAGGGACGGCCCTCGTCCCGCCACGCGTCGCGGGAGCAGTTGAGGACCCGCGCGTCGGCGTGACCGTAGAGCTTCATGAGCCACACGCCCATGGCGGGCGCGTACCCGTAGAACACGACCGTCGAGTCCGGGCTGATCCCGCTGCGGGCGAAGAGCTGTTCCACCGCCGCCGGGCCGGCCAGCCGGTAGTCGCCGTCCTTGAGCTCGGCGTAGACGTTCCACAGCACGGCCCCGTCGATGTGCCCTTCGTCGTGGGCGAGCCTGCTCACGTCGACCTCGACCACCCGCACCTTGGGGTCGTGCAGGTGCGCTTCCAGCCACTCCGGCTCGGCCAGTGCGCCGCCGCCGGCGGCTCGCTCACGGGTGGCCGCGTTCTTCTCCGGTGCCGTTGTCATCTCATCCTCCTGGTGATTCGCTGATCGTTGGCTGCTCGGTGCCGCCGTTGCCCGCGGCGAAGGCGCCGCCCGGTGTCTCGACGACCGCCGGGCGGGGCGAGGTATCGACGTGCAGCCGGAAGACGTCCGGCCGGTTGTAGTGGCCAACGGGATCGAGGTGGCGGCGCGCCGTGGCGACGGCCCGCAGGTCGAGGTCGGCCACCAGCGTCTCCTCGCGCTCGCGCACCGGGCCAGCGACCACGCTGCCGTCGGGCGCGACCACGACGGTGTTGCCCTCTTCCAGCCAGGGGCCGGTGCGCTCCAGGTAGCCGGGCGCGAACAGGCGGTCACGGCCCGGGAAGCCGGCCGGGATCTGGTCGGCGTGCAGCACCGGGTTGACCCCGATGACGAACATCCGGTTCTCCCGGGCGAGATGCCGCATCGTCGCCACCCAGCCGTCGCCGATGGCGAGCGTGGGGGCGATCCACACCTCGACACCCTGGGCGTACAGGTGGAACCGGGCGAGCGGCATGTAGTTCTCCCAGCAGATGAGCCCGCCGATCCTGGCCAGGCCGGTGTCCACGGCGCGCAGCGTCGACCCGTCACCCATGCCCCAGATGGTCCGCTCGGACCCGGTCGGCATGAGCTTGCGGTGCCGCCCGGCGAGCACCCCCTGGGGCGAGAAGTACAGCACCGTGTTGTAGATGGTGGCGCCGTGCTCCTCCCGCTCGCTGACGCCGATGACCAGCCACACCTGGTGCTGCGCGGCGATGGCGGCCAGGCGCTCGGCCGCCGGGCCGCCTACCACGACGGCGCCCTCGGCGAGCAGCGCGAACCAGTCCTCGTCGCCTTCCCAGATCAGCTGGGTGTCGATCCAGATCGGCGTGCCGGGCACGAACACCTCGGGGAACACCACCAGCTGCGCGCCCTCGCGGGCGGCCGCGGCGGTCAGCCCGGCGACCCGGTCGATGGTCGCGTCGCGGTCCATCAGCACGTAGCTCGCCTGCACGGCCGCTATCCGCAGCGATGACATCTGCTCACCTCACTCGGCTGGCGGCGGGGTCAGTTCCGCCGTTTCGTCCCGGCTGCCGAACGAGACAGCCGGGCGCGGGGTGGTGTCGACGACGAGGCGGAGGACGTCGCCGCGGCTGTAGTGGCCGACCGGGTCGAACTGCTGGCGGCCCGTCCGCGCACGCCGGACGTCGAGCTCGGCGTAGACCACGCCTTCCTCGCCGGTGAGCGGGCCCGCGAGCACCTCCCCCTCGGGGCCGATGATCACGGTGTTGCCGCGCGACAGCCAGTCGCCGTCGTCGCCGTACAGGGCCGCCCGGCCGGGCAGCTCCGCTGGCAGGTCGGCAGCCCGGATGCAGGCGGTCACGCCGATCACGTAGGTCCGGCCCTCCTTGGCGATGTGGCGCAGGGTCGGCACCCAGACATCCGAGTTGTCCCAGGTGGGCGCCAGATAGACGTCCACGCCCTGGGCGTAGAGGGCGGTCCGGGCGAGCGGCATGTAGTTCTCCCAGCAGATGAGCCCGCCGAGCCGGCCGAAACCGGTGTCGATGACCTTGAGGGTCGACCCGTCGCCCATCCCCCACACGAGCCGCTCGCCGCCGGTGGGCATGAGCTTGCGGTGCCGCCCCGCGAGTGATCCGTCGGGGGCGAAGTGCAGCAGCGTGTTGTAGAGGGTGGAGCCGGCGTCGTCACGCTCGCTGACGCCGACCGACAGCCAGATCCGCAGCCGGCGGGCGGTCTCGGCGAGCAGGCCGGCGGCCGGCGACCCGATGACCACCGCCTGGTCGAACAGCCGCTCGTACAGCACGAGGGCGCTGGCGTCCCACGGCCTGGTCCGCCACACCCAGTCGGGATAACCGGGCACGAACGCCTCGGGGAACGCCACCAGGCGGGCGCCCTCGGCGGCCGCCTTCGCGGCCAGCGTCACGACCTTGCCGATCGTCTCGTCGCGGTCCAGCAGGACGGGGGCGGCCTGCACGGCCGCTACCTTCACCGGTTCCATCGCAGGTCCCCCTGCCCGGCCGGCCCGGCCGCCGCGGGCGATCCGAGCCCGGCCAGGAACCGGGTCAGCAGCTCGCCGACGGCCGCTGGCTGCTCCATGTTGACCATGTGGCCGGCGCCCGCGACGATCCGGTACTCGGCGCCGGGAATGCGGCCGGCCAGCACGGCGGACATCTCCCGGAAACCCGGCACGTCCTGGTCACCGGCCACCACCAGCGTCGGCGTGGCCACCTCCTCCAGCGCGTCGAAGGGCCGCGGCCGGACCTGCCGGTGCGGGTCCTGGCCGAGCCAGTGCTGGCCGGGGTACCCGGCGACCATGGCCGCCAGCTCGCTGGCCAGGTCCGGCCGCTGGCGCGCGGCGGCGAACAGCGGATGAGCAAGCCAGGCCGCACGGCCGGCCGCGACCCCGTCCGCCTGGACCTGCCGGGCGAGCTCGTCGAGAGCGTCCGCTGATCCGGGGTCCCAGGGAACGCCGTCGAGCACCGCGTCCAGCAGCGCCAGGCCCCGGACCCGGTCCGGGGCGGCCAGCGCCGTCTGCAGCGCCACCCGCCCGCCGAACGACAGGCCCACCAGGGCCGCCGCACCGATGCCGAGGTGATCAAGCAGCGCGATGAGGTCACCGGTGTGGGTGTAGGGGACGGCGGGATCGAACGGCCCGGAGGCGCCGAACCCGCGGCAGTCGTAGCGGACCACGCGGAAGCGCGCCGCCAGCTGCCCGGCCTGCGGATCCCACATCCGCATGTCCAGCCCGAATCCGTGGATGAGCACCACGGCCGGGCCATCCCCGGCCACCTCGTACGCCAGGCGGGCACCTGGCAGTGGCAGCACGGCGGTGGTCCCGCCCGCTGAATGCGCCTGGCCGACCGTCATGACCGCGCCTCCGGGTCCGGGCGGGGGCCTGGTGTCCCCGCATGCCCGAATCGTGGCGCGTGGCAGCGGGCCACGGCATCGGTGCGATCACCCAATCCGGCCGGCCGCGGCTACCCATCCAGCGTGGCCGAATACCCACCCAACTGGGCCCGGCGCAGGCCGGTCTTGGCGAGCAGGCTCGCCACGTGCTTTTCGACGGTGCGCGGCGACAGGAACATCCGCTCCGCGATCTCCCGGTTGCTCAGGCCCTGTGCGGCCAGGCGGAGCACGTCGGCTTCCCGCTCGGTCACGCCCAGCGCGCGCAGCTGGCCCGGCAGCTCCCCCTCGCCGGGCCGCCGCCGCGGGACCGGCTCCCCGGCCCGGCGCAGCAGCCCGCGGCAGGCCGCCGCCACCCGGTCGTCGCCGCGGGCGGCGAAATAGGCCGCGGCCTCCCGCAGCCACGGGGCCGGCTCACCCCAGCCGTCGGCCAGTGCCGCCTCGGCCACGACCCGCCGGGCGTAATGGTGGTACCAGGCCATCAGCGGCCCCATCTGCTCGTCCGCGGCGGCGAACGCCGCTTCGGCCTCCGCGCTCTCGCCCCGGCGGCCCGCCAGGATGGCATCGGCGTAACCGAGCAGCGCCGCGACCACCAGGTGCCGGGTGCTGCGCGCGGCCCGGACCCGGGCCGCGGCGCCGGGCGCGTCCCGGTCCAGCAGGGCGCCCAGCAGCGGCCACAGCCCGAGGAACGGCGGGGCGATCGCCGCCGGGGAACTCAGCATCAGCGTGGCGCCGGTCGTCATCTGGGCGTGCGCCCCGGCGAGATCCCCGGCCAGCAGCGAGAAGGTCGCCCGGCAGTGCCCCCACGCGCAGCCCAGCACGTCCTCGTCGGCGGGCGCGAGCGCGACCGCGTCGGCGATCGCAGCCTCCATAGCCTCCTGCTCGCCACGGATCGCGTGCGCGGTGGCCTGGAAGATCAGCGCCATCGGCAGCACGGCCAGGTGGAAGCGGCGCGACGCGTCCGCCGACCGCAGCGCCGCCGCCAGCGCCTCATCCGCGCGGAACTGCTTGTTCAGCCCGGCGGCGATCTGCAGGTCCAGCACGGCCGTCAGCGCCAGCGCGCCCTGCGCCACCGCCAGCTCACGCGCCTGCTGGAGCCGGTCCACGCTCTCGGTGCGGAGCTGGTCGATCGTGCCCAGCTCATGCAGTGCCCGCGCGTGCCACAGCTGCAGCCCGTACGCGCTGGCCACGGCGGCCGCCCGGGCGAACGCGCGCTCCGCCTCCGCCAGGTCACGCTGGCGGGCGACCCGCCCGATCACCTCCAGGGCCTCGCACTGCACCTCCGGCAGGCCGCCGCTCTCGGCCGCCCGCAGCGCGGCCCGGGCCAGCTGGTCCGCCTCGGCCAGGCGCCCCTGGCCGATCGCGACCTGCGCCGCGCAGGCGTCGGCCTGGGCGGCACCCACGCCCGGCGAGCCGCGGGCGACCTCGATGCTCGCGGCCGCCTCCGCCCACTGCGCGCCGGCGATCGCCGCCCGCGCGATGCCCAGGTGCAGGCCTGCCGCGCGGGCGGACGGGGCGCCGGGGCCGAGCCGGGCGAGCAGTGTGGTGCCCATCTCGATCGCCCGGTCGACCTGCCCGGACATCGCGAACACCTCGGTCAGCGCCTCATCGATGGGGGTGCTCAGTTCGGCGTCCCCGGCACCGGCCAGGGCCCGTGCCCGGGTCAGCGTGTGCTCCGCGCTGGCGAGGGCGCCCACGGCCAGGTCACGCCGTCCGGCCTCGAGCAGCAGCGCAGCGGCCCGGGCCGTGCTGCTCGCCCGCTCGGCCAGGTCGGCGGCCAGCGTGCACCACGCGCCGGGCAGGCCGGGATGCGCCGCCTCCACCGCGGACAGGGCCTGGCCGGCCAGCAGCACCCGCTCCGGCGGGAGCAGCCCGGCCAGCACCGCTTCGTGGGTCAGCGCGTGCCTGAACCGGAAGCTGTCCCGGTCGGCCGCGAGCAGCTGCAGGCCGACGCCGCGCCGCAGCGCCGCCACCACGGCGGCATCGGTCATGCCGGTGACCGGGCTCAGCAGGGCCCAGTCGAAACGGCGGCCGAGCACCGCGGCCGCGCCGATGACGTGGCGGGTGCCGGTGTCGACCGCGTCGAGCCGCCGCCGCACGGCGTCCGCGAAGGTGGCCGGGACCGCGGCGGCGGCCAGGCCGGCAGCGTGCCAGCTGCCGTCCCGCTCGGTCAGCGCCCCCTCCCCGATCAGGCCCGCCAGCACCTCCTCCACCAGGAACGGGATGCCCTCGGCCCGCTCCGCGACGAAGGACTGGACCGCGCCCGGCAGCTGCGCGGCGTCGACGCACGCCGCCGCCATCCGGGCCATCGCGGCCGGGTCCAGCCTGCTGAGCGGCAGCACGGCGGCGGACCCGCGCGCCTTCAGCGCGGCGGCCAGGCCTGCCGCCCCGTCGCCTTCCTCACCACGCAGGGTCCCGGCGCAGAGCACGCGCTCCCCGGCGAGGTTGTCGGCCAGGTACTCCAGCAGCGACAGCGTCTCCCGGTCGGCCCAGTGCAGGTCCTCCAGCACGAGCAGGCACCCGGCGTCGGGCGATGCGGCCCGCAGCAGCCGCAGCACCGCCTCCCCGAGGAAGACGAGCGACTCATCGCCGGCCGCCGGCGCGGGCTGCCGCCACTCGGGGACCAGCCGCCCCAGCGCGGGCCGGAACGGATCAAGCTCCGGGCTGGCCGGGAGGCCGCCAGCGCGGACGGCCGACACCAGCGCCTCGGCGAACGGCCGGAACGGCGTGGGCACGCCCCCGGCCACCGCGCGCCCGGTCAGGACCGTGAGCTGGCGTGCGGCGGCCGCGCGCGCGAGCTCACGGACCAGCCGCGACTTCCCGATCCCGGCTTCCCCGGTCAGGAACACCGTGCCGCCGCGCCCGGCCCCGGCCGCCGCCAGGGCGGCCTGCAGCTGGCTGGTCTCCTCATCCCGCCCCACCAGCACCGGGCACAGCACCTGCCGCACATGACCAGTATCAGCTCCCGCGGCCGGGCCGCGCACCAGGCGCGTCGGATGACGGCGGGCAGGGCCGGCGGCCGGGCGGCTGACCACGACATTTCATCGGGTAAACCCCGGTCGCCGAGAGCCAGCGCGAAGGCCTCCTCAGGCGTCAGGGCCCGTCCCGCGGCGTACCCGGCCTCGAAGGCCACGTCGCCCATTGCGGCGCGCAGGCGCTGACGGGCGAGATCACGCAGCCCGCCTTCCAGCGGCTCGACGGTCTCGCCCAGCACCGCCAGCGCCTGATCGGCCGCGCCGTGCAGCCGGGCGGCCCGGTCCACATCGGCCCCGCTACCCGCCATGGCCAGGCCGATCAGCGCGTAAGCGGTGCTCGCCTTCATCTGCACCCGCCTGGCCAGGCCGAGCGATTCCGCGAAATAGGCTTCGGCCGCGGCGGGCGAGCCCCTGAGGTATTCGGCCAGGCCCAGGTTGAAGGTCTCGTAGACGACGCCGTCGCGGTCGTTCAGCGCGCGGAAGATGCCGAGCGATTCGGTCAGGTGAGCGTGGGCGGACCCCAGCTCGCCCATGGACAGCTCGGCGTACCCGAGATTGCCGACCATCGTCCCCACCTCCCGCCGGTCACCAACCTGGCGGAACAGCCGCAGCGACTCTGCCGCGTCCCGGGCCGCGCCCACATGGTCGCCGTCGAGGTCCACCGCGAACGACCGGGCGGAAAGCAGACGGCCGGTGAGATGAGGCCCGTCAAGGCGGCGTGCCACGCTCAGGCCCGACTCGATGAGCGGCAGCGCCGCCGACTGCTGTCCCTGGCGCAGCAGCATGAAGGCGCGTATGTGCAGCAGGTCGGCGGCCAGGTAGTCGTCCCCGGCGGCCTGGGCGATCGCCAGAGCCTCATCGCAGTACTCCGCGGCGGCCGCGTAGCCGCCCGTCTGCTCGAGGAGGTAGGCCGCGCAGGACAGGGCCCGGCCGCGCAGCAGGGCCGCGTCCTGGGGGGCCGGGCGGGCGAGGAGCGCCTGGACAGCCTCGACCGCTTCGCTGGCGTGCCCGCGTGTCTTCCAGAACACCCGCAGCGAGGCCACCAGCCGCAGGCCAGGCGCGGAGTCGGCCTGCCCGAGGCTGAAGGCGATCGCGGCACGGAGATTGTCCAGCTCCAGGTCGAGACGGTCCAGCCATGCGGCCTGATCGCGCGCCACGAGCTGCGGCCCCGCCAGCTCCGCGAGCGCCAGGAAGTGGTCGCGATGGGCGGCCCGGGTGTCCTGCGCCGCCACCGGATCCTGCTCGTCGAGCTTGCGGGCCGCGTACTGCCGGACGGTTTCCAGCAGCCGGTAACGGGCCAGCCCGGCTCCGGTGTCGCCGAACTGCACGAGGCTCTTGTCGACCAGCGCGCCCAGGTGCCTGACGGCATCGCCGGGGGTCGCCTCCGCGCCGGCCGCGACGACCTCGGCGGCGGCAAGGTCGAACCCTCCCGCGAACACCGAGAGGCGGGCGAGCATCTGGCGCTCGGCGGCGTTCAGCAGCTCCCAGGACCAGTCGACCATGGCACGCAGCGTCTGCTGGCGCGGCAGGGCGGCGCGCGAGCCGCCGGTCAGGATGGAGAAGCGCTGGTCAAGACGGGCATCCAGCTCGGTCACCGGCATGACGCGCAGGCGGGCGGCGGCCAGCTCGATGGCCAGTGGCATGCCGTCGAGCAGCCGGCAGATGCGCCCGGCGACCGGGGCGGTCCGCTCGTCCCACGCGAGCGGCGCCCCGTGCTGGGCGGCGCGGTCGGTGAACAGCTGGAAGGCCTCGGTGTTGCGGATCGCGTCCAGGTCATCGTCATCGGCGGGCGTGCCCATCGACGGGACGCGGTAGACGCGCTCGCCGCTGATGCCGAGCGGCTCCCGGCTCGTCGCGAGCAGCGCAGCATTCGGGCAATTGCGCAGCAGCGCGTCCGCGAGCTTGGCACATGCGTCGAGGACGTGCTCGCAGTTGTCCAGCAGCAGGAGCAGGCTGCGCTGGCCGACCGCCTCCACCAGCGCGTCGATGACGGGCCGGCCGGGATCCTCGGGCATGCCCAGCACGTTGGCGACGGTGACCGCGGCGAGGTCCGGGTCCTGCAGCGGGGCGAGATCGGCGAACCAGACCCCGTCGCCCGACCCGTCCAGGAACCCGGCCGCCACCTGAAGCCCGAGGCGGGTCTTGCCCGCGCCGCCCGGGCCGGTGAGCGTGACCAGACGGGAGGCGGCGACCAGGCGGCGCACCTCGGTGAGCTCAGCGTCGCGGCCTATGAAGCTCGACACCTGCGCCGGAAGGTTGTTGAGCAGCTTCGGGTTGTCGAGCGAGCGGAGCGGCGGGAAAGCCACAGGCAGGCCGTCGGCCTCGAGCTGGAAAATCTGCTCGGGCCGGCCGAGGTCCTTCAGCCGGTGCAGTCCCAGGTCCCTCAGGGAGGCGCCCGCTGGCATCGAGTCGCGGAGCAGGGCAGCCGTCGTGGCCGAGAGCACGACCTGGCCCCCGTGGGCGGTTGCCGCGATGCGGGCGGCCCGGTGCACGTCGAGGCCGACCAGCCCGGCCGTTGTCTCGGATGCCTGGCCGGAATGGATGCCCATGCGGACGCGGACCGCCTCACCGCCGGGCCATGGGTACGAGCCGAGCGCCCGCTGCATCTCGATGACCGCGGCCACGCACGCACGCGGCGAGGAGAACACCGCGAAGAACGCGTCGCCCTGGGTGTCGATCTCCTTGCCGCCACCCGCGGCAAGCGCGCCGCGGATAAACCCGTGGTGCGCGGTGAGGACCTCCGCGTAGGTGTCACCCAGGCGCTGGAGCAGCGCCGTCGAGCCCTCGATATCGGTGAAGAGAAAAGTGAGCGTCAGCGTAGCCAACGGCCTGAGGCTTTCATCTGGGGCTGATACTGGTCGTGCCGGTCAGGAGGTCGCCGACCCCCGCAAACGCGCCGTACAGGTAGCGTACTTCGGCCGCGCGCACATGCCGGGCAGCCGCCGGGGGCCGCCCAGGCGGTCTCGGCGCCTCAGTGGCCGTCGCGCGGGTAACGGCGCTCCCAGCTGCGCTCGCGGATCAGCGTCCCGTCGCAGCGCAGTTCCCTGCGGTAGGAGTAGCGCAGCGACTGCTCGTCGCCGCCGAGATAGAGGACCGAGCTGACGATCAGCAGCCGGCCGCCCGCGTGGATCTCGGTGCGGGCCTCGCCGTGCGCGCAGGCGCTGGCGGGCCGGTCGTCGTGCACGCGGTAGCGCAGGTACTCCTCGTCCGTCACCCGGCCCCACGGGAACTCGGTGCCGGTGGCACCCCGCCACCAGATCGTGGTGGCGCCGGTGTCGTCACGCTGCAGGGTCCAGCGCACCGGCACCATCTCGCCCCAGGCCCGGACACCGGGCGCCTGCTCCTCGGGCGCGGGCTCGGCGAAGACCGGCGCAGGCGGGCCGGCCGGCGCCACCGGCACCACCGGCAGCACCAGCCTGGTCCCAGCCGGCCCGAGCCGCACCGTGGCCGTGGCCGGGTGCGGCGTCGGCCAGATCATCGGCCACATCGCGTTGGACAGCGCGAGCCGGATGCGGTGCCCGCGCGGGAAGACCCACGAGGTGACGTGCAGCTCCAGCGGCAGGGCGGCCTGGGCTCCCGGGACGGCCTGCGCTCCCGCGACGGCCTGCGCTCCCGCGACGGCCGCGGGGGGCGGAACAGCCCCGCCAGCCCCGCCGGGCATCGGGCCGCCGGGCAGCGAGCCGCCGTCGCGCAGCGGATCCGGGCGGCCCGCCCGGCCTCCCCCGGTCACCAGGGTGACCGTGCCGTCCGGCGCCACGTCGCACAGCCGGCCGAACCAGTGCAGCGGCTGCGCGTCGGCGCTGCCGTGCAGCTCCACCAGCGGGAAGCCGAGGATCTCCAGTTCCTCCGCCAGCGGCGGGCTGTCGAAGACCAGGCTGAACGCGTCCGCGCCCCGCTGGTCCACGGTCAGCTCACCCCACCAGTGGCCGGCCTCGGCCCCCGCCGACGGCACATAGCGCAGTGCCACCGAGCCATCGGGCGGCGGGCCGGCCGACAGATCCCGCTCCGGGCCGCAGTACCAGGCCCGGTAGATGGTCCGCTCGGGCGGGAACGCCGTCTCGGCCCGCCAGCGGCCGGGGATCTGCGTCAGGCCCGGGTCCGGCGGGTGCCAGTGCCTGACATAGACCGTGACCGGCGGCTCGGACATGATCCCGTTCTCGGCGCCCTTCAGCCAGTGGTCCCACCACCGGAGCGCGTCAGCCCGCCATTCGACGGCCGGCCCGGGCTCGGCGTTGTGCGGGAAGGCGTGGTTCCACGGGCCGATCATGATCTTGACCGGTGCTGGCGCCGCCGCGAGCATCCTGGGCACCGAGTCCCGGTACCCGTCGTACCAGCCGCCGACCAGGAACGCCGGGACCGTGAGCCGGCCGTAGTCCGGCCGCAGCGAGGCCCGCCGCCAGTAGGGGCCGTCCTGCTGACGGGCGAGCCAGGTCATCAGCCACGGCTCGCTGTCGAACCTGCGGGCCAGTGTCGCCTCGTCGAGCGGGTAGTCCGGCGCGGGCGGCAGCGCGTTCAGCTGGTCGATCATCAGCGCGTACTCGTCGAGGTGCAGCAGCCCGTCGATGTAGTGCACGTCGTCGTGGAACAGGTCGTCGGACGCGTCGACCGCGATGATCGCCTTGAGCGCCGGCGGGCGCCGCAGCGCCACCTGGATCGCGTTGAAGCCACTCCAGGAGATGCCCCACATCCCGACCGTGCCGGTACACCACGGCTGGGCCGCCAGCCAGGCGATCACGTCCTCGGCGTCGCGCTGCTCGGTCTCGGTGTACTCGCCCTCCGGCAGGTCGCCGCCGCTGCTGCCGGTGCCGCGGATGTCCACCCTGGCGCCCGCGTAGCCGTGGGCGGCCATGTACGCGTACAGCCCGTAGTCCCGGGCGAGCATCGCGTCGTCCTTGCGGTAGGGCAGGTACTCCAGCAGCGCGGGGACCGCCGCGGCGGGCTGGGCGGGGAGGTAGAGCGTGGCGGCGAGCTCGGTGCCGTCCCGCATCGGGATCCGGGCGCTGGTGACGGTCACCGGTGGCGGCGCGGTCATCCCGGCCGCCCCCCGCCGGGCGCGGCACCTGCCCCGATCGCGCTGCGCAGCAACTCCACGAACTGCCGGACCCGCGTGTCCCGCATCTGCGGGGACGTGGCGGCCGAGCCGAAAAGCCCGGGGTCCAGCTCCTCGGTCACGATCGCGTCCTGGCAGCGGTCCATCAGCCAGTCCACCAGCGACACGACCATCGTGGGGTCGATGTCGCGGCGGATCTCGCCGCGGTCGATGCCGAACCGCACGAACGCCTGCGTGCCGTACGGGTCCTCGCGCAGCAGGAACTGGGTGATCTCGCGGCGCAGCTGCAGGCTGGCGCAGTAGTTGCCGATCAGCGTCACCCGGTACGGGACCCAGTTCTCGTGGACCAGGTGCGGCGTGCGCAGCAGCCAGTAGGTGATGACCGCGAAGAAGCCCTGCTCGCGGACCTCCGGTGGCGCCTGCAGGTAGCTGCTGAACGAGCGGGCCGCGGCCCGGTAGGCGGCCAGGAACAGGCCGGCCTTGCTGGTGAAGTAGCCGAACACCGCCCCCTTGGCCACGCCGGCCTCCCGCGCGACCTCCTCGATCCGCACGCCCTCGTACCCGCGCTCGGCGAACTGCCGCATGGCCACGCCGACGATCCGCTCCTGCCTGGCCAGCTGGCGCCCGGGCGCCCGCACCGGCGCGCGGCCGGGCACAGCGGGGCCGGGCACAGGGGGGCCGGGCGGGCCGGCTGACCCGGGCCTTTCCCGCTCAACGGCTGCCGCGGGGCCGGCCCGGCCCGTGGAGCGGCCCATAGTTTGACTGAAAGTCATAGGTTGACTCGGCGCCATCCTAGATTGGAACATTGACATCTTCCAGCAGATCTAACCATACTTTGCAGCACCATTTGCGTTCATAGCTGACTGAAAGTCAGAGATGCCGACTCCCCCGCCGCCCGCCACCCGCTGGGACGCCGTCGTGGTCGGCGCCGGGCACAACGGGCTCACCGCCGGGGCATTACTCGCCCGGGCGGGCCTGTCCACGCTGGTGACCGAGCGGCGTGACGTCGTGGGCGGCTGCTGCGTCACCGAGGAGATCGCCCCCGGCTGCCGGGCATCCACCACCTCCTACATCGCGTCCATGCTGCGGCCGGAGGTGATCAGGGAGCTGGGCCTGGGCTCGCACGGGCTGCGGATGGTGCCGTGCGAGCCCGCGCTGCAGGTCGCCCTGGACGACGGCGCGGTGCTGGCCGCGTGGAACGACCCCGGCCGGACCGCGGCGGAGATCGGGCGGTTCTCGGCCGCCGATGCCCGCTCGTTCGCGGCCGCCGACGCGGAGCTGCGGGCGCTGGCCGCCCGGCTGCAGCCGCTGTTCACCGAGCTCCCCCCGGACACCCGGGCCACCGGCCTGCGCGGCTACCGCGAGCTGCTGCGCCTGGGCCGCCGGCTGCGTGGACTGCGCGGCCGCGAGCTTGAGGGCCTGACCACGCTGCTGACCGGCAGCCTCGGGCAGTTCATCGATACCAGGTTCGAGTCCCGGCAGGCCAAGGCGCTGCTGCTGGCGAACAACCTGTACGGCAAGCACGGCGGCCCGTACCAGCCGGGCACCCTGGCCGGCCTCGCCTTCCACCTCCTTTCGGGTGGGGAACATGCCGAGCAGGGCTTCTTCGGCCACGTGATGGGCGGGATGGGGGCGATCAGCGACGCGATCGCCTCAGCCGGCCGGGCGGCCGGGATGCAGATCGCCACCGGCGCGCCGGTCGAGCGGATCCTGGTCCGGGGCGGCCGGGCGGCCGGGGTGGCGCTGGCGGACGGCACCGAGATCGCGGCCGGCACGGTGCTCTCCGGCGCCGACCCGAAGCGGACGTTCCTCGGCCTGCTCGGCAAGGCGGACCTGCCCGGCGACTTCCGGGCCGCGGTGGCGGGGATCAGGATGGACGGGCCGTGCGGCAAGGTCAACCTGGTGCTGGACGCCGAGCCGCGGGTGAACGGCATGCCCGCGGACGCGAGCCCGGGCCGCCGGGCGCTGTTCACCCTGCCGCCCGACCTCGCGGTCGCCGACCACTGCTACGACCGGGCCAAACGCGGCGAGCTGGCGGACGCCGACCAGCTGTTCATCGACTGCGTGGTCGCCTCGGCCGTGGACGGCTCGCTGGCCCCGCCGGGCCGCCACATCATGACCTGCTTCGTCCAGTACCTGCCCTACCGGGTGGCCGACGGGAGCTGGGACGGCCTGCGGGACGAGCTGGGCGACCGGGTCCTGGCCAGGATCGGCCAGTTCGCGCCGAACGTACCCGGGGCGGTGCTGGCCAGGCAGGTACTGACCCCGCTCGACCTGGAGCGCGTGTACGGCCTCACCGAGGGCAACATCTTCCACGGCGACATCGCCGCGGACCAGATGTTCCACATGCGGCCGGTGCCCGGGTGGGCGCGGTACGCCACGCCGGTCCGGGGGCTGTACCTGTGCGGAGCCGGGGCCCACCCGGGCGGCGGGGTCACCGGCGCGCCCGGCTACAACGCGGCCCGGCGGGTGCTTGCCGACCTGCGCCGGGGACGGCTGACGGCCAGGAGGCACCGGTGAGCAGGCACACAGACGCAGCGCAGGGCGGCCAGGACGAGATCCCGCTGGAGCGCAGCCTGCCGGGGCCGAGCTTCACCGCGGAGGCCGAGTTCGCCCGGGAACGGGAGGCGGTCCTGTTCGCCGACTGGTTCTGCGTCGGGCGGGAGGAGTCGCTGGCCGGGACCGGGGACTACCTGACCGCCGACATCGCGGGCGAGAGCATCCTGGTGGTTCGCGGCGCGGGCACGCCGGGCGGGACAGGCGCGCCGGGCGGCGCGGACGGGCCGGGCGGGGCAGATACGGCGGGCGGCTCCCTGGCCGGCTTCTACAACCTGTGCCGGCACCGCGGCTCCCGGCTCGTCCCGGTGGCCGGCTCCCAGCCCGGCGGCGACCGGGCCCCCAGCGGCTGCGCGGGCACGGCGATCCGCTGCCCCTACCACGGCTGGACCTACGGCCTCGACGGCTCGCTGCGCTCCGCGCCGTTCCTGCCCGACCTGCGCCGCTACCGGGAGCGGCTGGCGCTGCACCCGGTCGCCGTCACCACCTGGGGAGGGTTCGTCTTCGCCCGGCTCGGCGCCGGCGGCGGCCCGCGCCCGCTGGCCGCCCAGCTGAACGGGGCCGGCGAGCGGCTCGCCGCCTACCCGCTGGCGGAGCTGCGGTCCGCCCACCGGCTGGTCTACCGGGTCGCCGCGAACTGGAAGGTGATCTGCGAGAACTACAACGAGTGCTACCACTGCGGCCCGGTCCACCCGGAGCTGTGCGACCTGATCCCGGCGTTCCGCCACGGCGGCGGCGCGGGCCTCGACTGGGACACCGGCATCCAGCACCGCGACGGCACCTACACCTTCACGCTGACCGGCACGACCAGCCGCGCGCCGTTTCCCGGCCTCACGCAGGCGGACATCACCCGGCACCGCGGCGAGCTCGTGCTGCCCAACCTCATGCTCAGCCTGTCGGCGGACCACGTCGCCGCGTTCACGCTGTGGCCGCACGACGCCGGGCACACCACCGTGCTGTGCGACTTCCTGTTCCACCCGGCCGAGATCGCGCGCGCCAGCTTCGATCCCTTTGACGCGGTGGAGTTCTGGGACCTGGTGAACCGCCAGGACTGGGCCATCTGCGAGCAGGTGCAGGATGGCATGGGCTCGCGGATGTTCACGGCCGGCTACCTGGCGCCGATGGAGCAGCCGAGCGCCGACGTCGGCCGCTACGTCACCGCCCGGCTCGGCGCCCGGCGCCCGCCGGGCCCGCGCTGACTCAAGGAGGGCAGGGCATGGGCTCGCGGCGGGATGTCGTGGTGGTGGGCGGGGGCCATAACGGGCTGGTGGCAGCGGCGTACCTGGCCAGGGACGGCCTGGACGTGCTGGTCTGCGAGCGGCGGGAGGTGGTGGGCGGCGCGGCGGTGAGTGAGCGCCCGTTCGGCCCGGACTACCTGGTGACCTCGCTGTCCTACGTGGTGTCGCTGCTGCCGGCCGATCTGGTCGCCGACCTCCAGCTCGCCAGGCACGGCTACCACGTGTTCGGCCAGGGCCCGTACTTCGCGCCCCGGGCCGACGGCAGCTACCTGCGGCTGCCTGACGAGCCGGCGGCCCGCCGGGCCGAGATCGCGAAGTTCTCCGCCGCCGACGCCGGCGCCTACCCGGACTACGAGGCGCACATGCGGGCGATCGGGCAGGTGCTGGGGCCGATGCTGGCCGAGATCCCGGCGCGGCTGGGCTCCCGGCGGCCGGCCGACCTGATCCGGCAGGGCAAGCTGCTGCGGCACCTGCGCAAGCTGGACACGCGCGGCGCGGTCGACGTCACCCGGCTGCTCACCGGGAGCATCGCCGACCTGCTCGACTGCTACTTCACCTCCGACGCGCTGCGCGGGCTGCTGTCGGTGTCCGGGGTGATCGGCGGCTGGGCCGGCCCGCGCTCGGCGGGCACGGCGTACGTGACCCTGCACCACCACATCGGCGACACCGGCGGCCAGGCCGGCGCGTGGGGCTTCCCGCGCGGCGGGATGGGCGGGGTGACCACGGCCCTGGCCAGCGCGGCACGCTCGTTTGGCGCGGAAATCCGTACCGGTGCCCAGGTGGCCAGGATCCGGGCCGCGCCGGGCGGCCAGGTGGCCGGGGTGACGCTGGCCTCCGGTGAGGAGGTGGACGCCGGCGTCGTGGTCACCACGGTGCACCCGAAGATCGCGTTCTGCGAGCTGGTCGAGCCGGCCGCGCTGCCCGAGCCGTTCCTCGCCGACATCCGGCGCTGGCAGAGCCGCAGCGGCACCGTCAAGATCAACCTGGCGCTGGACCGGCTGCCGGTGTTCGCCAGCCATCCCGGCTTCGACCCGCAGGTGCACGGCGGGACGATCGTGCTCGCCGAGAGCCTGGACGACCTCGAGGACGCCTTCCAGGAGGCGGCCAGCGGGCAGATGTCGGCGAAGCCGTTCGCCGACATCTGCATCCCGAGCGTTTTCGACGACTCGCTGGCCCCGCCGGGGCACCATGTGATGTCGCTGTTCACCCAGTGGGTTCCCTGCGGGTACGCGGCCGCGCCGCACGAGGCCGACCTGGCTGCCTACGCGGACCGGGTGATCGCGCGGGTGGAGGCGGTCGCCCCCGGGTTCACCGGCTCGGTCCTGCACCGCCAGGTGATCGGCCCGCACCGGATGGCGCAGGAGTACGGGCTGGTCGGCGGGAACATCTTCCACGGCGAGCTCAGCCTGGGCCAGATGTATCACGCCAGGCCGGCCGCTGGGTACGCCGACCTGCGCACCCCGGTGCGCGGGCTGTACCAGGCGGGCTCGGCCACCCATGGCGGCGGCGGCGTGACCGGGATCCCCGGCCGCAACGTCGTGCGGCAGATCCGGGCCGACCACCGGGCCGCCCGCTGGCGCCGCCGGGCCGGCCCGCGCACCGGCTGACCGCCTCGGGGCGGGGCGCCTGGCCACTGTTGACATTCCGCCGGAACCCGGGATAAAAACCCGCCAGAAAACGATCAAAGCGGCCACTGACCGCCGGATAATCCATTGACACGCTCATCTCAAACGGGGCTACGATCTGGCGGTAACAAAGCTGTGCGTGCCAGGTGACCGATCACCGGCCTGGCACCGGGCTGATCCCGGCTGAAGGCCTGAACGCTGAACAGCCTGAACGCTGCACAGCCGGAACGCTGCACAGCCGGAAACCGGGGGGATCGGCATGACTTCCGCTGCCAGCGCTGCGTCCCGGAGCACCGATAATGCCCCGGCGCGGTGGAACCCAGAATGGGAACTGAAGAAAGACGGCCCCATCGTCGCCCTGGCGGCGGCCGGGGCCGCGCTCCTGGTGCTGTGGGCAGCGCTGGGCATCTGGCCATTCGCTGGCATCCTCGCGGTGTGGGTGGTCGGCGTGGCCGGGACACTGCTTTTCCACATCAGCCTCGGCACCCTGCTGGCCGGTAGCTATATCGAGATCCGCCATCCCACCTGGAGCCGTTTCCGCCGGCCGGACCACCTGGTGCTGGGCGTGGTGGTGCCGCTGCTGATGATCATCGACGTGGTGTCGGTCTGGTGGCTCTTTCACCAGACCACCAGCTGGGTCCGGTGGGGTTACCTCGGGCTCGCCGCGGCCAGCGCCGTCGCGGGCGGCACGCTCTCCTGGCGGCGCCTGTGGCCCCATCGTGAACACACCGGGACCGGGCCGGGCACCGGATCCGGTGACGGCAGATGGCCTTTGTTCGGGCTCCTGTCGGCATTGCTGGGGGTGGCCGCCGGCATCATCCTGGCCGGGGGGACCGTGGTCGGGTCCGCTATCTACCGCAATGCCGAAACACCGGCCGTCGCGCCTCTTGCCGTTCCCGTCGTGCAGGGAATCAAGGGAACCTACGTCGCAATCGGCGACTCATACTCGGCCGGCCAGGGACGGACGCCCTTCGACCCCGCGACGGTGCCCACCGGCTGCGACCGTTCCCGAAATGACGCGTACCCGGAACTGATGCACTTCGCCCAGGCCCCGGTGCCGCTGCAGTTCACCGCCTGCTCGGGGGCCATCGTCTCCCAGCTGTTCCATCCGCGGGCCGGCGGCCGCCCGCTCCCGCCCCAGGTCGACGGCAAGGTCCACCCCGAGGCCGGGCTCGTCACCGTCACCATCGGCGGCAACAACGTCCTGTTCTCGAAGATCGTGATCGCCTGCTTCGAGGAGGCCAACTGCCTGACCTCGACCTTCCCCGCCGCTGGCGACGGCCGCGGGGTGGAACCGGTCCCGCCCGGCCCGATGGCCACCACCTGGGCGCCCGCCACCATCCTGGCCGTAGCGAAGGAGGACGCCGTGGCGTTCCGCGCCCTCCGGCGGGACTACCCGAACGCACGGATCATCGTCATCGGCTACCCGTACCTCTTCCCGGACAGCCGGGCGGGGTTCCGCCCCGACGACTGCGCGAGCATCCTGCGCCGGTTCAGCCTCACCGAGCGGCTGGGGATCCGGTCGCTGGAGGACGAGTTCAACAACATGACCTACGAGGAGGCGGTCGCCTCCCGCATCGAGTTCGTCTCCCCGTACGCCGCCTGGCGCGGGCACGAGCCGTGCGGTGACCTCGGCCAGTACACCAACTCCATCAAGCCCTACCTCAGCTTCAGCAACCCCGTCGACGGCGGCACGTTCCACCCCAACGCCGCCGGGCAGCAGACGCTGGCCGCCCTGGTGGGCTGCTATCTCAACGACCACCCGGCTCCGCCGGACCCGTTCCAGCCCGGCAGCTCCGGCCCGCTGGACATCCCGGCCAGCCGGCTGGTCCCCCCCTCGCAGCTCGGCCTGGTCAGCCCGCCTGGATCTGTGTCCGGCCTGCCCGGCTGCCACTGATGACAGCCGCCCGCGGCGGGCAGGACCACGCCCGCGGGACCGGGCATCCCAGCCGCTCCGGCGCGCCCGCCCGGCGCCCGGGCCGGTACGTTCTGGGGATGGCAGCGGACAGGCCGGGCGGGCCGGGAGCGGCGCAGCGGCGGGGGGCCGTCATCACCGCTGGCGTCATCGGCGGCGTGGCCGGGGCTGCCCTGACCGGGCACCGGGGCGCGCGGGCCGCCGGCCTGGGCGCGCTCGCCGGGGCCGCCGGGCTGGCGGCATCCGAGGCGGTGGCCCGGGCACGCCAGCGCCCGGGCGAGATACCGCCGCTGTGGCAGCGGATCGCGGTCAGCGCCGCGCTCGTCGCCCCGCTCGGGTGGGCGGCCGGGCGGGTGACCGGCGCCGGGCCGGTGGCGGTGGGAGCGGCGACCGGGGCGCTCGGCGGCCTGCTCGGGATCCGGCCGCAGAAGGTGCTGCTCGGCCCGGTGTTCGGGGCCGCGGTGGGCGGGGTGCTCGCAGCGCGCCAGCCCCCGGTTCCGGCGCCGGTGACCGCCAGCACCACGATGGCGGCCTACCGGGTGGCGTCGGCGCTGGTTTTCCGGGACGCGCAGGTGACCCTGCTCGCCGAGCGGGTCCGGGCGGAGGACCTGCCGTTCGTCGTGCCGCGGGAGGCCAGGTCCGCCCACGTCGGCACCGGCTATGTCCGCGAGCTCGCCGGGGTGCTCGGCGGCCGCTACACCGCCGACGCGCCCGACACCGGCATCGTCGCCTCAGTGGACGAGCTGGCCGGCCCAGGGTTCGACCCGGCGGGCCTGGACCCGCTGGTCCGCGAGTTCTACGAGCACACCACCCGGTTCACCCTCGACATCGATCCGCAGTGGCGGCTGTGGGTGCGCCCCGGCTACCTGCTGTACCGGACCCTGGTCGCGCGCCCGCTGGGGCAGGCGAACGTGCCGATGAACCAGCGCGAGACGCAGCGGGGCATCCGCAGCCGGATCGACACCATCACCCCGGCCGGCTCCGGCACCGTGGCGGTCCGCGGCTGGATCCGGTCGTTCGCCGACACCGACGAGCCGATCTACGTCGGCATCTACACCACCTACCGGCACCGGGGCCGCGGGTACGTGAGCGTCGGCTTCCCGCTGCCACAGGCCAGCTTCACCGCGACCCTGCTGCCGCGGGCCCGGCCGGGCGGCGGCCTGGTCCTGACCAGCCGCAGCGAGGACGACCAGCCCGGCCACTACCTTGCCTACATCGACCCGGCCACCAGGGACCTGACCGTGCTGGCGGTCCACGGCTTCGCCGAGCAGCTCGACGTCTACCTGGCCGGCGGCGAACTGCAGGCCGAGCACGCCTTCTCCGTCTTCGGGCTGCCCTTCCTCGTCCTGCACTACCGGATGCACCGCAAGCCGGCCAGCCCCGCGCCGTGACGGCTCACGCCCGGCCCCGCAGGCTGATGTCATACACGCTCGCCTGGAAGGTGCCGTCCGGATCCGGGGGCAGCCTGGTGAACCACAGCAGCACATAACGGCCGTGGGCGGGGCTGGCCAGCTGCAGGCGCACCACGCCGCCCGCGCCGTCCGCCCGCGCCACCGGCGGCATGTCCGCCAGCGCGGGTGTGCCGCCGACGCGCAGCTGCAGGTCAGCGCCGTGGGCACGGCCGAGGGTGATCCGGGCGGCGGTGACCGTGACCGGGTGGCCCATGTCCAGCAGCAGGCCCGTGCCCGGGTACAGGTTCCCGAGCAGCGCGGTGGTGTACCAGTCGGTCCGCCAGGCGGTGGCGCGGCTGCCGTCGATCGCGGCAGCCGCGGTCTGGGGGTTGTCACCCTGGCCCGGGCCGGACAGTCCGAACGCCGTGGCGCTGG
>DATIXO010000287.1:0-3511 GCA_035518495.1 Streptosporangiaceae bacterium
GCCCTACAGTTCTGGCCCCACCGAAGGCAACGTCAACCAGCTCATTCTGTGGAATCAGAAATCGCGGCCCACCGTATGTTGAATGCCGGTAGTGAGCGCGTCGGAAGCGATGAGCGGTGCTTGCCGACGCTGGAGCCCGGCTGGCCCGCTGTAATACATTTATGGGACGGACGCGTCATAACATGCGACGTTCGGGCGGGTTCCCGGGGGGGTTCCAGCGTGTATGTGGGGAGCAGGAGCACGGCTTCTGCGGGGGTGTTCGTCGGCCGTCAGCCGGAACTCGGTGTGCTGGCGGCGGCGCTGGCCGCCGCGCGTTTGGGTGAGCCTGGGGTTGTGCTGGTTGAGGGTGAGTCCGGGATTGGCAAGTCCGCGCTCATCTCCGGCTTCCTCGGCGGCCAGGAGGCCGTGCCGGTCATCGCCGCCAGCGGCGATGAGGCCGAGGCGGTCCTGCCCTACGGCCTGGTGCAGCAGCTCGCCGCCAAGGCGGCCGCGCTCTCACCGCACGCGCTGGCGGGACTGGAGTTGCTCTGCCACGGCCCACGGGCGAATGCGAATCCGCTCGCTGTCGGCGTGGAGGTGCTGGCGCTGATCTCCTCCCTGCAGGGGCGGCAAGCGGCCGCGGTGGTAGTGATCGAGGACTTGCAGTGGGCTGACCTGCAGTCCGCGCGTGCGCTCCTGTTCGCCTTCCGTCGGCTGGCCGCCGATCACGTGCTGGTGATCCTCAGCTGCCGTCCTGGGGAGATGTCACCACTCGGCGAGGGGTGGGACCGATTCATCAGCGGCGACCGCCGTGCGACCCGCCTGCAGCTCGGCGGGATGACCATCGATGAGCTCGGCGTACTGTGCCAGGAACTGGGCCGCGCGGGGCTATCCAGCCGGGCCCTGCGGCGGCTGGCCGATCACACTGGCGGCAACCCCCTGCTTGCGCGCGCGCTGCTCACCGAGCTGACCGGCAAGGAGCTCGAAGCCACCGAGGGGCCCTTCCGCGCCCCCCGGTCGCTGGCCGGGCTGATCGGCCCGCGGCTGGCGGCCCTGTCCCCGCAGGCCCGCGACCTGGTGGTGGCGGCGGCGGTTCTCGGGGATCACTGCACGCTTCCCGACGCGGCCTGCCTGGCCGGTGCGGCCGAGCCTGCAACGGCGCTCGGCGAGGCGGAACAGGCCGGTTTGCTGCGGGAGCAGAATACGCCGTCGGGCTGGGCGGTGTCCTTCCCGCATCTGCTGGTCCGCCAGGCGGTCTACGGCGAGTTGGGGGCGGAACAGCGCAGGACGCTGCATCTGCGTGCCGCGGCGGTCACTAGGGGCCGGGAGGCGCTCGCCCATCGGGTCGCCGCGGCCGCGGGCCCGGACCCGGAGCTCGCAGCCGATCTTGACGCAGCCGCCGACGCGGCGGCGGACGCCGGCCAGCTCCGCCTGGCCGCCCGGTACTTCCGGCAGTCGGCAGCGCTGACCGGCCACGGGCCTGAGCGGGACGAGCGGACGCTGTCAGCGTTTGAGCTGCTGGTGCGGGCCGCCGACGTGGCCGGGGCCGAGGCTGCCCGGCCGGTGGTCGAGCAGCTTGCCCCGGCCGCCCGCAGGGATGCGGCGCTCGGCCAGCTAGCACTGCTGGCTGCCCGGCCGCTGGATGCGCAGACGCTGCTGCGGGCCGCGTGGGAGGCGCACAACCCGGTGACAGAGGCAGCTGCCGGGGCCGAGGCGGCACTCGGGCTTGGCATGCTGCTCGGCATATCGGGGTCATTTACCGAGTCAGCCATGTGGCTGGACCGGGCACTGAGCAACGCCGACGGCACCGAGCCGTGGTACGACGCCGCCCGCAGTGTGCGGGCCATGTCATACACGCTCGCAGGCGAATCCGGCAAGGCCCTCAGCCTGTTCTGTGACCTACCCAAGCGGGCGGCCATGGTGCCCGCCGCGAAAACCGATTCGCTCACCTACCGCGGGCTGGTCCGGCTGTGGACCGGCGACCTGCCGGGAGCGGCCGAGGACCTCACCCTGGCGGTGCACCGGATCACGGCCGGGCTCCAGGTGCGGTTCCCGGGCCAGCCACTGGCTTACCTGGCAGAAGCCGAGTTCAGATATGGCCACTGGGATGACTGCCAAGGTCACGCCGACCTGGCCGTCTCCCTTGCTCACGACGCAGACCGCGACTACGACTTGACCTTCGTGCACAGCGCGGCTGCCCGGGTCCCCGCCTGCCGCGGCGACTGGGCGGTTGCCGCCGCCCATGTCGGGGCCGCCGAGGAAGCGGCGTGCACCTTCGGCGGCATGGCCGCGATCTTCGCCGGCTCGGCTCGCGGCATCCTCGGCCTGGCCCGCGACGATCCCTTCGAGGCACTGCACGGCGCGGCTACCGCGCTGGCCGTGCCGGAGATCGACTGCTACGATGACCCTGCCGCCTTCTGGTGGCGCCCCACACAGATCTGGGCATTGATCCGCACCGGTCGCCTCGGCCAGGCCGAGGAGGTCCTCACAGCGTTCGAGTCCCGGGCGGCCAGCCGCGGCGAGCACCTGGCGATTATTAACGCGGCCTGGCTGGGCGGTTCGCTGGCCAGGGCCAACGGCGACCTCAAGCGGGCCGACCGGCTGCTCCGGGATGGCTGCCAGGCCGCTGCTGGCATGCCGTTCCCCTTCCATCGCGGGCTGCTGAATCTCGAGCACGGCCGGTGCCTGTCCCAATTGTCGCGGCGCAAGGCCGCCATCGCCGCGATCCGCGCCGCGCATAGCGTCTTCACCGCCCTCGCGGCCCACCCCTTCACGCGGGCCACCGAAGCGGAACTCACCGCACTGGGCGTCCATCCCCGCCACGGCGGGGATCCGGGCCTGCCCGGACTGACTCCCCAGGAACTGCGGGTGGCGCGGCTGGTGGCGTCGGGGCTGTCTAACCGTGAGGCTGCCGCCCAGCTGTACCTGAGCCCTAAGACCGTCGAGTACCACCTGGCAAGCGTCTTCACCAAGCTGGGCGTGCGGACCCGCCATGAGCTCGCTGCCCACATGTCCGCGGCCGTCACGAACCCGGGGTAGCACCCCGGGGAGAAACCCAGTGATATCCCAGATCTGCTGTACGCAGACGAGCCCGTAACCTCGGGCTAATCGAGGCACATTGCCCTGAAGTCACGCGGCTGTGCCGTGCCACTTTGGGCGCATGCAGGGGGGCAGCGAACCGGCTGGCAGCAGTCTCCCTGGGTGCGCTACCGGCGCGGCTGCCACTAGATGAAGGGCGCCCGGTGCCCGGGGAGGGGGGCAAGATGTTCTGGTTCTGGCTGAATATCCCGCTGGCCGCGGCTTTCTTCGGGGCCTGGTATGGGATCCCGATGTGGAAGATCCTCAACCACCCGGACTGGGGCCCCGAGCCCGCAACTGGCCACAGCGGTCAGCCCGCCGAACTGCAGCCCGTGCTCGTGCTAGACCACGGCGAATACCCGGTAGGCGCAGCGGCAGCCGACGCAGGTGCCGGAGGTTACAGATAAGCCGGTGCCGGGAAAGGCAGGCCTGGCCAGTCGGCGGGACCCGGACT
>DATIXO010000288.1:0-3423 GCA_035518495.1 Streptosporangiaceae bacterium
AAGCTGGATCAGCGCCTCACCGCGGATCCCAGGTGAGACCTCTCCCCCCGCCGGAGCGCGGCCAGCCATCCCCGGCAGCAGCGCGCTCAGCGCGGGCAGCCAGGGCTCCATCGTCGCGTCATCGGGAACGGCCCGGTCCCGGAGGAGCTGCACAAGCGCGTCCGTTAGCGGCCGGTAAGCAGTGGTCGCCGACTGCGGCACCGCCCGGCTGGTAACGACCCGCATGCCACGGCTGGCCGCCCGGCTGGCCGTCTCCAGGGCCAGCCGCGACTTGCCGATCCCCGGCTCCCCGGTGATCACTACACATCCGCCGTGCCCGGCCAGAGCCGCCGTCAGCGCCGCGTCGACCGCCTCCAGTGCGGCGTCCCTGCCGATTACGACCGGGCACAAAACCTGCGCCATCAGCCCAGTCTGACAGCAATCCCTCGATATCGGAGAAAGGTCATTGGTTTTCTGGAACGGCCGCGCCACAGCCCCCGGTTGATCAGGGGGTGCTCCCGCCGGGGCGGTCTGAGGCCACCACCAGCAGCATCCGGCTTGCCAGTGCCGTCGAGGCGGCCAGGTCGTCTATGAAGAGCCCGCGCGAGCGGATCATTACGCACTGCCCACAGCAGCCGGGTGTTATTCCAAGCCAATTCCCGGGCGCTGTTAATGGCCCAGAGTTGCGGGTATAGATGGCCACGTCTGCCGCAGCGAGCGCGCCCCGCTCGGCTCTGCGTGTGGATAGCTGGGGCCGGGAGCCGCGATCTTCTGGCGGACCCGGCGCTGTTGCCGTTCCAGGCTTGGGGAAGATGGCTTCGTGCGGCTGGTCAGCTGGCCGGGGCGACGATCCCGTACTGGTGGATCTTGCGGTAGATGGTCGCCCGCGACATTCCCAGTGATTCGGCTGTTTTGACCTTGTTGCCGTGGGAGTCCAGCAGAGCCTGCGCGATGGCGTCGCGCTCCATGGCCTCCAGCGGGTGGAGCAGGCGGCGGCTCACGCTCCAGCACTCTGGCGGCAGGTCAGCTGGATAGATCGTCCCGCTGCGCTTGTGGTGCACGACCCGCCTGAGCACCTGCCAGAGCTGCCCGGTGTTGCCCGGCCAGCTGGACCGCAGCAGAAGCTGCATCGCCTCGGGTGAGCAGGCCAGCCGGGCGTCATGGTTCAGCTTGGCCAGGAACAGCGGCACCAGCTGATGCAGGTCCTCGATATGGTGGCGCAGCGGCGGAAGCTCCACGGTGTCCGGGAACGACCGAGCAGGCTGGCCAGGTCAGCCTTGACAGGGCTCTGGCTGAGCGTGACGGAGACCCAGAGCGTCTTCTGCCTGCCGACGGCCAGCGCGTGCTCCAGCGCGATCCACAGGGTGCGCAGCCGCAGGGCGCTGAGCCGGTCGACGTGCCGGATGACCAGGCTCCCCTGGCCCTCAAGCAGTTCGCCGAGCGCCCGCACCATCCAGTGGTGATCGGCGGCTTCGGCGGCGTCCAGCACGCGTAAAGTGCCGGCCGGGTTGCGGTGCCGGTGCACGGCCCGCAGCAGCGCCAGCTTGCCGGCTCCGGGTTCGCCCGCCAGCGCGAGCCACTCGCCCCCGCAGTAGGCCGCGTCCACCTGATCGCACCTACGCAGCCACAGCGGACCGGAGCCGGCCAGGCCGGGCAGGAACCTGCGCGGCTGCGGCCCTGCTTGCGGGGCCTGCTCGCTGGCCAGTTCGATCAGCCGGCGCCGGGGAATGTGTCACTTTCTGGCCTATGCCGAGCGCAGCCGCCAGGCCCCTGCCCCGGGTGGAGCACCGACAACCTCAGCCGGGTACGCGGCGCTGCAAGCGCCATAAGACGCGGCCCTGACGATGCCTGGGCCAGGCCATGCGCTCCTCCGGTAGCCCCGGTAGCTGGCCGCCCTCGGCGGCTGAGGTCTGGTGCCTGTCTTGCACGCTACGCTCACATCTAAAAACTAGCAACTTATTTCCAGAATTCGGCAGCCGCTTATGGGGCACCGAGGAACGCGGTTAGCCGGCATCAGCCAGCAATAAGTTCCAGATAAATGAGTCAGCCGGCCGGGGGCAGCCCGGTACCGGGCTGGTCCTCGCCCTCCTCGCCCGCGAGGAGGGCGAGGACTTCGCCGATGGTGCGTTCCCGGCCGGTGGGGTCGGGCAATGGCAGGTGGGCCTGGATCTGGTAGCGGTTGCGGCGGCCGTCTTTCTGCTTGACCACGTAGCCGGCTTCGGTCAGGTCGGTGACGATGCCGTATGCGCTTCGTTCGGTGATGCCCATCCTGGCCGCGATGTCGCGCAGGCGCGCCCCCGGATCATGGGCGATGTACAGCAGCACCCGGGCGTGGTTGGTCAGGAAACCCCAGTTCGTCACGCCGACAGGTTACCAGGATCTTTCTAGCAATTTATTGCTAGTTTCGGGCTGCGAGCGTAGCTTGGGGCCGTACACGCAGGGGCCGGAGCGCTTCCCGCCGTTGCAGCGGGGCGTGCTGGCTGCTGCCGAATGCACCGGTGCGCCGCTGATGGTGCTGGAGAACCTGTCCGGCTACGGCCCCGAGCGGGGGCAGGCCGATGACCGGGGCTCTCCCACCGGGCCGCGACGACCGCTAAGGGCCGGACCCTCCGAGATGCCGGATGAGCCCATGGAGAACTACCACGCAACTGGATTGGAGGCGGGCCTGTCAGCACTCCGCCCGCCGCCGCAACCGCAGGACCACCGCCTGGCACTGAAGCCGGCCTGACCGGCGTCGGCATGCAGGCCAGGCCCGCGGTCTCGGCCGTACTGCTGTACCGGCTGGCGGCCTACTGGCTGCCGGTCCTGCCAGGCTGGCTGTCCTGGCGGTCCCTGCTGCACCGGGGGTATATGTGAACGCCAGCCCGGCGCAGGGCGCACCGGCGCGGGTGCCGGTCTTGCCGGACGGGCGCCGGCGGCGGTCATCGCGGGATATTTGCTGCTGCTGGCGCTGATCGTGTTCCGCCGGTTCCGCCATCTGCTGGTGCGATGGGTGCCGGCATGGACATCTTCCTCATCACGGCTGGCGCAGCCTAAGGACCGTTGAAATTTCTAGAAATATTTTGCTAGTTTCTGGTTACGTGGATAAGCTGGGGTGGGTGCCGGGGACCGGCCGCCGCGGGTGGCCGGGTGCCGCGGTGTCTGGCGGAGAAGAGGTGCTGGTGATGGTGGTCCTGGTGGCCGTGGTGGTGGTGCTGGTGGTGGCCGCGCTGGTGGTGGCGGGCCGCTCGTTCAAGGTCGTGCAGCAGTACGAGCAGGGGATCATTTTCCGGTTCGGCAAGATCCAGTCGCCGCCGCGCGGTGCCGGGCTGACGGTGATCCGGCCGGTCGGTGACCGGATGCAGAAGGTCAACATGCAGATCGTCGCGATGGCGGTCCCGGCGCAGGACGGCATCACCAGGGATAACGTGACCGTCCGGGTGGACGCGGTGGTGTATTTCCGGG
>DATIXO010000289.1:0-28771 GCA_035518495.1 Streptosporangiaceae bacterium
GGGTGCTCGCGCTGGGCACCAACGACACCGCCGACGTCTACGTCGGCTCCCAGGTCGGCCTGGCCGCGCGGATCCGCGAGATGATGACGGTGATCGGCCGCCAGCCGGTGATGTGGGTCAACGTCAAGACGCTGGTGGCCACCGGGCCGTACTCCGAGGCCGACATGCTGGCCTGGAACCGCGCCCTGATCCGCGCCTGCGCCCGCTACCCGAACATGCGGGTCTACGACTGGGCCGCGGTGGCCAGGAACAGCTGGTTCATCCCCGACGGCGTCCACTACACCTCCGCCGGTTACGCGGCGCGGGCCCACCTGATCGCCCGCGCGCTCGCGGCTGCCTTCCCGTACGGCTGGGGGCGGGGCGCCAGCCAGCAGCGGCCCAGCGGGCAGAACGCAGACCGGCCCGCCTGTCTCGTCCGGTAGCGCGGGAGGCGGCGCCTCAGCCCGCCCGGTGGTCGGTGGGCGGATAGACCTCAAGGTCGGTGGCCTTGGTGGTGAGCCACACCTGGCTGCCCGAATGCAGCGAAAGCTCGGCCACCGCCGCGGGCGTGACGTCCACCACCGCCGGCGGCTGCCCGTCCAGGTCGAGCCGGACCCGGTCGGCCAGCAGCGTGAGCCCGGTAACCCTGGCCTGCCAGGTGTTGCGGGCGCTGCTGGGCCGCGGGCGCTGGCTGCTGACGACCACCGCCGAGGGCCGCACCGCGACGAGCACGTCGCCGCGGCGGCCGTGGTCGGGGATGACGAAGTCCCCGCCGCCGCTGAGCGCCACCCGGGAGCCGTCGGCCCGGCCGGCGTACAGGTTCAGGCCGACGAGCTTCGCGACGTACTCGGTGCCTGGCTGGCGGGCGATGTGCGCCGGGGTGCCCTCCTGGACGATGCGCCCGCCCTCCAGCACGATCAGCTGATCGGCCAGCACCAGCGCTTCCAGCGGGTCGTGCGTGACCAGCAGGCACGGCCCGGTGAAGTCGGCCAGGTGCCGCTTCAGCTCGGACTGCACGTCCAGGCGGGTGCCGGCGTCCAGCGCCGACAGGGGCTCGTCCAGCAGCAGCAGCGCTGGCTCCCCGGCCAGCGCGCGGGCCAGCGCCACCCGCTGCGCCTGCCCGCCCGACAGCTGGCTGGGCTTGCGGCCGGCGAGGCCGGCCAGCCCGAGCCGGCCGAGCCAGCCGCTGGCGGCCGCCCGGGCGGCCCGCCTGCCCTGGCCCCGGGCGCGCGGCGAGAACGCCACGTTCTCGGCGACGGTCAGGTGGGGAAAGAGCCGGTAGTTCTGGAAGACGAAGCCGACCGGCCGGCCTGAGGGCTCGACAAAGGCGCCGGTGCCCGCGTCGTCCAGCACATGCCCCGCGAGCGTGATCCGCCCGGCGGACACCGGGGTCAGGCCCGCCACCGCGCTGAGCAGGGTGGATTTCCCCGCCCCGTTCGGCCCCAGCAGGCCGAGGACCTGGCCGGGTGCCGCGGCGAGGCTGACCGCGAGGGTGAAGCTGCCGCGCCTGACCTCGGCATCGACGACGAGGCCGTCGCCGCCCCCGTTCGTCATCAGAGCGAGCCGCCCCGCAGCCAGTGGTCGCGCAGGGAGACCAGCACCACCACCGAGACCAGCAGCAGCACCAGGCTGAGCGCGATCGCCGCGTCCGGGTCGGTCTCCAGCGCGTAGTACACCGCGATCGGCATCGTCTCCGTCTGGCCGGGGAAGCTGCCGGCGAAGGTGATCGTGGCCCCGAACTCACCCAGCGCCCGCGCCCAGCACAGCACCGCGCCCGCCCCCAGCGAGGGGGCGATCAGCGGCACGGTGACCCGCCGGAACACGGTCATCCGCCGCGCGCCCAGGGTGGCCGCCGCTTCCTCGAAACCCTGGTTCGCGGACCGCAGCGCCCCCTCGACGGTGACGATCAGGAAAGGCATGGCGACGAAGGTCTCGGCCATCACCACGGCGATCGGGGTGAACGGGATCGTCAGCCCGAACCAGTCGTCCAGGTAGCGGCCGACCAGGCCGACCCGGCTGAATGCCAGCAGCAGCGCGACCCCGCCGACCACCGGCGGGAGCACCAGCGGCAGGGTCACCAGCGCGCGCAGGAGCCGCTGGCCCGGGAAGGTGGTCCGGGCCAGCACCCACGCCAGCGGCACCCCGATGACCAGCGAGATCGCGGTGGTCACGGTCGCGGTCCACAGGGACAGGATGAGTGCCTGGGTGGCGTCGGTCCCGCTGAGGGCCGCTCCCAGATGGCGCCACGGGGCGCGGACCAGCAGCCCGGCCAGCGGCAGCACCAGGAAGCCGACCGCGATCAGCGCCGGGACCAGCAATGGCGCCGGCACCGACCGCGAGGCCCCTCCCCGCGCGGCCCGCCTGGCCCGGCCGCGGGCTGTCAGGCGGGTCGGCGCGGTGAAGGTCACCATGACGGCTCCGGAGCTAGGGCGTGTCCCGTGGATCTTCAGCCTGCTGCGCGGCCACCGGACGGGCGTCTCGCGGCGTTGTCGTCGTCGCCGATAGCTCCACTATCGTCTCCTCCTCCGCCTTGCGATCCATCCCGCCGCCGACCGCTCGCGACGGCCAAGACCCACGGCACACGCCCTGATGGCCTGTGTGGGGCCAGACCACTATGCCAGGTGGGTCAGGGCTTCTCGAACCCCGCGGCGGCGAGCACCTGCTGGCCCGCGGGCGACAGCACGTAGTCGACGAACTCCTTGGCGACGGACTCGTGCTTGCTGCTGGTGATGGTGGCGATCGGGTAGAGCGTCGAGGCGTTGTCGGCAGCCGGGATCGTGACACCCTTGACCTTGCTGCCGGCCGCCTTGACGTCGGTCACATACACCATGCCCGCGTCGACGTTGCCCGTCTCAACCTGGGTCAGCACCGACTTCACGTCCGGCTGGAGCGTGACCGGCTTGACGGTGATGCCGACGTTCTTGAACACCTCCGCCGCCACGACCCCGCACGGCACCTGCGGCTGGCACAGCGCCACCTTGACCGACTTCTTCGCCAGGTCGTTCACGGAGGTCACGTTGGCGGGGTTATTGGGGGGTGTTGCGACTTCCATGATGTTCTTGGCGAAATTCTGAGGATTGGACGCGTCGCCCGCACTGACCACCGTGTCCATGTTCGCCGGCGCCGCCGAGGCGAACACGTCGGCCGGTGCGCCGCTGGTGATCTGGGTGGACAGGCCGGAGCTCGGCCCGAAGCTGAACTTCACCGTGTCGCCGGGATGAGCCGCCTCGAACTGCTTTCCGAGCTGGGTGAATGTTCCCGTCAACGATGCCGCGGCGAACACGGTGATGGTCACCGGGGCGGGGGAACTCGTACTTGACGAGCCGCTCGTGGTGCTGCTGCTGGAACAGCCCGCGACGGCGACAGCCGCCACACCGGCGGCGATAACAGCGAATCGGCGCACCTGTGAACTCCTCAGTTAGGTCTCGCGGCGCGAGATCAGCGGATGGCGGGGATCTCGATGGAGACGTTGGTTGCCTTGACGGCGGCGACCGCGAGCACACCCGGCTCCAGGCCGAGTTCGTCGGCGGCCTCGCGGCTGAGCAGTGACACGAACCGGTGCGGCCCCGCCTGGATCTCGACCTGGGTCATGACGGTGTCGCGGACGACCCGGCTGACCAGGCCGCTGAACCTGTTCCGCACCGAGTGGCCGACCACGGCCCTGTCATCTCCGCGGTCACTGGCTTCGGCCAGCTCACATGCAAAACGAGCTAGCGCCACCCCATCGACAGCCAGCCGCCCCGAGGCGTCGGTGGTGGTCTCGATCCGGCCCCCGTCGGCCCAACGGCGCAGCGTGTCGTCACTCACGCCGATCAGGTCGGCCGCTTCCTTGATCCGAAATGTCGGCACCAATTGAATTTAACGCAGATACGGCTGATGATCACTATGCCAGCCGCATATGCGGCGAAACCGTGATCGATGGTGGCATCTGCGGCTTCGCTGGGGGCCAGCCGGCCAGGGCCGCCCGGATGCTGGCGGGACCCGCGCTAGGGTCCAAGGGGAATGAGGAGGTGCCATGGCGCAGCCGAGCCAGTTCACGATCGGAGCGGAAGCGAACTGCAGGGATGGCGTCTGCGGCGAGGTGGCCCGCGTGGTCGTCGACCCGGTCGCCCGGGCGGTCACTCATCTCGTGGTCGAGCCGAAGCACCGCCAGGGGCTCGGCCGGCTCGTCCCGCTCGACCTGGTCGAGGCCGCCAATGGGGAGGTCCTGCTGCGCTGCACCATCGCGGAGTTCGAGGAACTCGACTCCGCTGAGGAGACGCAGTTCCTGCCGGGCAGTGCCGGCTACGCGGCCTACGGCCCGGAGCAGGTGGCCGCGTGGCCGTACTACGGTCTGGCTGGCACGGCCCTGGACCCCGCCCTGGATCCCGAGTTGGCGGGCACCTCACCGGTCGTCACCTTCGACACCATCCCGCTGGGCGAGGTCGCTGTGCGCCGTGGGGAGCAGGTCCACGCCACCGATGGCGGCATCGGCCACGTTCAGGGGCTGGTCATCGACCCGCGCAACCGCCACGTGACCCACGTGCTGCTCCAGGAGGGGCACCTGTGGGGGCGGAAGGACGTGGCCATCCCGATCGGTGCCGTGGCCGGCGTGGACGACGGCATCCGGCTCAGCATCAGCAAGAAGGACGTGGAAGAGCTGCCAGCCGTGGACATCGATCACCCGGACCGGTAGCCCGGCGCCCTGGGGCCGCCCGGGCGCGCCCGCGGGTCAGGCGGAGGACGTGGGCCGCCGGCGCGGGCGCGGGCCCCAGCCTCTCACCGTGGCCCGCTGGGACTCGTCCCGGAAGACCCGCTGGAACTCCTCGTCGGCGTCCTCGCCGCCGGCCAGCCAGCCGAGCATGCTGGCGATCACCACGGGCACGAAGCAGGCCCCCGCCACCGCCCACACCAGGAACACCGCGATCTCCTGGTCGGTGACGGCGCCCAGGGCGCTCCCGGCGGAATCGTAGCCGTGGAACACGGCGTGGCTGGCGAAGCCCAGGACATAGGCGACGGCCCAGGTGGACCACATCGCGAGCGCGGCCACCAGGGCGCGCTGTGGCCGTGGCAGCCGGGGCGCCACCGGCGGGGAGTCCACCAGTTCGAGCCAGAGCCCGGCACCGGCCGCGAGCAGCGTCACCGCCTCCGCAAGGGCCAGGGCGGGCTGCCTGGCCAGCGCGTCTATCGCCGCTGGCAGCCGCCAGGCCAGGCACACGGCCATGAAAGCGAACAGGAAGACCGCCGCCCGCCGGAGCGAGCGGTCGGCCCGGCGCGCGGCCGCCAGCCGGTCGGCCGGGCCGGGCCCGCTGACGCCACCAGACAGGCGCAGGAGCCGCCACGGCGCGCCCAGCACGATCAGCGCCGGGCCGGCCATCGCGAACACGCTGAACTGGAGCGACTCGACGAACACGTAGCGCCGGGCGAGCGCGCCCAGCGGGGGCAGGAGACAGGCGAGCACCAGGACCAGGCCGGTCACCGCGAGCCAGCGCCGCCAGCCTGGCAGGCCGGGCGTGGCTGCTTCGTTCTGCTCGCCGGGGGCAGCGGTGGCAGGGCTCACCGTGATCTCCAACCTGCCGCCGCCGGTACGGCCGGACGGCAATCGTGGCTGTGGGCGTGCTGGGCCCCCACCCATGATGGACCATCGGCCGGGCGGCGGCGCCTGGAGATCGGGAATCTCCCGGCTGGCCGGGACGGTTGCGTCATGATGATCACGTCGAGCGCATCGCGCGGGCTCGGTCCACCGGCGCCCCTCGCGGCGAGGATTTGCGGAGGTAGTCGCATGGAGCTGGCCCACGAGTTCACGGTGAACACGCCCATCGGCCGGGCGTGGGCGGTGCTGACCGACATCGAGCGGATCGCTCCCTGCATGCCGGGCGCCGAGCTGACCGAGGTGGACGGCGACACCTACCACGGGCTGGTCAAGGTGAAGGTCGGGCCGATCACGGCCCAGTACAAGGGCACCGCGTCCTTTGTGGAAAAAGACGAGGCGGCCCATCGGGCGGTGCTGAAGGCCGCCGGGCGGGACGCCCGCGGGCAGGGGAACGCCTCGGCCATGGTCACCGCGGTCATGGCCGGGGAGGGGGAGGGGACCCGGGTGGCGGTCACCACCGACATGACGATCAGCGGCCGGGTGGCCCAGTTCGGCCGGGGGGTTATGGCCGATGTCACCGCGAAGCTGATACAGCAGTTCGTGGACAACCTTGAGGCCACCGTTCTCGCGCCGCCCGGGAAGGGTGAGTCCGCCACCGCCGGGGATGCGGCCGGTCCGGATGCTGCCGCCGACGGCACGGGGAATGCTGCCGCGGGGGATGGCGGCGCCAGGAATGTGGCCGCCGGGGCCGCTGGGGCTGCCGCGGCCGCCGGGGATCCGCCGGACGCGGGGGCGGCGGAGGCTGCCGGCCCCCGCCCCCAGACGGAGGGCGAGCCGGTCAGAGTGGTGGGGCTGGTCCTGCGCTCGGCCGCGCGCCGGACCGGGCAGTTCTTCGCCCGGCTGTTCCACCGGCTGACCGGGCGCCATCAGGGCTGAAACTCTCGCCGGAGGGCGGGCCGGCGCCGTGCCGCCGAGAGCGGCTGAGTTCCCCGGGTGGTGGGCCAGGGCGCGCCGCTGAGGTCTCCTGGGCTCAGCCGGGGTCGCCGAACCGGGCGGCGAGGGCGCGGAACGTGCCGGGCGCGGCACCGTGCAGCCAGGCGGGCAGCCGCATCCACCGCGGCACGTAGGAGACGTCGCGGTCGCGCTCCAGGCAGGACACGATCGCCTCGGCGACCCGCTCGGGAGGCTGGGGGCCTGGCCTCGTCCGCCCGTACGGGCGCCCCCGCCGGTCGAAGAACGGGGTGTCGATCACGCCCGGCACGATCACCGCCACCCGGACGCCGTGGCCGTCCAGCTCGTAGGCCAGGCTCTCGGCGAACGAGCCGAGGCCGGCCTTGGTGGCCGAGTAGACGGCCTCGCCGCGGACGCCGGTGGCGCCGGCGATGGAGGAGACAAAGACCACCCGGCCCCGGCCGCGCGCGATCATGCCGGGCACCAGCAGCCTGGTCAGCTGCATCGGCGCGGTCAGGTTGACGGCCACGAGCTCGGTGACCTTCTCGGCGGTGATCTCCCCGATCGGGCCGGCCCAGCCCAGGCCCGCGTTGTTGACCAGGATGTCAACTCCGGCCGCCGCTTCCCCGGTGCCGGGCAGCGGGGGGAGGGCGGCCGCCGCCCGCTGGGCCGCGGCCGCCAGCTCAGCGGGCCCGCCGGGCGCGGCCAGGTCGCAGGCCAAGGCGACGCCGCCGGTCTGGCCGGCGACGGCCGCCAGCCGCGCCGGGTCGCGTCCCGCGACCAGCACCCGGGCCCCGGCCGTGGCGAGCGCGCGGGTGGTCGCCGCACCGATGCCGGACGACCCCCCGGTGACGAGCGCGACCATGCCAGTGAGCCGCATGGCGAATCACTTTCGCGCACCAGCCGCGTCGCCGCAAGGCGCCCGGCCGGTGATCCGGACGGCCGGGCTGGTCAGGGGGCCCGGCTGGTCAGGGGACCGGGCTGGTCAGGGGACCGGGCTGGTCAGGGGGCCCGGCTGGTCAGGGGGCCCGGCCGGTCAGGGGGCCCGGCCGGTCAGGGGCCTGGCCAGTCACGGGTTGGCCCCGGCGGTCAGGTCCCGGCCGGGGCGGGCTCGGCCCGGTCCAGGGCTCCGGAGTCGGCCCAGCAGCGCACGATGTCGCGCATGGACAGCAGCCCGGTCACCTCGTTGCCCTCGACCACGACCAGGTGACGGAAGCCCGCCCGGACCATGGTCGACGCGGCCTGCTGCAGCGTCCAGTCGGGCGAGGCGTACACCACGTCGAGCGTCCGGTGCGCGGCGGCCAGCTCGATGTTGGGATCCTGCCCCGCGCCGAGGGAGTCGAGGATGTCCCGCTCGGTCAGGATGCCCACGCCGGAATGCTCAGGATCGATGACCACGGCCGCGCCCACCCGGCGGGACGACATCAGGCGGGCGGCCTCGCGCAGCGTGTGCGCGGGCCCGATCGTCAAGACCAGCGTGGTCATGCCGTCCCGTACCTTCATGGGGCATCACTCCTGGGAGACCTTCGGCGGGGTGGGCCAGCCGCATGCCTGCGTCGCCGGGCGCCCTTGGCGGCGACGCGCTTGTGCCTTTGTGACCCATACCCAGCATCGGGGATGCCGGCCGCGAGGGCAAGGCCCCCCAGGGATGTGCGCCTGCCCGGCCACCCGGCCCGCCGCGCCGCGGCGCACCTGCGATCCCTTACCCGCCTTACCCCGGCGGCGCTCACCCGGGAGGGGCGCCGCCGGCCGGGGAGAGCAGATCGAGGACCTCGGCGTGCAGCCGCCCGTTGGTCGTCACCGCGCTGCCGCCGTCCGGGGTCGGCCGGCCAGCCAGGTCGGTGAAGGTGCCGCCGGCCTCTTCCACGATCACCTGCAGCGCCGCGAGGTCCCACAGCGACACCTCCGGCTCCGCACAGACCTCCACCGCGCCCTCGGCGACGAGCACATGGGACCAGAAGTCGCCGTAGGCCCGGTCGCGCCAGACGCGGCGGGTGAGCTCGAGAAACCCGGGCAGCCGCCCCCGCTCCTCCCAGCCGGACAGGCTGGAGTAGGACAAGGAAGCGTCCTCCAGCCTGGCGACCGACGAGACGCGGCAGCGGCTGGCCTTGGTGAGGCTCCGGCCGGTCCAGGCGCCCCCGCCCCTGGCGGCCCACCAGCGGCGGCCGAGCGCAGGCGCGGAAACCACGCCGACCATGACCTCGTCGCCGTCCATCAGCCCGATCAGGGTGGCCCAGACCGGGACCCCGCGGACGAAGTTCTTGGTCGCGTCGATCGGGTCGATGACCCAGCAGCGCGGGCCAGCGCCGGCCCGGCCGAACTCCTCGCCCAGCACGGCGTCCCGTGGCCGCGCCCGGCGCAGCACGTTGCGGAGCGACTCCTCGGCGGCGTGATCGGCGTCGGTCACCGGCGTCAGGTCAGGTTTGGCCTCGACCCGCAGGTCAAGCGCGCGGAACCGGCGAGTGGTGATGTCGTCCGCCGCGTCGGCGAGGACGTGGGCGAAACGCAGGTCGTCGTCATAGCCCGCCATGCCGCGACACGGTATCGCTTACCGGCCCCCGGTGGCGACGCGGCATGGCCGGAAACACCCTCGCGCCCCTACGGTGACGCCATGGAGTACACGCATCTTGGACGCAGCGGCGCCTCGGTGAGCAGGCTCTGCCTCGGCACGATGAACTTCGGGGCGGCCACCGCCGAGGCTGACGCCCAGCAGATCATGGACCGGGCCCACGAGCACGGCATCAACTTCTTCGACACCTCCAACACCTATGGCCAGCCCCGCGCCGAGGGGGTGTCCGAGCAGATCATCGGGCGCTGGCTCGCGGCCGGCAGCGGCCGCAGGGACCGCACGGTGCTGGCCACCAAGCTCTACGGCGGCAAGGGCGACTGGCCGAACGACCGCTTCCTGTCGGCCCTGAACATCCGCCGGTCCTGCGAGGACTCGCTGCGCAGGCTCGGCACCGACCGCATCGACCTGTACCAGATGCACCACGTGGACCGGTCCACCCCCTGGGACGAGATCTGGGAGGCGATGGACGTGCTGCGCACCCAGGGGAAGATCATCTATGTCGGGTCGTCGAACTTCGCCGGCTGGCACATCGCCCAGGCCCAGGAGGCTGCGCGCCGACGGCCGTCATTCGGCCTGGTCAGCGAGCAGTCCCTGTATAACCTGTCGGCCCGCACAGTGGAGCTGGAGGTGCTCCCCGCCTGCCAGGGCTACGGCCTGGGGGTCATCTGCTGGAGCCCGCTGCACGGTGGCCTGCTCGGTGGCCTGCCCGGTGGCCTGCCCGGGGGCCTGCCCGGGGGGATGACCGATGGCGGCCAGGGCGGCCGCCGGTCGGGCGGGCGGGCCGCCGAGGTACGGGACGTGCTGCGCCCGCAACTGGAGGCGTACGAGCAGTTCTGCGCCGAGCTCGGCGAGCGGCCGGCCACGGTGGCGCTGGCCTGGCTGCTTCACCAGCCGGCCGTGACCGCGCCGATCATCGGGCCGCGCACGGTGGCGCAGCTGGACAGCGCCCTGCGGGCGCCGCAGCTGGCGCTCGACGGCAAGGCGCTCGCGCGGCTGGACGAGATCTTCCCCGGGCCGGGGGGAGCGGCCCCCGAAGCTTACGCCTGGTAGCCGCGGCCACCGGGGCAGGTCCGGGCAGGTCAGGCCGGCTCTGGCCCGGCGGCGCCCGTTGGCTCACCGGCCTCCCAGGCGGCCGCCTCCCCGGCCTGCCGCCCAGCCGGCTCGCTGCCCTCCCGGCTGCGCAGCAGGCGGCGCAGCGAGTCCAGGCGCGCCACCAGCCGCGGGTCGCTGCCCTGGTCGCGTACCCAGTCGTCCAGCGCGCAGTCGGGCTCCAGGTGGGTGCAGCCGGGCGGGCAGGCGGCGACGCCGCCCGCCAGGTCGGGGAAGGCGCGCACCACCCGGTCCGGCGTCACGTGCCCCAGCCCGAAGCCGCGCAGCCCGGGCGTGTCGATGATCCACCCGCCGCCCGGGAGCGGGAGCGCCACCACCGACGACGAGGTGTGCCGCCCGCGGCCGGTCACCGGGCTGACCTCGCCCACCACCCGGCCCGCGTCCGGGATCAGCGCGTTGACCAGCGTGGACTTGCCAACCCCCGAGTGACCGACCAGCACGCTGATCCGGTCGGCCACGTAGGTGCGCAGCGGCGCGAGCACCTGGCCGGTCAGCGGCCGCCCGATCACCACATGCCCGACGCCGAGCGGGCCGTAGGCGGCGAGCAGCTGATCGGGCGGGGCCAGGTCGGCCTTGGTCAGGCACAGCAGCGGCTCCAGCCCGGCGTCGTAGGCGGCGACAAGAAAGCGGTCGATGAGCCGGGGCCGGGGCGGCGGGTCGGCGAGGGCGGTGACGATGACAAGCTGGCTGGCGTTGGCGACGATGACCCGTTCCACCGGGTCGGAGTCGTCGGCGGAGCGGTGCAGCACGGTCGCCCTCGGCTCCACCCGGACCACCCGGGCCAGGCTGCCCGGGGCGCCGGACACGTCACCCGCCAGCGCCACCGTGTCGCCGACCACCACCCCGCGGCGGCCCAGCTCCCGCGCCCGCATGGCGGTCACCCGGCGGCCGTCGACGAGGACCCCGTACCGGCCCCGCTCGACCGCGGCCACGAACCCCTCGGCGGCGTCCTCGTGCGCGGGCCGGCGCCGGGTCCGGGGCCGGGAACCGCGCCCCGGGCGGACCCGCACATCGTCTTCGTCAAGCCTGGCGTGGCTGGCCCGGCTGCTCAGGGCGCGCCCTCCAGCATCTCCCGCCACAGGCTGGTGAACTCCGGGAAGGTCTTGCCGACGGTGGCCGGGTCGCCCACCTCGATGCCCGGGACGGCGAGCCCGAGCACGGCGGCCGCCATCACCAGCCGGTGGTCGTCGTAGCTGGCGAACACCCCGCCGTGCAGCGGGCGGGGCCGGATCGCCAGTCCCCCGGGGAGCTCGGTCACGTCGCCGCCGAGCCCGTTGATCTCGGTGGCCAGCGCGGCCAGCCGGTCGGTCTCCTGCTGCCGGATGTGCCCGATCCCGGTGAGCCTGGACGGGGAATCGGCCAGCGCGGCGAGCGCGGCAGCCACGGACGTCAGCTCGGGCGCGTCAGCGAGATCGGCGGTGATGCCACCGATCGCGCCGGTGCCGGTGACAGCCAGGCCGCCGTCGGTGGCCTCGCACCGCCCGCCCATCGCGGTGAGCAGCTTCAGGATGTGGCCGGCCGGCTGGGTGGTCCGCCGCGGCCAGCCGCGGATCGTCACCGTGCCGCCGGTGACCAGGGCGGCGGCCAGGAACGGGGCGGCGTTGACCACGTCGGGCTCGACGGCGAGCGTCCCGGCCCGGATCGGCCCCGGATGGACGCGCCAGGTGTCCGCCGGGTGCGTGCCGCCAGGCTCGTTGCGCACCATGGTGGCGGTCTCCACCTCCGCGCCTGCGCCGCGCAGCATCTGCACGGTCATGGCGATGTGCGGAGCCGAGGGAACCCGGCCGCCGCGGTGGCGGATCTCCACCCCCTTGTCGAACCGGGGGGCGGCGAGCAGCAGGCCGGAGACGAGCTGTGAGGAGGCCGACGCGTCGAGGGTGACCACGCCCCCGGCCACCGACCCGGTCCCGCGCACGGTGAACGGGATGGCGCCCCGCCCGCCGTCGCCGATGACCGCGCCGAGCTCGCGCAGGGCCGCCAGGATCGGCGCGACCGGGCGCTGGGAAGCCCGCGCGTCCCCGTAGAACTCGGTGGTGGTGGCGGCCAGCGCCGCGACCGGGGGCACGAAGCGCATCACCGTGCCGGCGTTGCCCACGTCCACCCGGGTGTCGCCAGCCGGCCGGCCAGGTGTCACCCGCCACGTCCCCGGCGTGGCGCCGTCGTCGATGCTGGCGCCCAGCGCGGTCAGCGCCCCGGCCATCAGCAGCGTGTCCCTGGCGCGCAGCGGGCGGGTGATGGCGCCCGGGCCGTCGGCGAGCGCGGCGAGGACCAGCGCCCGGTTGGTCATGGACTTCGAGCCCGGCAGGGTCAGGCTGGCCCGCACCGGGCCGGCCGCGGCAGGCGCCTGCCAGCGCGGGCCCTCCCGGCCTGGCAGCTGGTGCGGGTCCATGCTGCGAGCCTAGGCCATCTCACACCGATCCCCAGCGCGGCGGCGGGGACGCCGCAGCCGCGCCAGCGGGGCGGATGGCGGCCGGATTTCCTGGGCCGATCGTCCAGGCAAGACGGCCGCGGCGCTGCGGCCGAGGTTTGGCGTCCGCCGATCGTGGCTATGAAAAGCCCATTCTTCTGTACTTCTCACGTCTCCCACATGACGACAAGGTGATGGCATGTGCGGCCGGTACGCGTCAGCGCGCAAGCGCGAGGAGCTCCTTGACGAGTTCCGGATCGAGCGCGACCGCGTCGAGGAGCCGCTGCCGCCTGACTACAACGTCGCCCCGACCAAGCCGGTCTACGCCGTGCTCACCCGGGGCAGCCGCGGCGAGGGGGACTCCGGCCCGCGCGACGTCGCGCGGGAGCTGCGGGTGGTCCGCTGGGGCCTGGTGCCGTCGTGGGCGAAGGACGTCAAGATCGGGAGCCGCCTGATCAACGCGCGGGCGGAGACGGTGGACTCCAAGCCCGCGTTCCGGCAGGCCTTCGCCCGGCGCCGGTGCCTGCTGCCCGCCGACGGCTACTACGAGTGGCAGCAGGTGACCGGGGATCCGAAGGCGCGCAAGCAGCCGTATTTCATCCACCGCGCCGACGGTGGCGTGCTCGCGTTCGCCGGCCTGTACGAGATCTGGCGGGACAAGTCCCTGCCGGAGGACCACCCGGGCGCCTGGCTGTGGACGGCCACCATCATCACCACCCGGGCGCAGGACAGCGTCGGCCAGATCCACGACCGGATGCCGATGGTGATCGAGCCCGCCCGGTGGACGGACTGGCTCGACCCGGGCAACTCCGACAAGGCCGACCTGCTCGCGCTGCTGGCGCCCGCCACGTCCGGCGCGCTGGCCTCGTACCCGGTCTCGATGGCCGTCAACTCCGTGCGCAACAACAACCCCGCCCTGCTCGAGCCGCTGGCCGCGGCGGCCGGAGCCCAGCCATGACCGATGTGACCGACGGCACCGGGCACGGTGCGATCGGCCCGCCGGGCGGGCGGGCCACAGCCATCCGGCGGCCCCGGGACGGGGACCCGTACCGCCATCCCGCCCCAGCCCCGCTCACGCTTACCTGAGCAAGCCCGAGGCGGGAGGCGCCCCCGAGAGCCCTGCTCTGCTCGCCTCTTGCCGGTCAAAGGAGGACCTGTGGACACTGCCACCGCGCGCAAGCGCCTGGAAGAAATGCGCGGCGAACTCGACAAGTCCATCGCGGTGCTGCAGGGAGAACAGCCGACGGAGCGGTCCGGGGCGGACTCCCCGCAAGACCCCGCGGACGCCGGGACGAATCTGTCGGAAAATGACCGGACGCAGGCGGTGCTCTCAGCGGCCAAAGTGCAGATCCGCGCGGTGTCCGACGCGCTGGAGCGGATCGAGCACGGCACCTACGGCACCTGTGCCGACTGCGGGTCACCGATCCCGGAGGGACGGCTCGACGCCAGGCCCGAGGCCGCGCGCTGCGTGAAGTGCCAGGCCAGAAGGGACCGTGGCCGGTAGCGGCGTCAGCGCTGGCCGGGCGGTCCGGGTGGCTTGCGGGCGGCGGCCAGCAGGCTGATGCCGAACGATTCGGCCGGGAAGAGCCCGTCCGCCCCGTCCTGCCCGGCGGCGAGCTCGGCCCGCACGAGGCGGGCGATCGCCGACGGTTCCCGGCGCAGCACGTGGTCCACCATGGAGGGAGATAGCACGGTCCGGGGCCTGACCCAGCTGATCTCCAGGCCGGCCTCGGTCAGCAGCTCGGTGAGCTGGCTGACGCCGAAACAGCGGGTGATGGTGCCGTCCGGCCAGGGGATGAGCACCACCTCGGCGTCGGCGAGGTAGGTCAGGTTCGCCCACCGGCGCTGCTCGGCCAGCAGCGCCATCCCCAGCACCAGGGAGTCCACGCACGCGAGCAGCTGCCCGCCCGGCCGGAGCACCCGGGTGATCTCCGCCGCGAGGTCCTCGGTCATCAGCTGCCGTGACAGCGCGCCGTCCTCGGCTATGACTCCGTCGGCGCAGCCGTCGGCGAGGAAGGCCAGGCTGGCCGGGTCGGCCACCACCGGCACCACCGTGCCCGGCCTGGCCCTGGCCGGCCGCGCGCGTGGCGGCGCCGCTGGCGGCGCCGCCACCACCCGGATCACGATGTGGCCGCGGCCCGCCGCCTGCACCGAAGCGCTGGCGTACGGCCCGGAGATGTCGACCAGCAGGCTGCCCGGGGCCGGCAGCCACGCCGCCAGCTGTGCCTTGGCCACGGCCCGCTGGAAACGCCAGTAACCCGCGAGCGAACCCGGCCCAAGGGCCGCCAGGGGGCTGGCCGCCGATGCCGACAACGCCACTCCATCTGCCTCGGGCCGCGCGGGCCACGGCCGGCGCGGCGCCGGGGTGGCGGGGACGGGGCGTCACGGGGTGACTCCTCCCGCGCGAACCCTTACTCAGGGTCTTCCCCGTGACCACGCTGTGCTCACCTGGCTTGGCACGGCCGGCCGCGCCAGCGGCAGGGGATAACGGCCACGGAATGAAGCCGCGGGCGCCCATGTTGCACCGGGCGTGCTTGTCACCAGCTATTCACCTCTGGATGACGTGCCCGTGGCCGCCCTGAGAGGCTCCGGGCCGCTCGGTTCGGCCCGGGGCGGACATGCGTCCGTCAGTTCGTCCGGCTACCGTTGGCGCACGGGGACAACTTCATCCGAGGGGGTGGGTCCCGTACCTGAAACTCTCGAGCAGCGGAGCGAGCGGTTCGAGCAGGATGTGCTGCCATACCTGGATCAGCTCTACTCGGCGGCGATGCGGATGACCCGCAACGCGGCCGACGCCGAGGATCTGGTCCAGGAGACCTTTGCCAAGGCCTACGCGTCGTTTCACCAGTTCCAGCCGGGCACCAACCTGAAGGCGTGGCTGTTCCGGATCCTGACCAATACCTTCATCAACACCTACCGCAAGCGCCAGCGGGAGCCGCAGCGGGCCGGCGCGGAGGATGTGGAGGACTGGCAGCTGGCCAGGGCCGCCTCGCACACCTCGTCGGGGCTGAAGTCGGCCGAGGCCGAGGCGCTCGAGCGGCTGCCCGACTCCGATGTCAAGCGGGCGCTGCAGGAGCTGCCCGAAGAGTTCCGCATCGCCGTTTACCTGGCCGACGTGGAAGGTTTCGCGTACAAAGAGATCGCCGAGATCATGGGCACCCCGATCGGGACGGTCATGTCACGACTGCACCGCGGGCGGCGGCAGCTGCGCGAACTGCTCCAGGACTACGCGGCTGACAGCGGCCTGGTCAGGGTGGCCTCCGATGCCGACCAGACCTCACCGGAGGAGAGCGGGCCTCAGGCGGCCGGGAAGGACGCGACATGAGCTGCGGGAAGCCTCACGAAGTACCGTGTACGCAGGTGCTGGCTGAGCTCTACGCGTACCTGGATGAGGAGCTGGATCCGTCGTCCAGCTCCAAGATCCACCAGCACCTTGACGAGTGCGGCCCGTGCCTGCGTGAGTACGGCTTGGAGGAGGTCGTGAAGAAGCTGGTGCACAAGTGCTGCGGGCACGACGCGGTGCCGGGGGAGCTGCGCGCCAAGGTGATGGCCCGCATCCAGGAGGTCCGGGTCGAGATCGAGGTGACCGAGGCCCGGGCGGAGTAGCCCGCCCGCCGCTCTCCCCGCCCGTCCCCGCTCCCCGCCCGCCGGCCTCCGGCCACCCGCCCGCCGCCCTCCCTGTCTTCAGTCCCACGCATTAGGCTTCCTGCGTGCTGGGATCCGTGCTTGTCGCCAACCGCGGTGAGATCGCCCGCCGCATCATCGGGACCAGCCGCCGGCTCGGCATCCGGTCGGTGGCGGTGTACTCGGAGGCCGACGCCGGCCTGCCCTTCGTCCGGGAGGCGGACGAGGCGGTGCTGATCGGCCCGCCACCCCCGGCGCAGAGCTACCTGGACGCCGCCGCCATCCTCGCCGCCGCCCGCCAGAGCGGCGCCAGCGCCATCCACCCCGGCTACGGGTTCCTGTCCGAGAACGCCGCGTTCGCTCACCAGGTGCTGGCCGAGGGGCTGGCCTGGGTCGGCCCCTCGCCGGAGGCGATCGAGCAGATGGGCGAGAAGATCAACGCCAGGAACCTGATGTCCAGGGCCGGGGTTCCGGTCGCCTTGGGCAGCACGGAACCGGTGACCGACGCCGGTGCGGCCCTGGCCGAGGCCGAGCGGATCGGCTACCCGGTGATGGTCAAGGCGGCGGCCGGCGGGGGCGGGATCGGCATGAGCGCCGCCACCGGCCCGGAGGCGCTGCAGACGGCTTTCGAGACCGCCCGCACCCGCGCCGAGCGTTTCTTCGGCAGCCCCGCGATCCTGCTGGAGCGGTTCTTCGAGCGGGCGCGGCACGTCGAAGTGCAGATCATGGGGCTGAATGATGGCCGGGTGGTGGCCCTTGGCGAGCGTGACTGCTCGGTCCAGCGGCGGCACCAGAAGGTCGCCGAGGAGACGCCGTCCCCCGGCGTCAGCCCGCAGCTGCGGGAGGCCCTGCTGGCGTCGGCGGTCCGGGCCGGGGAAACGGTCGGCTATCTGGGCGCGGGCACCGTGGAGTTCCTGCTCGACGTGCTGACCGGCGAGTTCGTGTTCCTGGAGATGAACACCCGGCTCCAGGTCGAGCACCCGGTGACCGAGCTGGTCACCGGCATCGACCTGGTCGAGCAGCAGTTCCTGGTCGCTTCGGGGGAGCCGGTGAGCTTCGAGCCGGCCGGCGTCCGGCCGGACGGGCACGCGCTGGAGTTCCGGGTCTATGCCGAGGACCCGGTGCGGTTCCTGCCCAGTCCGGGCGCGATCACGCAATGGGAGCAGCCGGCCGGGCCGGGGATCCGGGTGGACGCCGGTTACCAGGCGGGCAACACGGTCACGCCGTTCTACGACCCGCTGCTCGCCAAGCTGTGCGTGCACGGGCAGACCCGGGACCAGGCGCTCGGCCGGGCGCGTGAGGCGGTGGCGGCTTTCCAGGTCGCCGGGCCGAAGACGAACCTGCCGTTCCACACTGATCTGCTCGCGAACGAGGCGTTCATCAGCGGCGACTACGACACGACCGTGGTGGCAGGGCTGCGTCCCTGACCCCAGTGGCAGCACAATGATGGCGGCGGTATCCGGCAACGGTGCCGGGCCCGGCGCAGGAGAGGAGCGGTTGGGGTGGCCGAAGTCCGCGCGGAAATGGTGGCGAACGTCTGGAAGGTCGTGGCCAGCGAAGGGGACCAGGTCGAGGACGGCGACACCCTGGTCATCCTGGAGTCGATGAAGATGGAGATCCCCGTCCTGGCCGAGGAGGCCGGCACCCTGACCAAGCTGCACGTGAACGAGGGGGATGTGGTGCAGGGGGGCGATCTCATCGCGACCATTGGCTGAGCTGGCTGCGGGGGCGCGGGCGGGGGGCGCCGTCCTGCGCTCCGCTTCGCTCTTTATACGCTCCGGACAGCGCCCCCCGCCCACGCCCTGTTACGGATCCGTCCGCTCAGGCCGGGGAGGAAAGATCGCCCGGCTGGGCAGATGGGGGAGCGAGGAGCCTGCGGGGTTATGTGGTGCCTATGATCATGGCGCTTGTCTGTGGGGAGTTGGGCCAGCTGTCCGCGGGCGGGAATTAGGGTTGGTTCATGGCGGTTGGGGCTGGGCTGCGCGCCTCGGTGAGCGCGGTGGTGGGCGAGGCGGACACCGCGATCCGGGCCGGGAGCGGGGATGTGCCCGTGCTTGCCACGCCCCGGCTGCTGGCGCTGGCGGAAGCGGCCAGCGTGGCGGCCATCTCGCCGCATCTGGATCCGGGCACGACCTCGGTCGGCACGTCGGCGTCGCTGGAGCACAGGCGTGCCAGCCCGATAGGCGCCGAGGTCGTCGTGGAGTCGGAGCTGACCGAGGTCGAGGGGCGCAGGCTGGTATTCAGCTTCATCGCCCGCGAGGCCGGGCACTGGCCCGGCGCGGACGCCGATGAGGGCGGCGAGGACCGCGTGGTGGGTGCGGGCACGGTCGAGCGGGTGGTGGTGAACCGCGAGGAGTTCCTGGCCCGGGCGGCGGCCGCCCACCGGCCCTGACCAGGGTCCCGGGACCATGGTGCCGCGCCCGCGGGCGGGTGCAGGTGGCGGCGGGCGGGTACTGGTGGCGGCCCGGGTGCCGGTGGCAGGCGGGATACCGGTGGCAGGTCAGATGCCGGTGGTGGAGCGGGGGTAGGCGATCGCCGGGTCGGTGATCACGTTCACCAGATACGGCACGCCCGAGCCGAAGGCACGGCGCAGGGCGGGCGCGATGCCGTCCGGGCGGGTGACGATCTCACCTGCGCCGCCCAGGGCGGCGACCACCTCGTCGTAGCGGCAGCGTGGCTGGAGGTCCGCGGCCACGTCGTACCCGTACAGGGCCTGCATCGGATGCTTCTCCAGGCCCCAGGCGCCGTTGTTGCCGCAGATCATGACCACCGGCAGCCGGTGCCGCACCAGCGTGTCGGCGTCCATCAGCGAGAACCCGGCCGCGCCGTCGCCCAGCAGCAGCACCACCTGCGCCGAGGGGCGCGCGATCCGGGCGGCGATGGCATAGCCCAGGCCGGTGCCCAGGCACCCGTACGGGCCGGGGTCGAGCCATCCGCCGGGACGGACCGGCTCGATGTACTTGCCCGCGTAGGAGACGAAGTCGCCGCCGTCGCCGATCACGACCGCGTCCTCGTCAAGGAGCCGGGCGAGTTCGCCGTAGATGCGCATCGGGTGGATGGGGTCGGCGGCAGAGGCCAGCAGCGCGCCGTCGGCGGCCATCGCCTCGTCGCGGGCGGCCCGCAGCCGGGGCAGCCAGGACTCCTCCCAGGCAGGCCAGGACTCCTGCCGGGCAGGGCCGTGCCCGGCGGCACCGGCCCGGCCGGTCGCCCGGACCGCGTCCGGCAAAGCGGTGAAGAACGCCGCCAGGTCGCCCGCGGCGGACGCGGCGAGCGGGCGGTGGGTGGCGACCTGGCCGGGGGCGTCGGCCACGTGGGCCACCCCGGCGGGCGGGGCCCCGTCCTGGCCGCCGAACTCGCCGTAGCCCAGCCGGAAATCCAGCGGCGTGCCCGCCACCACGACCAGGTCCGCCTCCCGGAACGCCACCGACCGTGCCCGGGTGACGAGCAGGTCGTGGCCACCGGGCAGCACGCCCCGCCCCTGGCCGTTGGTGATCACCGGCAGCCGCAGTTCCTCGGCGGCCGCGCGGGCAGCTACCTCCGCGCCGCCCAGCCACACATCCGAGCCGAGCACCAGCACCGGCCGGCTGGCGCCTGCCAGCAGGCCCGCGACCGCGTCCACGTCGCCGGCGCCAGGGGGAGCGGGGGCCGCCGGGCCGGCCGCGCCGGGTGGCGGCTGAGCGTCCCCGGCCTCGCCGAACAGGGCCTCCAGCGCGAAGTCGAGGAACACCGGTCCCCGGTGCGGGCTGGCAGCGAGCCGGAACGCCTCGTCCACCGCGGCGCCCACCTGGCTGGCCTGGTGCTCGGTCCAGGCGCGCTTGGTGACCGGGGCGAGCAGCAGCGGGTGGTCGATCTCCTGCAGGCTGCCCGAGCCCCAGCGGTAGTCCGGGGCACGGCCGCCGAGCACCACCACCGGCGACCCGTTGAAATGCGCGGTGGTGATAGCGCTCACCCCGTTGGTCACCCCCGGCCCGGCCGTGAGCACCGCCAGGCCGGGAAGGCGGCACAGCCTGGCCGTCGCCTCGGCGGCGAACACCGCTGTCTGCTCGTGCCGGACGTCGAGCAGCCGCATCGGCGGGTCGGCCGTGACCGCCCCGTCGTAGAGCGGGAACACGTGGCCGCCGGACAGGGTGAACATCGTGGCCACACCGTGCGCGCGGGCGGCGGCCACCGCCCGCGCCCCGCCGTGGCGTGGTGCTTCCCCGCTGCCGTGCCGCGGGCCCTGCGCTGTGCCCGCCCCGGCGGGCCCGGTGCTCTGCTCGGTCACGCCCGTGACGCTACCAGGAGGCGACGTCCGTGCCAGGGGTGGCCGTGCCGCCCACGGCGTGGCGCGGCAGCCGTCAACCTTCACGGCCGCGACCAGGCACGTTCACCTGGCGGGAACCTCCGGGGCAGGGGCGGGCAGCATACTGGTGACCGAGGGCAGGGGCTGCCCGCGAATGACCATGGGAGAGGCGTGTGAGGGGCGACCGGGCGGAAAACCCCGCCGGCAGGTTCCCCGGTCAGCCGCCCCGGCCGCAGCGGCGCCGCTGATGGCGGATGCACGCCGCGCTCCCGCACTTGTCCGCCGCCCTGGCGCGGCCGGGGCCCCGCCACCGCGGCAGGTCCACCTCCAGTTCGGCGCGGACGCCGCCAGCCAGATCGCTGTTTCCTGGGCCGCGCCCGCCCCGGCCGCGCGTCCCCGGCTGCGGGTGGGGCTGCCCGGCAACGGATTCGGCCAGGAAGTGCCGGCGCAGGAGCGGATCTACACCGAGGCGCTGACCGGTGAGGTGGTCTGGACCTACCACGCCTCGCTGGCCGGCCTGCCGCCGGGTACCGCGCTCAGCTACCAGGTCGTCCACGACGGTGCCGGTCCGGTGGGCGGCACGCTGCGCACCGGACCGCGCGGGCGCGGGACCGGGTTCCGGTTCACCAGCTTCGGCGATCACTCCATTCCGGCCCCGGCCGGGCGCGGGCTCGGCCCTCATACGCCGAACGCCGGCTACATCGTCGACGCCGTCAACGCGCTCGATCCCCTGTTTCACCTGATGAACGGCGACCTGTGCTACGCGAACATCAGCGACGCGCCGGTGGCGACCTGGGACGCCTACTTCACCAACATCTCGCGCTCGGCGCGGTACCGGCCGTGGATGCCCACGGCCGGCAACCACGAGAACGAGGTGGGCAACGGCCCGCAGGGCTATGCGTCCTACCAGACGCGGTTCGAGCTGCCCGGCAACGGCTCGGCGGAGTTCCGGGGCAACTGGCACGCGTTCACCGTCGGGGCGGTCCGGGTGCTGGCCATCAACAACGACGACGTCTGCCTCCAGGACGGCGGGTTCAGCGGGTACCGGCGTGACCACGTGCCGGGATACCTGGCCCGCGGCTACGACCCCTACATCCGGGGCTACAGCGGCGGCCGCCAGCGGGACTGGCTGGAGGCGGAGCTGGCGGCGGCCCAGCGGGCGGAGGAGATCGACTGGATCGTGGTCTGCATGCATCAGGTCGCCATGTCCTCGGCCCATCTCAACGGCGCCGACCCCGGGATCAGGCAGGAGCTGATGCCGTTGTTCGACGCCTACGGCGTCGACCTGGTGGTCGCCGGGCATGAGCACCACTACGAGCGGAGCTTCCCTGTCCGCGGCGTCCTAGCGGGCGGCCTGCTGACACCCGCCCCGCGCGGCAGCGACCCGGCCGTGATGGACACCCGCGACGGTACCGTGCACATGATCATCGGTGGCGGTGGGCACCCGGTTCCCCCCACGGCCGGCGACCACGGCACACCGGCCGAGGGCGCGCTCATCACCGGCGTGGGCCCCGGCAGCCCGCGGAGCCAGCGCCGCTCCGTCATCGCCGCCGAGCCCGCCCCGTGGCTGGCCCACCGGGATCTGGCCACGCCGTTCGGGTTCGCGTCCTTCGACGTGGCGCCGGCCGAGCCCGGCGGCACCAGTTCCATCACGGTGACCTACTACGGCGCCGCGGCGGGCTCCCGCGGGTACGCGCCGCTCGACCGGTTCATCATGCGCAAACCAGTCGCGGCGAAATGGCGCCCGCAGCCCCGGCAGCTGGTGACCGGCTGAGGACCAGCCGCTCCTGCGGCTGGCCCGCTTGACTGCCATTCGGCACCCTGAATGCGGGCCCTTCCGGGGGCGCCGACGGTCAGCTGAGCTCCTGGCCGGTGCTGCCCGGGCCCCGCGTGCCCCGGTGCAGCCGGGTCATCAGCTTGTAGCGGTCCCCGCGGTAGCGCGACTGCGCCCACTCGACCGGGGTGCCGGCCGTGTCGAAGGAGTGCCGTGACAGCAGCAGCAGCGGCATGCCGACGTCGACCCGCAGCAGCGGGGCGTCCCTGGGGTCGGCGAGCCCGGTCTCGATCGTCTCCTGCGCCTCGGCGATCTCGATGCCGTAGTCGGTGGCGAGCGCCTCGTACAGCGACGGGTGGCGGTCCAGATTGCGGCGCAACCCCGGGAAACGCTGCGCGGACAGGTGCGAGAAGTCGACCGACATCGGCTCCCCGTCGGCCAGCCGGAGCCGGTGGATACGCAGCACCCGGCTGCCGGCCCGGATACCGAGCAGCCCGGCGAGCTGGTCGTCGGCGGGGATGTAGCCGGTGTCCAGGATCACCGTCTGCGGGTTCAGCCCTTGAGCCCGCATCCCCTCGGTGTAGCTGGACAGCTCCAGCATCTGGGCGACCTTGGGCATGGCCACGAACGTGCCCCTGCCCTGCATCCGCAGCAGCCGTCCCTCGACGACGAGCTCGGCCAGTGCCTGCCGCACGGTGGTCCGTGACGTCCCGTACCGCAGGGCCAGCTCACGCTCGGGCGGAACGGGGTTGCCCGGTGCCATCGCCCTGGTCAGCTCCAGCAGCTGCCGCTTCACCGCGTAGTACTTGGGGATTCTCGCGCTCGGCTGGCCGGGCAGGGGCGGGCCGCCGTCCGCGTCACCGCGAGCAGGGGAGGCGGTCACTGTCACATCCTTCCCGCTGGGGACGCCGTCCGGACATGATCCCGCACGGCGGCCGGGCCGGCCAGGACCGGGTGCGATGATGAGACGTGCCAACCCTGACCGACCTGGCCCGCGGGCTGACCCCGCTGACCGAGGCTGACGTCGAGTGGCTGCACGCGCTGGTGTCCGACTGGCAGCTGCTCGCCGACCTGTCGTTCGCCGACCTGGTGCTGTGGGCCCCGCTGCTGACACGGTCCGGCTGGGTGGCGCTGGCCCAGATGCGCCCGACGACCGGGCCCACGGCGCTGTATGACGACATGGTCGGCACCGTCGCGGCGGCCGGCGAGCGGCCGTTTGTGGAAGCGGCCCACGCCGAGCGGCGCATCTGCCGGGAAGGCGACCCGGAATGGACTCACGGCGTGCCGGTCCGGCGGGAATCGATCCCGGTGACCCGCGACGGCGCCGTGATCGCGGTGATCGAGCGGAGCACGAACCTCAGCTCGGCCCGCACCCCCAGCCGGCTGGAGCTGACCTACCTCAAGGGGGCCGATGACCTCGCCCAGATGGTGGCCGCGGGCATGTTCCCGCACCCTGGTGAGGAGCCCGCCCTGGTCCGGTCGCCACGGGTCGGCGACGGCATGCTCCGGCTCGGCCGGTCCGGCAAGGTGAGCTACGCCAGCCCCAACGCGCTGTCGGCCTACCGGCGGCTCGGCCTGTCCGCCGACCTGGTGGGAGCCGAGCTGGGGCCGCTGACCGCCCAGCTGTGCGCCCCGGACCAGCCGTCCGACGACTCGCTGATGGTGACCGCCAGCGGCCGGGCGCCGCGGGAGACCGAGGTGGAGGGGAACGGGTCGGTCGTCCAGCTGCGGTCCATCCCGCTGGTCGTGGGCGGCCTGCGCACCGGCGCGCTGATCCTGGTGCGCGACGTCACCGAGCTGCGCCGCCGCGAGCGCGAGCTGATGACCAAGGACGCCACCATCCGCGAGATCCACCACCGGGTCAAGAACAACCTGCAGACGGTCGCGGCGCTGCTGCGGCTGCAGGCGCGGCGGCTCTCCAGGCCGGAGGCCAGGGCGGCGCTGGATGAGGCGGTCCGCAGGGTGGGGTCGATCGCGCTCGTCCACGAGACGCTCTCCTACACCCCGGAGGAGATCGTCGACTTCGACGACATCGCGCAGCGGGTGGCCGCCATGGCGGGTGAGCTGTCGGCGCCGGAGGCGAAGGTCACCCCGGTGGTTTGCGGGCGGTTCGGGCTGCTGCCGGCCACGATCGCCACGCCGCTGGCGCTGGTGCTGACGGAGCTGCTGCAGAACGCGCTGCAGCACGGCCTGGCTCACCCGCCGGGCGCCGCGCCAGCGGGAACCCTGACGGTGACCGTGGACCGGGCACCCGCCGGGCTCACCGTGACGGTCGAGGACAGCGGGGTGGGGCTGCCGGAGGGATTCCGCCTGGACGCGGCGGCAAGCCTGGGCCTGCAGATCGTGCGCACGCTGGTGGTTTCCGAGCTCGGCGGCCGGCTGGAGATATCGCCGCGCGCGAGCGGCGGCACCGCGGTGCTGGTCGCCCTGCCGCTGGAACCAGCACCCCAGGCGGGCGAACCCGGACCGGGCCACGCCGGGTAGCCGGCGGTCCCGCGGGCGCCGGGAGTCCTGGCCCCGGCGCTGGGATCTCAGGGGCGCCGCTATGCGCGGACGCGGATGCGGGCGGCACGGCGCTTGTACGCACGCCGCTCGTCCTCGCTCATGCCGCCCCAGACGCCGGCGTCCTGGCCGCTCTCGACCGCCCACTGCAGGCAGGGCTCGATCACCGGGCAGCGCATGCATACCCGTTTGGCCTCGTCGATTTGGAGCAGCGCCGGCCCGGTGTTGCCGATCGGGAAGAACAGCTCCGGATCCACCTCACGGCAGGCGGCGTGATGGCGCCAGTCCATGCGGCCACTCCTCTTCGACATGCCGGGCTGGTAGCCCGGATCCGCCCCGGCCTGGCTTGTGAACGATTTCACGAGCTAGGCCACGTTGCAAGGCCCGCGCTTGGCCCTGGAGAACACGTCTATCGCCGGTTCATAGAGCCTTGGCCCCCGCGTGGCCCCTGACCCGAGCCCGGCAGCCGGGCGTGCACCCAGCTGACCAGACGACAGCACGCAAGACGCATGCTGCGCACTCGAACCAGTCACCAGCCTCTCAATCTCGTGGATCAATGGCAAGAGGCTGTGGCAAAGGCTTGGGCTGTTTTCTGTGTCAGATAGGTCACATTCTTGATGCCTGTTGTGCCGCCCGCATTGCCGCCGGGTCCAGTCCCGCTGCTGGCACTTCCCGGCCGGCGGCGGATTGGCCGTCAGGCAATAATGCGCAGCGCATCAGGAACGGAACAGAAAGTCACCTGCTCGCGCTCGCCGACGTACTCCCCGTCGACCTGGAACGCGATCGGGCGGCTGGCGCGGAACGTGAGCTCGCGCTCGTCGTGCAGGCTCAGGGCATGCTTGAGGCCGGTGCTCCCGCCCGGGCCGTCTGGGCCGCCTGGCCAGCCGTGCCCGATTCCGAGCATGTGGCGCAGGGTTCCCAGCGTGGGCAGGGTAGCCAGCGTGTACACGGCGTATACGTCGAGGCCGGCGTCGAAGCGGGCCTCCGGGCTCGGGTTGACGGGCCGGCTGCCCAGGTAGGTCCAGGGCGCGGCGTTGGAGACGATCGCGAAGAACAATCGTTTGCTGAACGTCCTCCCGTCCCGCTCCAGGGTGAGCGCGGGCTGGCGCCGATTGGTGACGCCGTAGAAATGGCGGATCGCGGTCCACACATAAAGCCCGGCACTCGCCTCCTGCCCATCCGCGCGCAGCCCTTCGATCGCGCGGACCACCTCGGCGTCGAAGCCCAGGCCCGCGTTTACGGTGAAGTACCTGTCCTGGGCCAGGCCCAGCCCGATGGTGCGGGAGCCGCCCCCGGTCAGCGCGGCGAGAATACGGCCGGTGGCGTCCACCGGATCGGGCGGCATCCCGAGCGCCCGCGTGAAGACGTTGGCGCTGCCGCCCGGCACGGTCGCCAGGGCCGGGCGCGCATCCGGGCCGCCGGACGGGGAGGCGTGGAGCAGGCCGTTGACCGCCTCGTTGACGGTGCCGTCGCCGCCGAGGGTGAGCACCAGATCGTAACCGCCCTTCGCGGCCTCCCCGGCGAAATGGGCGGCGTGGCCCCGGTACCGTGTCTGCACGACCGTGAGGTCGAGCTCGGACGCCAGCGCGCGTGCGATGACATCCCTGCGCAGGGCCGTGGTAGAGGTGGCATGGGGGTTAACGATGAGCATCGCGCGCACGTGATCAGGGTAATGAGGGTGAGGAGGTGCCCGGCATATGGGGCATGGTCCGGCCACGCTCCGCGCCGCTGCCGTGGTGCAGGCGGCCGAGTCGGCCATGGTGCTGGTGGCGACGGTGCTGGTCGGCGTGGACACCGTCGCCGGGCGGTCCTACCAGCAGGCCAGCGGTATCGCGCTGACGCTGATCGGGGTGGGGTGCGCCGCCGCGCTGGCCCTGGTGGCATCCGGCCTCGCCCGGGCCCGCCGCTGGAGCCGTACGCCGGCCCTGCTCACCCAGCTGTTCGTCGGCATCGTGGGGATCTACCTGCTGCAGGGCCAGCGGCTCGACTGGGGGGTGCCATCGGTCGTGCTGGCCGTCGCCGGGTTCGCCGCCCTGCTCGCGCCGCCCAGCCTGCGCGCCATGACGGCCCATGATGAGGAGGAGGCGGCGGAGGCAGCGGCGGGGGAGGCGCGGCCGCGGCCAGATCGCCCGCAGCCGGCGCCCGGGCCGTCCGGCCCCGCCAGCCCGCCCGGCTCGTCCGGCCCGGCCAGCCGGCCTAGTCGTCGGCGGTCAGCCCGGCCCGGAGCTGAGTGAGGGTCCTGGCGAGCAGCCGGGAGACGTGCATCTGGGAGATGCCGAGCTCGCTGGCGATCTGTGACTGGGTCATGTTCCCGAAGAAGCGCAGCAGCAGGATCCGCTTTTCCCGCGGCGGCAGCTGCTCCAGCAGCGGCTTGAGCGACTCCCGGTACTCGACGCCCTCCAGCGCGTCGTCGAGCATTCCCAGCGACTCGGCGACGGCGGGCGCGTCATCGTCGCCCGAGTCGGGCGCGTCCAGCGAGACGGTGGAGTAGGCGTTGGCCGACTCCAGCCCCTCCAGCACCTCTTCCTCGGTCATCTGCAGGTGGGCGGCGATCTCGGCGACGGTCGGGGCCCGGCCCTCGCGCTGCGCGAGGTCGCCGATGGCCTTGGTCAGCGCCAGCTTCAGCTCCTGGAGCCGGCGCGGCACCCGGACCGCCCAGCCTTTGTCACGGAAGTGCCGCTTGATCTCGCCGACGATGGTGGGCGTCGCGTAGGTGGAGAACTCCACGCCGCGCGCGAGGTCGAACCGGTCGATCGACTTGATCAGGCCGATCGTGGCGACCTGGGTGAGGTCATCCAGCCACTCGCCCCGGTTCCGGAACCGCCGCGCGAGGTATTCCACCAGCGGGAGGTGCAGCTCGACCAGCTCGCCGCGGATGCGCAGCCGCTCCTCGTCGTCTGCTGGCAGCGCCGAGAGCCGCTCGAACAGATCCCTGGCGCGGCCACGGTCGGGGACGGCGTGCTGGATTTTCGGCGTGGCGTCCAGCGCGGCCTCGTCCACCGCGGCGTCGAGCCCCTCGGTGACCGTGATCTCGATCTTCTCGGTCACCTGCGCGCCGACGCTCTCGGTCAGCCGGGTCTCGGTTTCGCCTGTCACCCGGGCCTCGACGACTCTCGGATCTTCCTGAGCATGACGGTGACCTTGTCACCCGGCCCGACCCACGCGTCGGCGCTGCCAGCCAGCGCCGAGAGCACCGTCCAGGCGAAGGTGTCGCGCGACGGCGGGCGGGGCTGCGTGGCGAGGGTGGAGACGGCGATGCTCATCCTGTCCTCGGCCAGCGTGAAGTCGCACACCAGGTCCGCGCCGGGCGCCGCCTGGGCGAGCAGCATGCCGCAGGCCTCGTCCACCGCGATGCGCAGGTCCTCGATCTCATCCAGGGTGAAGTCCAGCCGGGCGGCCAGGCCCGCGGTGGCTGTGCGCAGCACGGACAGGTAGGCCCCCTCGGCTGGCATGCGGATGGTCACCTGGTCCTGGACGGCATGGTCGCTCACGGCCTCACCCTCGGCCATCACGGCCGTCGGCGCGGTCGCGCCCCCTCGCGCACCCGTCTTTCCGGTCACTGCGTCCTCCACTGCGGCGGCCGCCCTCGCTGGCGCCAGCCGCCGTCTGCTCTTGTCATGCAACCTACCGCCCGCGGCAAGTGATGCCGACGGTTCGCCTCGCCCATGCCAGCGATACCTGCTGTGCCTGGCGGGACGGCCTGGTCTGGTGTGGCGCAACGCCGGAGGCCGCGCGGTCCCGCGCGGCCTCCGGCGTCGGTGCGTCCTGCGGTGACGTCAGCCCTGCTTGGTCTCCCAGAAGATCTTGGAGATCTCCTCGATCTTGCCGAGCAGCTCGTCGGCAGTGCTGACGTCCAGGCTGCCCTTGGTGCCGCCGGCGCCCGCCAGCTTGGTCGCCTCGTTGAACAGCTGGTGCAGCTGGGGGTACTTCTCGAAGTGCGGCGGCTTGAAGTAGTCGGTCCACAGCACCCACAGGTGGTGCTTGACGAGCTCGGACCGCTC
>DATIXO010000290.1:0-8761 GCA_035518495.1 Streptosporangiaceae bacterium
CTGGCCGGCGAGGCGGCCGCGCCCACCACCATCGCCGTGCCCACCGACAGCAGCACCATCCCGCCCCGGTACAAAAACGCCGAGTACTCACTGGTGCGCACGATCAGCACCGCGATCACGGCGAGCCCGGTGACCCCGATGCCGTCCAGGATCCGGCGGGCGCCCTCGGTGACGTTGCCCCCCAGGTGCCGGCTGGGCCAGACGAAGGCCAGCGCCGCGCCGATCAGCACCGCGAAGGCGCGGGTGTCGGTGCCGTCATAGACCCGCGTCGGGTCATAACCGGGCTGGTAGAGCAGCGCCATCGCCACCGCCGAGACGGCGGCGAGCAGCAGCGTCGCCGCCGCCAGCTTGGTGCGCGCGGCGCGGCGGCCGCGCGTCCACCGAAGCCCGAGCCACAGCAGCCAGGGCCAGATCAGGTAGAACTGCTCCTCCACCGCCAGCGACCACAGATGGCCAAGCGGTGAAGGCGGGCCGAACCGTGCGAAGTAGGAGCTGTGCTGGGCGATCAGCCACCAGTTGCTCACGTAGGCCACCGAGGAGAGCACCGCGCCGCGGATGGCCGGCAGCTGGCCCCGGTCCAGCAGCGTGACCCAGGCGGCGACCACCGCCAGCATCACGAACAGCGCGGGCAGCAGCCGCCGCGCCCGCCGCCGCCAGAAATCAGCCAGCTGCAGGCTCCCGGTGATCTCATGCTGGCCGAGCAGCAGGTCGGTGATGAGATAGCCGCTGAGCGTGAAGAAGACACCCACCCCGAGCAGGCCGCCGGGGGCCCAGCCCAGGCCCAGGTGGTAGGCGACAACGGCCAGCACGGCCAGGGCGCGCAGCCCGTCCAGGCCAGGCATGTACCGCTGACTACCGCGGACCGGCTCGGGCATACACCTCCACCACCTGGCCGCCGGCAGATGCTGCCGCCATCAGGCAGCGGCGCCATCAACGGGCCCACTTCCAGGCCCGCCAGCCAGCTCGCCCTTTTGGTGACGTTAACCTCCCAGCTCCCCGGTGTCACTGAGGCTCGCGGCAGGCTACTGGCCTTCCGTGCTGCCAGCCCGGGCGGGCGGCACAAAGGCGCCCGCGCGCTTTGCGTGAGATCAATTACCGGGCGGCTGACATGCCATATCGCGGCGTTTCAGCGGGGCGTCCTGGGCGCGATTGGCATAAGACGGCGACGGTATGCTGGGCAGCGCCACAAGGGGAGCAGTGATGTACGAGCCGTACCCGGCACCGGGGCCCGCGCCGGAGCCTCAGCGGATCCAGCCGCCGCGGTCGGTGCTCAACGCTGTCAGGCTCATGTACGCCGGCGCGGCGCTTGAGGTGCTCGCCGTGATCATCGCCATGCTGACCAGGGACAGCCTCCGGTCGGCCATTATGGCGAGGCACCCAGCCTACAGTGCGGTGCAGTTGCATCATGCCGAAGCCGGCCGTGCTGTTCCCCTCGTCATCGGCGGGCTGATCGCGATAGCCCTGTGGCTGTGGATGGCCTGGGCGAACGGCAGGGGCCGGAACTGGGCCAGGATCCTGTCGGCGGTGTTCTTCGGCATCAGCACCCTTGACCTGCTCGTCTCGTTCTTCGTGGCGCGCGCCGCCGCCTCCACGGTGCTCGGGGTCGTCATCTGGCTGGTCGGGCTGGGGGCCATCGTGCTCATGTTCAGCCGCGAGTCCGGCCCGTTCTACCTGCAGCAGCCGCTGCGGGGGTAACGGCCCGGGCCCGCATGTGAACCAGGCTTGCAGGCCACGCGTCTGACAAGTATCTAGCTTGGCAGACAGGAACGACGTCACATGGCCGTATCTGAGCGGGCGATCGGCAATGCCCTTGGCTGGCCCACCCCCCTCGCTTGCCTTTACTCCATTGCCATGGAGACCGGGATCGGGGTCCGCGACTACCCGCACGATGACGGCCATACCGCCGCCATCGTCGCCGACGGCAAGGTCATCGCCCTCAACTCCGGCCTGGCGGACGACGGGCTGCGCGCTGACGTGCTCGCCATGGCCCTGGAAGTGGCGATCGTGATGGCCAACCGCCCCGGCACCATCTGCGCACCTGGCGAGTTCGTCGTGATCACCCGGCACCGGATCCCGGTCCCGTCCGCCGGGCTGGGTAAGTTCGCCACCCTCATGGCCCGCACGTGCGGCCGGGACACCGATTCCGCGGCGTTCGAGTACTACATCCCGCAGTCCACCGGCGACGGCCGCTGAGCGGGTCGCGGCCCGCAGCGGGCTGACCGCGGCCGCGGGGCGCCCGGCCGCCCGGTGCCGCCCCTTTCCGGTCGACGCGCGGCCACGGTTGCCGTTCAATGGCGGGGTGCAGATCGTGCCCATGACCGCGGCCTTCGCGGCCGAGATCGTCACCTGGCGCTATCGGCCACCGTATGACTGCTACGACATGACCGGTTCCGATCCTGGCTTCCTGGCCAGCGCGGGCAGCGGCTTCTTCGCCCTCACCGACGAGACCGGGCTCATCGGCTTTCGCTCGTTCGGGCCCGACGGCCAGGTCCCCGGCGGTGTGTATGACGACTCGGCGCTCGACACCGGCGGCGGTCTGCGTCCCGATCTCACCGGCCGGGGCAGGGGCCGGGAGGCGATCCAGACCGGCCTGGACTTCGGGCAGCGGCAGTTCTCCCCTCCCGCGTTCCGGGTCACCGTCGCCACCTTCAACATCCGGGCCCAGCGCGTGGTGACGGCCCTGGGCTTCCGCAACATCGGGAGCTTCCGCGCCTCAACCGACGGCCGGAGCTACGAGATGCTGGTCAGGCCCGCGCCCACGCCGTAGCGCTCCCGGCCTCCGGCGGCGATGCTAGCGTCGGTGATCACCCGCCGACGGTTCGGAGGATCCCGTGTCCTTGTTTGATCTCACCGGCAAGGTCGCCGTCGTCACCGGCGGGACCCGCGGGATCGGCCTGATGATCGCGCGCGGCCTGCTGCAGGCGGGTGCGTCGGCCTACGTCAGCTCGCGCAAGGCGGAGGCGGGTGAGGCCGCGGCCGCCGAGCTCTCCGCGTACGGCCGGGTGGTGTCGGTGCCGGCCGACCTTTCCCGCGAGGAGGAATGCGCCCGGCTGGCCGCCGAGGTCGGCCGCTCCGAGGAGCGCGTCCACGTCCTGGTCAACAACGCCGGTGCCACCTGGGGCGCCCCGCTGGCGGAGTTCCCGGCCTCGGGCTGGGACAAGGTCATCGACCTCAACCTCAAGGCCCCGTTCTTCCTCACCCGGGCGTTCCTGCCGCTGCTGGAGGCGGCAGGAACCGCCGACGACCCCGCCAGGGTGATCAACGTCGGCAGCATCGACGGGCTGCGGGTGCCGCCGTTCCCCACCTACTCGTACTCGGCGAGCAAGGCCGGCGTGCACCAGCTCACCCGCGTGCTCGCCCGCGAGCTCGGGCCGCGGCACATCACCGTCAACGCGGTCGCACCCGGCCCGTTCGAGTCGAAGATGATGGCCGCGGTCCTCGCCGAGTTCGGCGAGGAGATCGCCGCCGCCTCACCGCTCGGGCGCATCGGCCGCCCCGACGACATGGCCGGCGTCGCGGTCTTTTTGAGCAGCCGGGCGGGTTCCTACGTGACCGGCGCCGTCATCCCGGTGGACGGCGGGATCTGGGCGGCGAGCTGACCGTGGGCCGGTGCGCTCAGGGCCCCGGGTCTCCGCACGTGTGACCGGGGGCAGCGGGCCGCTGGCTGCCGAGAGCACCGACCGGCATCGGCACGAGTTCACAGCAGGTGGCATCCCCGCATTCGCAGATGAACAGCTGAACCACTGCCCCAGGATCGCCGCTGGCCCACGGCCGGGCGTAATAGCCGTGGACCTGGGCCGCTATTGCCTCGTTGGCTTCGCTCCGCAGCGCCTGGCGCTCGTGGGCCGCACCCGCCCGCGGGCCACGGACCAGCGCGGCCGCGAGCATCTCCTCGACCGCGGCCACGATCTGCGCGACGTCCCGGGACCCGTCCACGGTGATGATCTGAACGCCGGCCCGGGTGGCCTCGTCCCTGATCAGCGCGGCAAGGGCGGCATACAGCCTGGTGGGGCCGGGTGGCGTCCCCCGTGCCCGGAGCCGCTGGCGCTGGAAGCGCGGGGTGGGTATCAGCCACACGGCCTGCGAGCGCACCGCGATGCCACGGCTGGCAGCCGAAGGCGGCAGCACCGATCCCTCCGCGACGATCGGCGGCGACACCGGCAGCGCCGCCAGGTCCTCGATGACCATCGCGCCGCGCTGCCGGTGCAGCGACATCTCCAGCATGTCGGCCACACTGGAGCGCTCCCAGCGCTCCGCGGGTGTCATTGCCTCCCAGCGGGCCGCCGCCGCCACGCCCGCGGCCAGGGCCCGGTCACGGTGCACCCACGTCCGCGTGTCGGCGCTGTAGAGACGCAGGCCATGACGGCATGCCAGCCGGGTGGCCACGGTCGTCTTCCCGGACGCGGGCGGGCCACCGATCCAGATCACATGCCGCACGGCTCAACCGTAGGCGCCCGGCAGGGCGGCGGCCGTGCTAGCGGCGCGCTAACGCCACGCTAGCGCCGGGTGCCAGGCTCGTTATGGCAGCCGGCCACAGCCACGCGCCGCATCATGCCGCCCGGCGGAAAGGATCAGCATAAGCGCAGTCCGGCAACCCGTCATCGGTAACGCAGCTATCAGGCTGTGCAACTTCGCAAACGGAAGCGAGTGTGGACACCCATGAAACGAGTTCGATATATGGCTGGCGCAGCCGCGCTGGCTCCCGCGGCGTTCGGGATAGCGCTGCTGCCCACAGGTGCTCAGGCCACCACGACGGTGGGCCACGCGGGCAATAACGCCAAAACTGTGTCGCTGAACCATACTGGCACGATCGCGCAGAGGGCCGACTGCACGGGCAACACAGAGTTCACGCTGGCTCAAGTCAACGACAAGCGCGGGCACGGCTGGTTCAAGTACACGGACAGTTACCACAAGTTCTGTATCGGAACGGTGGTGGCGAGCTTGCGTTTCGCCATAACCTTCTGCAAGACCGTGTACGTTTACGTTGAGGGTCTTGATGACAGCGGCTTTATCGGCTCGCGCCAAATATGCGGTCACCCCGCCTCTAATGGCACTCGCGAATGGTTCCACACAAGCTTCGGTGTGCACCAGAGCTATGTGGAGCCCGGTTATGTGTGCATGAGCTCAACGTATGGCTCTCAAAAGTGTGAGCCCTATCGAGACTTCTGAGTCACCTGCCGCGGGCCGAGGCTGGCGACCGGCGGCTTCCGTGCGCAGCTTGCACGATGTGGCGGGACCGGCCACGGGCGATGCGCAGCTGATCAGCCGAGCGGTCCAGCCCCACCACCGTCCGGCCGGTTGCTGCCAGGACGCCAAGGTACTGGCCGGTGCCGCAGCCGATGTCCAGGCACAGGCCCCCTCCCGGGCCGAGCAGCTCCCGCACCGCGGCGGCGTTGCGCGCGGCGTTCGGCTCGTTCCAGCCGTCGTACCAGTCCGCCAGGCCGTCATAGCGGGCCGTCGTGAGCGGCATCGTGGGACTCCTGCTCGCTGGTTCTGTCCCCCGGGTCAGTGTGCCCTCAGGTTGTGAGCCCAACGCAGCTTTCAGCGCACGGCCGAACCAGCGCATGCTCAGAATTCGGGCTTGACCATGCCCTTGGGGGAAGAGGAATGATCGGCGGCGTGACACCGGACCTGGCCCCCCAGCGGCTCACCATCGGCGAATTCGCTCACCAGACACGGCTGACGGCGAAGGCGCTGCGGATCTACGACGAGATCGGGCTGCTCCGGCCGGCGGAGGTCGATCCAGCCAACGGGCATCGCCACTACGGAGCCAGCCAGGTCCGCCTCGCCCGGCTCATCGGCATGTTGCGCGGCGCGGACATGAGCCTGGCCGAGATCGGGCTGCTGCTCGCCGATCTCGGCCAGGGCCGTGATCTGGCCACCACGCGCCTGGAGCGGTACCTGAGCCAGCTCGAGGCCCGGCACACAAGCCGCAGGTTCCTGATCCGCCACATCCACGCGATCCTCAGAGAGGAAGATCCCCCGATGTTCACCATCCAGACTCGCCACGTACCGGCACAGCGGGTGATGTCGATCCAGCGCCGGCTGCGGGCGCCAGAGACCGACGCCTTCATCGAGGAGGTCAAGGCAGCTTTCGCCGGCCACCTGGCCGGCGAAAGCCCGGCCGGGCCCTTCACCCTGATCTTCCACGGCATCGTCGACCACGAGAGCGATGGGCCGCTGGAAGCGATACTCGGCTGCCCTGACGATGTGCAGGTCACCGATCTGATCGGCATCCGCACCGAGCCAGCGCACGACGAAGCCTTTACCACGATCACCAAAGCTCAATGGGCTTACCCGGCGATCCTCGCCGCCTACGACGCGGTCGCCTGCTCATCCGAGGTCAGCGCCCGCCCGGCGAGCCGGCTGTCATGCCGGGAGGTCTACGTGGCTGAACCACAGGCGATCGGCGACGGCGATCCGATCTGCGACATCGCGTTCCCGCTCGGCTAGCGCCGCAGACGATCCGGTTCTATCCCTGCTCGATCCGGACCATGTTGCCCGCGGGGTCGCGCACGGCGAAGTCGCGGACGCCCCAGAACTGGTTGGCGGGCTCCTGCAGCACCTCGACGCCGGCCGCGGCGGCGATCTTGTCGAAGGTCGCGTCGAGGTCGTCGCAACGGAGCTGGATCATGGGCAGCGCCCCCTTGGCGAGCAGGGCCGCGAGGGCGTCCCCGTCCTCCTTGGAGCGGCCCCCATGCGGCTGCGACAGCACGATCTGGATCTCGGGCTGGCTGTCGGTGACAAGGGTGATCCAGCGGAAACCGTCGTTGGCGACCTCATTGCGCACCGTCAGGCCGAGGGTGTCACGGTAGAAGCCAAGGGCGGCGTCGGGGTCATCGACGGTGACGTGCACACCGCTGAGTGAAGTGTTCATGGCACCGATGCTAGGTGGGTGCGGCGGCGGAACGCTTCTCCGAAACTGATCTCTTCCGCGCCCCCCCGGCCCCCGCCCTGCGCGGCCGGGTCAGCACCATCGCCAGGCAGGCGGGCATGACGCGCAGCTCGTCGTGACTGCGGGCGCGATACATGGACGGTGTCTCGCCGACGAGCTCGGTGAACCGGGCGGAGAAGGAGCCGAGGCTCGCGCAGCCAACCGCGAAGCAGACATCGGTCACGCTCAGGTCGCCGCGTCGCAGCAGCGCCTTCGCCCGCTCGATGCGCCGGGTCATGAGGTAGGAGTACGGCGTCTCGGAGTACGCCTCGCGGAAGCGGCGGCTGAAGTGTCCCGGCGACATCAGCGCCGTGCGGGCGAGCGCCGGGACGTCGAGCGGCTGCGCGTACTCGCGGTCCATCCGGTCGCGGGCCCGGCGCAGCCGGCGCAGCTCGTCGACGTCGGCGCTCATGCACCCATTCTGCACGGCAGCTACGACAACCGGATCATCTGGCCCTGCCCCGGCCGCCTGTTGACGACCGCCACCACCCCCGCAGCCGTCAGAGCGGCCAGCTCTCCTGCCGCCAGCCCATGTCCCAGAACATCCACTCATACCGGCTGGTGGTGCGGAAGTGCCGGTGCACCACGGCACGCTCGGGCTGGGTCAGCCCGGGCGCCAGCCGGTCGGTGGCGGCCATGACCTCGCGGACGGTATCGCCGTATTCCTCGCCGCCATAGGTCGCTATCCATTTCTGGTAGCGCGGGTCGGATGAGCCGCGCCGCAGCAGTTCCTTGCCGACTTCCCAGTAGATCCAGTAGCACGGCAGCACCGCGCCGGCTCCTTCGGCATAGGACCCGCCGCGGGTGGTGGCGAGCAGGTAGCTGTTGTAGGCGAGCGTGGTGGGCGCCTCCTCGGCCTGCCCGGCCGACGCGGGATCGATGCCAAGGTCGGCCAGCAGCGAGTCGTGCAGGGTCCGCTCGACCGTGACGATCTCGGCCGCGTGGCGGGCGAACATCTCGGTCTCCGCACTGTCCGGCGCGCGACTGGCCACGGCCGCCAGCGCCTGCGCGTAGGCCCGCAGGTACAGCGTGTCCTGCACCACGTAGAACGTGAAGGCGTCCTGCGGCAGGCTGCCGTCGGTCAGCCCGGCGAGGAACGGGTGCGCGAGGATCGCGCGGTAGATATCAGCTGACCCTCGCCACAGCTCGTCGGTGAAGCGGTCACTCATCAGCTGCTCCCTGCGGCAGGACCCCGGGCGAACGCTGACGGCAGCGTACCGGCCAGCAGCGGGCCCCCGCAGCCGGGCGGGACGCCGGGCCGGTGGCGTGGCCGTCACCAGCCTGGCGGGACGGCGAACATGAGGCTTGGATGGCGCCAACCAGCCATTACTACTCGGTGGGAAATTCGTTACTACTCATTGGGATCCCGGAAGCACAGATGACATTCGCCGATTGCCCGGACCAGCATCCGGCGAGGAAGCACCCGAGCCTGCGCGAAAGGATCTTGCCGTGCCCGGGGCCTGCCCGTCTCCTGATAGCACAGTGTGACAAAATAGCAGGGTAACCGCGGGCTGAGACTCCGTAACGTGAAAGACATTTCCGGCTCTTGTGGCGCGCCGGAAATAGCAGCTACTATCTCGCGAGTGGCCAGCCTGAACATCGCATCCGCTGACGGCAGCCAATGTTTCACGCACACCCACTCCGATCTGGTGATAACACTGGCCGGCGCGGGGCACGTCGCTGCCGCATCAGGAGGCGGGCAGGGGCTGAGGGGTTGGTGGAGGCTGGGGTGTCAGCAGCCTGACCGACTTCTCAACGCGCCTCCCGGGGACATCCGGCCCACCTCCGCCTTCGCCGGGCACGGAATGAGCCCTTCCCGGTGCCTCG
>DATIXO010000291.1:0-21212 GCA_035518495.1 Streptosporangiaceae bacterium
ATCGACGGTGACCTGGTCATCGACATGTGGGGCGGCTTCCGCGACGAGGCGAAAACGACGCCGTGGGACGAGCGGACCATCACCAACGTGTGGTCCTCGACCAAGACGGTGACCAGCCTGGCCGCGCTGATGCTGGCCGACCGCGGCGAACTTGACGTGGACGCCCCGGTCGCCGCGTACTGGCCGGAGTTCGCCGCCAACGGCAAGCAGGACGTCCTGGTCCGCCACGTGATGTCGCACGCCTCTGGAGTTTCCGGGCTGGATCAGCCTGCCGTCGTGGAGGACCTCTACGACTGGCAGAAGGCGACGTCGCGGATGGCGGCTCAGGCTCCGTGGTGGGAGCCAGGCACCGCGTCGGGCTACCACGCGCTCAACTACGGGCACCTGGTCGGCGAGCTGGTGCGGCGGATCAGCGGCAAGACCCTCAAGCAGTTCGTCGCCGAGGAGATCACCGGGCCGCTGGGCGCCGACTTCCAGATCGGCGCCGCGGAGAGCGACTGGGGACGGATCGCGAACGTGGTCCCGCCACCGCCGCTGCCCTTCGATTTCGAGGCGCTCGGCCCGGACCACCCGGCCGTCAAGACGCTCACCGGGCCGATCGTCGAAGCCGGGGAGGCCAACACGCCCGGCTGGCGGAACGCGGACATCGGTGCCGCGAACGGGCACGGGAACGCGCGCTCGCTGGCCCGGGTCATGTCGGTGGTCGCCCGCGGCGGCGAGGTCGACGGGATCCGCCTGCTCGGCCCGGGCACCATCGACCTGATCTTCCGCGAGCAGCTCAACGGGATCGACCTGGTGCTCGGCGTCCCGCTGCGCTGGGGCATCGGCTACGGCCTGCCCCAGCGGGACGTCCTGCCCTGGATCCCCGACGAGCAGATCTGCTTCTGGGGCGGCTGGGGTGGCTCCATGATCATCATGGATGCCGGCCGTCGCATGACGATCTCCTACATGATGAACAAGATGGCGCCGGGAATCATCGGCTCCGACCGCAGCGCCGCGTACGGGCAGGCGATCTACGACGCGGTGTGAGGGTCTTAGCGTCGCTGGGCGGAAGATCGCCCGAATTAGGGCGTCTGCCCAATGCGGAGTGGGGTGCCTTAGCGCGAGCCTGAATGGTGTCCACTTCTGACCAGCGATAGCCAACAGCCGAAATGTGGTGATCTCGATGACGGCCAGCCAGCCCGCACGTCGCCCCCGGGGCCTGCAGGCAGTGCGGCGCGCCGCGCGCGCACTCAAGGCCTCCAACGACGAGCAGGTCCTGATGTGGGAGGCCTTCTGGCGGACCAACCGGTTCCCGGCGGACTAGGACACGCCTTAGCCAGGCCGGCGGTGGCCGGGGCGCCGTACAAGGGGCGAACACGGCAAGCGTGAGCGTGAAGCCACCCCGGCAGCCGCCACCAGGCGCGGCGCTCCGCGCCGCCCGGCAGCCGTCCCGTCCGGCGCCTGTGGCGCGCCCGGCCCGCCTCGTGGACCCTGACCGCAGGGGGGCGATAGCCTCCTGGGCGTGACCATTCCGGCACCAGCCGTGGCGGACGGCATCAACTGGGGTGACGTGCCCAGCTGGTTCTCGGCGTTGGTGACCCTGGCGGCGCTGGTGTTTGCCGTTGTCGCGGTCGTGGTCTCGCGCCGCACGTTCCGGCTCGAGTCGGAACGCGACCGCAGAAACGCCGAGGCAAGGACGAGGAGGCAGGCCGCATCCGTCTCGGCGTGGTGGGCCAGGGACGGGGACCGGCACAGCGGCCATTCCTGGGCCGTGCACCTGCGCAATGCGTCCGACACCCCGGTCTACAAGGCCGCCCTGACCATCCTGGGGCTGGGCCAGCACGCAAAGCTCCAAGCGACAGTGATAGAGCTGTCCGTGGTGCCTCCCACCCAGGCGCCCACGATCCATCCCATCGGAATAACGGGCGCCAGGGCGGATGATGATCACGATGCCGATGGCCATCCGCTGTCCGAATACCGGGTGAGCCTCAGGTTCACCGATGCCACCGGTGTCCGGTGGATGCGGGACCAGTACGGGGTGCTCAGCGAGCTGGAGCCGAACCTGCTCATCTGGACCAGCCCGGAGGGGGCAGCGGTGGTGAAGCCCTTCACCGCCGAATTCCTGGCAACCTACGGCGTGACAGCCAAATTTGACCCGGCACGGATCGAGGGGGAGCTGCGGAGTCATTTCATGGACGCGGAGTCCGCGCCGGATATCCTCATCGGCCCGCATGACTGGGTGGGCACTCTCGCCAGCCGCCAGCTCGTCGAGCCGATGACGCTTTCCGGCGAACGGGCCAGCGCATTTGCCCAGGAGCACCTGAATGCGTGCTCATTCGAGGGCGCGCTGTATGCCGTGCCGTCCTCGCTGGACACGGTGGCGCTCATCCGCAATGCCGACCTTGCCCCGGATCCGCCGGAGTCGATCGAGCAACTGCTCGCGGTGGCACAGGAGCTCCGGCGCCAGAACGAGGTCACCGAGCTCATGACTGTCCCGGTCGGCCTGCTGGGCAACGCCTTCCACATGTGGCCGCTCTTCACCAGCGCCGGCGGCTGGCTGTTCGAGCGGAAGCCGGACGGCAGCTGGGATCCGGCGCGGCAGGGAATCAGCTCTCCCGAGAGCATCGCGGCCTTCGACAAGGTCCGGATGCTCGGCCAGCTGGGGGTGATGCGGCCGGAGATCAACCGGGTGCGGTCCATCGAGATGTTCTGCAAGAGGCAGACCCCCTTCATCCTGGCCGCGTCGGGAGCGGTCGTCCCGGCCCGCGCCTCGGGGCTCAACTTCGCGGTGAGCCGCGTGCCGCCGTTCCAGGACGGCTCGCCGGCCATCCCGTTCCTTGCCGTCAACGGCTTCTACGTGGCGAGCCGCGGGCGGAACAAGGCGGTAGCCAGTGATCTTGTTCCCGACTACCTGACCCGGTCGGATGTGACCGAGTACTTCGGCAGGCTGGCGCATGTCGTGCCGCTCCGGGTGCCGGGAGAGTGCGATCCGGCCATCGCGGACTTCCACGCGCTCTGCATGGACGCCGTGCCGATGCCCTCGTTCCCGCAGATAGGCGACGTGCTGGGCCTGATCGGATCAGCGCAGGTGGCGCTGGTCACAGGGGGCGACACGGCTACCGTTGTGCGCGATCTCGGGGACCGGGTGCGGGCGCTCTTCTGAGCGCCTCAGGACGGAGAGCCGATGCTGCCCAGCACGCGCAGCTCGAACTCCCGCCTGGCCGGGTCGGCTGCGGCCACCGGCAGCGAGAGTCCCGGCCGGAGCGGGCGGTTTCCCCGCTTGATGGTCCTGACGGCTTCCACGGTCCAGGCCTGTATCTCCTGCGCTGGCTTTTCGATTCGGTAACAGTCGCTGTAATGCTCGCGCTCGCCGTCGTAGACGTCGACGACGGTGGTGACCGTGAGGTCTGACGCCGAGACGGGGTCGTTCCCCGGCACGAACTCGGCGAAGAACCCCAGCGTGTCGGCTATCCGCCAGATGCGCCGTTCCAGGTCGCGGGCGAGCGCGGGGTAGCCCGCTTTCCGCAGCTCCTGGGCGATGACCTGGTTGTCCCACGGCCAGACGCTCCCGCAGTGGTAGGAGAACGGCACGAACCTGACCTCGGGGCTGGCCAGGGTGCGGACGCCGTTGCGGTCGAGCAGCCCGCCGGAGAACAGCGTCTCGATGAGCGCGTGCCGCCGCCGGGTGATCTCCGGGTCGTCGCCGTCCAGCAGATGCAGCGCGTGGCCCATGTTGGAGGTCCGCACGGCCAGCGGCCTGGGTCTGCCCTGCTGATCCCGGTCGGTTGCCAGGGCGAAGTATCCTCCCCTGTCGTCTTCCAGCCAGAACATCGCACGCACCCGGTCCTTCAGCTCGCGCGCCCGGGCGGTGGCGGTTTCCTGCCGGGCGCGCAGCTCCGCCTCCCCGGCCAGGCCCCTGCCGCGCGCCGCCTCCCCGGCGTAGTAGCGGGCGAGATCGGCCAGCGTGTCGTGAGCCAGCGCCTGGATCTCGATCGAGGCGATGCCCTGGGCGTGGTTCGCGTAGGCGCCATCGGCGTGCATGTAGCTCTCGGGGGTGTCCTTCCAGGCCTGATTCCAGATCCCGCGCGGCTGGGACATGCGGAATTCCAGCAGGCCTTCGGGATTACCCTGCAGCCGCCTTTCCAGCCAGTCCGCGGCGGCCTGGAGCGCATGGCGCATCACATGCTCCCGGCCGTCGGCCCCGGTATAGCTGGTGGCCAGGAAGGCAGGGTCGTCGCCGGCAACACGGAGGACGCCGCGGATGAACAGCGGCGTGGAGTCGATCGCGCCGTAATGCGGCCACTCCCAGCCGTTGAGCGCGCTGATCTCCTGAGCCACAGAACTGCCCGGGTCAGGCGCCCAGTGGATGATGCGGCCGGGCTCTTCCTCGCTCGCTGAGTTGTACGTGACGCCCTGCGACTCGGCCAGCTGGCGGAGCGTCGTCCTGAGCAGCTGCGGAAAACACTCGTACAGGTTCAGGCCCATATAGAGCGCATCGCGGCCCACCAGGGCATCCAGCAGGGTGAACTCGGGCAGGTCGCGGTGCTCGGGCAGGGGGAGCGCGGCGTTACCGGGCCCGCGCGTGCCGATGTCGCCGAGATGGGCGGCGTGCATGAGGCGCATCAGCGCCCGCGATGACGACGGATGCGCCCGCTGGACGGGGGGCCCCAGCAGCGGGCGCAGATCGTGGACATAGATGACGCGCTGGAAGGGCAGCAGGTAGGGATCGAGCCGGGGCGTCAGGTGCCTGAGATCGGGGAGCTCACGGAGCGGGGTGCCGTCGGGGGTGAGCTTTCCTTCGAACCCGAAGAGGCCACTGTCGGTGGTGGCGCTGCCGTGGTGAGACTCGGCGCGGGGATCTGTCATCTCCCGGCCATGATAGTGACCCTGGCAGGCGGGCCGGGGTGAGGACGACCCAGGCCGGCCACCCGCGGCCCCAGGGCGCGGTAGCGGCCGGGACGCGCAGCCCGTTAGGCTTCCGGCCGGACGGCCGGCCCGGCCGGCCATGCGAGAAAGGCTCCGGATGCCGGGTGAGGGCCAGGAGGTCGTCGTCGGCCTCGACAATGGCGGGACGGCCATCAACGCGACCGTGCTCGACACCGGCGGCCGGTTCCTGGTGGACCAGCTCGTCGAGGTGCCGAGCCGGGTCGCCGAAGGCCCCGGGGTGGCCATCGAGGCGCTCGCCGAGTCGTTCACGCGCGTGCTCGGCCTGACGGGGACCTCGCCGCAGGCGGTGCGGGCGGTGGGCCTGGACACGCCGGGGCCCGCCAGCGCGGACGGGGTCATCTCGCTGCGGGGCGCGGTGAACTTCGTCGATCCGGCCTGGCGCGGCTTTGACGTGCGCAGCGCCCTGGAGACCCGGCTCGGCCTGCCGGTGATCTACAACAATGACGCCAATGCGGCGTCCCTGTACGCCCATCACGTCCACTTCGGGCCCGTCGCCGCCCAGCGCTCGTCGGTCTCCCTGATCGTGGGGACTGGGCTCGGCGGCGGCGTGATCGAGCGCGGCATGGTGGTGCGCGGCGCCGCCGGGATGGCCGGCGAGTTCGGGCACATCCGGATCCCGCTGGACGGCCTGCTGGCCGAGGGGCAGCCGGTGCCCCGCTGCAACTGCGGGCAGCCCGGGGATGGCGAGAGCATCGCGTCGCTGACGGGCATCGAGAAGAACCTGCTGCCCTACTGGCTGACCCGCTTCCCCGGCCACGAGCTCCACGCGGCCGGGCCGCCGCGCCAGGCAGCGGCGCTGGTGCGGGGCTATGCCAGCGCCGGGGACCCGATGGCCCTGGAGATCTTCCGGCAGCAGGCGATCGCGCTCGGCAGGCTCTTCACCATCGCGGCGAACTTCACCGACCCGGACGCCTACTTCCTCGGCGGCGGGGTGGTCGAGGCGGTGCCGAGCTTCCGCGACTGGTTTCTCACCACGGTCCGTGAGCACACCGACCTGCGGGCCGAGCAGCTTCCGCGGGTGACCTTCGCGCTGGTGCCCGAGCTGGACATGGCGGGTGCCCGCGGCGCGGCCATCGCGGCCGCCGGCTCGCTGGGATGGGCGCCCCCGGTGCCTCCCGGCCGCTGATCCGGCGCGGCTGGCCGCGGCCCGGTGGCCCGGCCGCGCGCTGGCGTCAGCGCTGCGGCGGCCGCGGCTGGCTGGGCCGGGTGAGCCGGCCGGGCGCCAGCTCATCGACCAGCGCGTCCATCCGCGCGGCTTCGCCGGCCACCCGCTCCATCTGGCGGTCAAGCTCGGCGGCCGTGGGCCGGCCGCGGCGCCGGTAGGACCCCGCCAGGCCGTGGATGACGCTGAGCGGCCTGCGCAGCTCGTGGCCGGTGCCGGCGAAGATCAGGCTCATCCGCTCGCCCGACCTGCGGGCGGCCGCCTCCGACTTGGCACGGGCGGCGAGCGCATGCTCGAGCTGGCCGAGCATCGTGTTGAGAGACCGGGTGAGCCGGCCGGCGTCGCCGCCGGTGCGGCCCGCGGGCACCCGGTGTGACAGCCCGCCCGCGGCGGCCACGGCCAGCGCCGCTTCCGCCCGGTCTATCGGCCGCAGGATGGCGCGGATCACCGCCCCACCCAGGCAGGCGACGGCCACCGCCAGCACACCGCTGAGCGCGAGGCCGGTGACGGCGAGCCTGCCGACGGCGTGGCCGATGCCGCCCACCTCCAGCCCGACCACCAGGGTGCCCGCCAGGCCCGGCCGGGCCCGGCCGGTGATGAGCACGGAGAAGCCTTCCGCGCTGTAGGAAAAGGGGATGCGCCGGGCGCGGTAGTGGATCGGCTCGGTGATCACCCGCCAGCTGCCAGCGCCCCCGGCCGCGATGGTCACCGGCTGCCCTGCCCGCGCCGCGGCCGGCACAGGGACCGCCGGGAGGAGCGGCCCGGGCCGGGTGCCCGGCCCCGCCCTCATCACCAGCTGGCCCGCTGGGCCCCGGACCTCGATACCCAGCACGCCGCCGCCGGGGTAACCGGCGCTGGGGGTGCCGGGCGCGATCCCGTAGATGGGCGATGCCGTGAACGGGCGGCTGATGAGCTGGCCGGCGGCGGCGCGGAGCTGCCGATCCGCCTGGCCCGCAAGGTAGCCCCGGGCCAGCAGGGCGCAGGCCCCGGTGATGGCCATGGCCCCGGCGGCCAGCAGGCACAGCGCCGCGGCCACCAGCCTCACCCGCAGCGAAGCCCGGCCCGGCCGCCGCCCGGCGGCCGCCGCATCCCCTTTTCCCGCAGGGCGGAAGCTGTCCTGCCCCATGGCATCCAGTCTGCCTGCCCGCCACCGGCTGGGCCGGACGGTGGGTCAGATCGTGCCCGCGTCGACGGCCTGGGAGATCCACGGGATGACCTCGTCCAGCATCTGATCCAGCGTGGTGGTCGCCTCGAAGCCGAGCACGCGCTTGGCCTTGTCCGTCGACGGCACGCGCCGCTGCACGTCGTGAGCGAACGGCTCGTCGTGGGCGATCCGCAGCGGCACATCCTCACCCTTGATCTTCCGCCAGATCATGGCGGCCAGCTCGCTCACGGTCGTGGCCTCCGCGGTGGAGAGGTTGAAGTCCTCGCTGCGGGCCTGCGGGTGGGCCATCGCGGTGGCGATCCCGGCGGCGAGATCACCGCCGTAGGTGTAGTGGCGGATCTGCTCGCCCGAGCCGAGGATGCGCAGCGGGTCCTGGCCCTTGAGGACCTTCTGCACCAGGTCGGGCACCACGTGGCTCATGGCGAGCCGCACGTTCCCGGACAGGACTTCCGCCTCGCCCACCGCCCGGCTCTCGCCGGTGCCCACGCAGTTGAAGGGCCGGACGATGGTGTAGGGCAGCTGGTACTGATCCCAGGCGGCGCGGGCGAAGTACTCGACCGCCAGCTTCTGGAACCCGTACGACGACAGCGGCGGCGGGATCTCCCGCTCCTGGCCCTCGTGCGAGGGCCAGTGGCTCGCGTTTTCGAAGACCATCGACGAGGACACGTAGGTGACCTTGCGCAGCCGGCCGGCCCGGTGGGCGCTGATCGCGGCGTCGCAGCTGGCTGCGATGATCCGCTCGTTGGTGGCCAGCAGGTCGTAGGCGTAGGTGTGGAAGTAGGTGATGCCGCCGATCATGGCGGCGCCGGCGATGAAATGGTCGCAGTCTTCGAGCAGCCTGGTCATCAGCTGGGTGTCGCGGGCGTCGCCCTCGACCAGCGTGTAGTCCGGGTTGCCGTCGTAGGACTTCCTGATCCGCCCGTATTTGGAGAAGTTGTCCACTCCGGTGACCGCGTAGCCGCGGGCGAGCAGTTCCTCGACGAGGTACCCGCCGATGAAGCCCGCGGAGCCGCTGACCAGGACCTTTTCCATGGATTACTGTTCCTTCGCCGGTCTCGCGGGTGCGGCACCGCCCTGGTCCCGTGACGCCTGGGCGCGGACCTGCGCCGGGGTCAGGCGCGGGCCGAACGCGAAACGGTACCAGCGCAGGTACTTCGGGATCCACTGCGCGACCTTGAAGTTCGACACCCCCGCCTGCCGGTCCAGCCAGATGGTCGGTATCTCGGCCACCGGCAGGCGCATCCGCTTGGCCTTGGCGGTGAGCTCGATACCTATCTCGAAGCCGTCCCTGGAGTCGATGCCGACCTGCCGGATGAACTCGGTGGAGTAGGCCTTGAACGAGTTCGTGGCATCCCGGGTGCCGACGTGGGCGAGCAGCTGCAGCGACCGGCCCGCGCCCTTGGACAGCAGCCCTTTCAGGTACGGCCCGCCGACCTGCTGGCCGCCCGCCACGTACCGGGAGGCCGCTGCCACGGCCACGCCGCGTTCCACCAGGCGGACCAGGTCGTCGATCTGCCGGGCGTCGTCGCAGCCGTCGGCCATGGTCACCACCGCCACCGGCGCGGCCGACGCCTCGATGCCGTAGCGGATCGCGTTCGCCGGCCCGCGGCCATAGGTATTCAGCAGGTGGCGGACCCGCGGTTCCTTCAGCGTGTACTCGCTGACCACCGGGATGGTGGTGTCATCGTCGGTGTCCACCACCACCAGCACCTCGCACGGCAGCCGCACCGACTCAAAGATGCGGTCGAGCACGGTGCGGATCTGCTCGCCCTCGTTATAGGCGGGGATGACGATGGACACCCGCGTCTCGCCCACCGTCACACCCGCACCCCCTTGCCGAGCAGGTTCCAGATGTCGGCCACCGGCTTGTCCGTCACGAGGTCGGCGTACTCCGGGTGGGGTGCGCCGATGATGAGCAGGTCGGCGGCGACGAGCACGTCGCCGAGCGGCCGCAGCGCAGGGTCGACCGTCACATAGGGGTCCGTGCACAGGACCGCCCCGGCCTTGAAGGCGAGGATGTGCTTGAGCTTGTAGCTCAGGCTCGACCGGATGTCGTCCGAGCCCCCCTTGAAGGCCATGCCGAGGATGCCGACCGTCATCGCGGGCAGGTCGAAGCGCTGCTCCAGCCGGTGCACCAGATACAGCGGCAGCCCTTCGTTGATGGTCATCGCGGTGTGGCCGAGGACGAAGTTGTTGTTGTTGTAGGCGGCGAGCTGCAGCGTGTCCTTGAACAGGCACGGCCCCGCGGCGAACCCCGCCCCCGGCATATCCGCCGCCCGGGGATAGTCGAGGATGAGGCCCTGCCGGATCCGCTCGAAGTCGAGGCCCCGGTCGTTGGCCATCATGTAGAGCTGGTTGGCGGTGGCGAACTTGATGTAGCGCCACACGTTGGTGAACAGCTTGGCCAGCTCCGCCTCCTCCGGTGTCATGGGTACCAGCGTCGGCGTCAGCCGGCCGAACAGGGCGCTCGCCCGGTCCATCCCGCGCGCGGTGCGGCTCGACACGATCTGCGGCAGCTCGAACAGCTCGGTCATCGCCTTGCCCTCGGCGATGCGCTCCGGGCAGAACGCCACGTCGATCTGCACGCCAAGGCCGGCGACCATCCTCTCCACCAGCGCCGTCACCCCCGGGTACACCGTGCTGCGCAGCACCAGCATCTGCCCGCTGCGCAGGTAGGGCGCGCAGCCCGCCAGCGCCTTGGGGATGGCCGACTGATCCGGGTTCAGGTGCTCATCCACCGGCGTGCCGATCACCACCACCACATGCTCGGCGGTCGCCACCACGGCCGGGGAGGTCGACGCGGTGAGGCGCCCCTCGGCCACCACGCGCTTGAGCACATCGGCGGCGCCCGGCTCGGCGAAGAGCATCCTGCCCTCGTTGACCGAGGCGACCGAGGCATCGCTCACGTCGTAGATGCCGACCTGTGCGCCCCGGTCCGCCAGCGCGATCGCCAGCGGCAGGCCCACGTGACCGCAGCCGCCCACCACGACCACATCGCGCTCGAACGTGCTGTCAGGCGACCAGTCAGTCACGGGATTACCTTCCGACCACTTGCGCTGCGGGCCTGTAAACGGCGACGCCACCGGCCGTGTAGTCGGGCCGGAAGCCGGTCCTGGCCAGATAGCTGCGGATACCGGGGGTCTGGCGCCAGACGATTACCCAGCCTATGTGCAGGCTGCGGGCGTTGCGGCGGGCGGCGGTGAGCAGAGCCGGGCTGTTGTCACCATCGGTGTCCTGGATCCTCAGCAGGCCCACGTAGAAGGCATTCTCCCTGATCGCCGCCAGCGACGGGCCCGGTATGCGCGACAGATAGGCGATCGCCCGCGGATGGCCGTCGGCGGTCGCCAGCACCTGGGCCTCCGGATCGAAGGGCGCTCCCTCTCCCGGCAGCGGGATCCCGCCCCGGATGCCGAACGGCACGTCCACCACCAGCGATGCCGAGTGATCGGCGGCGATCGGCCGGTCGAGCCGGGGCAGCGCGGTCCGCATCACCCCCGGGGGCGGGGTGCCGGCCCACAGCCCCACCGAGCCGTCGCCCGCCCAGCCTGCCTCCAGCACCGCCAGCAGCAGCACCGGGACCACGAGCACCGGGACCATGAGCACCGCGGCCCGGGTGCGCAGCCACTCGACCGCGGCCCCGGCGAGCAGCGCCGCGGGCACGAGCCCGAGCATCACGAACCGCGTCGCCTCACGGAAGCCCGCCATGCCGGGCAGCTGCACGAACCATGTGAAGGGCATGACGGCCGATACCCGCACCCCCTGCCACACCTCGGCGGCGGGTACGTAGACGTGTGTCCCGATCCTCAGCGTCGACCCCAGCGCCAGCACCGCGCTCCCCAGCCACAGCAGCCCGAGCAGCCGGGCGCTGCGCCGCCGCCACGATACGGCCAGGCCAAGCAGGGCCACCACGGTCAGCACCACGCCGAACGTGGGGATCCCGTCGCCGATCGGCCCCTGGTAGGTCAGCGGCTTCAGCGCGGTCAGGCCGAGGGCGACCACCCGCGGCGAGAGCGAGAACAGCCCGGGGAGGTAGGAGCTGGAGGTGGTGTAGTACTTGGCCACGGACTGCAGCGAGATCGAAGCGCCGCCAGCACGTGTCTGTGCCACCATGGCCACGATCTGCGGGCTGGCCACCACCAGCGCGACCCCGAGCGCCGCAGCCGTCGCCGTCACCTTCGTTAGCCAGGGCGGCGTGCCCGCGGCGCCGTTCCCGCCGCCGCCGCCGTTCCCGCTGCCGGCGCCGCCCGGCCTGCCACGGGTGAGCAGCCAGGGCAGGAGCACCGCCGCCACCAGGATGGCCACCAGCACGGCCGACTGCTGGTCGGTGAGCAGGCTCGCCCCGAGCACCGCGCCCAGGATCACGGCCTGCCGCAGCCGCGGATCGCGGCGCAGCCGCACGGCCGCCTCCAGCGCCAGCGGCAGGAACAGCGCCCCGGCGGCCAGGTTCAGCTGGTACCAGCCGTGCCATGCCAGATCGGAAGACAGGCCGAAGAACGCGCCCGCGGCGATGGCCCCGGCCTGCGAGGGCAGCCACAGCCGCGCCGCCCGGTACATCGCATAGCACGACAGCCCCGGCATGAGGACGGACAGCAGGTTGTACGAGGCGCTAGGGCCGAAGACAAGGGTCACCGGCAGCATCACCACGCCCTCGAGGGGCATGAGTGCGTGGTATCCCAGCTGGGCCCCGGCCGGCGCGGCGATGAGGCGGGTGAACCAGGGGTTGCCCAGGTGCTCCACCTGGTGGGCCATCCACCAGAAATCCCACACGTAGACGCCAGCGTCGCGGGTGGCCGGCAGCTTGCCGCCGGTCAGGTAGGTGATCCGCGGCCATGTCGCGGCGATGCTGGCGGCGAGGTAGCAGGCCAGGATCACCAGGTGCCGTACCACCGGGCTCCCGGCCCTGCCGGGGACCGCCGGCAGCTGGGCCGGCGGCAGCCCGGGCAGCCCGCGGCCACGCTGTCTCGTCGATGTCTTGGTAGTTGTCACTGCGCTTCCCCGTATGCGGCAGGGCCTGCCTGGCGTTCGCGGCGTGGGTTCGGTTCACCGCTGGCGCCGCCATTATCCACGTCACCGCCGGCCAGCGTGCACCGGATCACCGCTGCATAGTGTCATATTCTGCCCCTATTACGGGACAGCCCCTGCACAAGTATAACTTGAGTCACAATAACGAAAAGGCTGGGCATAGATACATGCATGTCACGGCAAATCTTAATTCAACCGATACTTTACGGCGGTCATCGCCCGAGTGGGTGCTGGCTGCCGCGTTTCAGCATTGCACCTCCGGATGGGATGAGTGGCCGGACTCGCTGTTACAGGTGGTGACATGGCCCTGCCGCTGCGTCCCGGCGGAATGAACCCGCGGGCCACGGCGGTTGACCCCTAGCGCATGCCCGACAGGCGTGCCCGCCATGGCGGCCGGGGGAGTGGGACCGGGCCGGCCGATGGCGGGGCACGCGTACCAGCAGAGTGGAGAGCCGCGGACATGACCGACTGGAACAGCAAGATCATCGAGGAGTTCCGCGCCAACGGGGGGAAGGTGGGCGGCCAGTTCGAAGGCGCGCCGTTGCTGCTCCTGCACACGGTGGGCGCCCGGACCGGGCAGCAGCGGGTGAACCCGATGATGTATCAGCCGGTACCGGCCGGTTACGCCGTCTTCGCCTCCAAGGCTGGCGCCCCTACCCATCCGGACTGGTACTACAACGTGCTCGCCCATCCGCGGGTGACAGCCGAGATCGGCACCGGGACCGCCGAGTTCCTCGCCCGGGTGGCCGAGGGCGAGGAGCGCGAGCGGATCTGGTCCGCGCAGAAGGCCGCTTACCCGGGCTTCGCCGGCTATGAGCAGAAGACCACCCGGCAGATCCCGGTCATCATCCTCGAGCCCGCCGGCTAGCACAACTGGCCGCCCGCACCCGGCCGCCCGCGGGCCCGGTGTCCCGCCCGCACCGGCGACGGCCGCGGCATGCCCGGCCAATCCCGGTTCCACCTGATGGCTGTTTTCGCAAATGGCCAGGCCAGCTGGCCCAGAATCGCAGCCGCCGGTGCCCATTCCATTAACCGGCCGTCGTTAACTGGCAGCCGATTCGCCGGCCACCGCGCTGGGCCGGGGCGCGTGCGGCCGGGGTCAGCTGACGGGCCGCAAGCCGCTCAGCGGCACCGCCCGGGCGGCTGTGACTGGCGGGCCGTAACCAGCCCGGGCGGGTCTGACTAAACAGGGTGGCCGCTAAGGGCGTCCACCGGCACCGGCAGCGCGCGGATCGCTGGCACTTCAGGCCACGATGAAGAACGGCACAAATCGCCATGAACCGCGTTTATCCGCAGCACCGGCAATGTGCGCTGGCCAGGCCCGGCCCTGTGCGCAGGCTGGATGCTTGCGATGAGCAGCCTGAAAATTTACTTGACAGCGTGTGCCCGACATCTTGAATGGGAATGGTGGCAAATGCGTGGGGCCACGGTGCCGGAACAAGCTGGGCCCCATGCGATGCGCGGTGCTTGGGGGGCCCGGCCATGGCAGCACACCGCGGCAGACAGCGCGCTCCGGACCGCCGTGAGCTTGATGGCGGCCAAATGCCGGGCGCGCGAACCGGCGCGGCCGAAGCGGCCACCCAACTGCGGCGGCTGGCGCAGGACCCGTCCTTCCGGCCGGTAGAACGCGTTCTGGCCGAGCTCGGCACCGTTCCCAGTGACTCCAGCGCCGGGATCGAGGCCATCCGCGCGCTCCGGCGCTGGGGCGCCGAGTACCTGCGCGTAGCCGACGAACTGGAGACCGCCGCCCGCCGCTGCCGCCTCGCCGAGCGGGAGATAGGCGAGCGGATCGACGAGTTCCTGACCAGCTGGCAGGGAGGGCCGGCCGCGGCACCTGCGCACGGGCCAGGGATGGCACCTGAGCGTGTGCCGGAGGCGGCCCCTGCCCATGGGCCGGGTGCACCGCCGGCCGGCGCCCGCAGGCGCAACGGCCGGGACGGCTGGTTCCGGGAACTGCTGCACCGCGGCCGCACCGGCCACGAACAGGCGGAGGACAGGCCCCTGCCAGCCCCGCACACGGGCGCCGCGCCATCCTTAGCGCTGCCAGCGGCAGCGCAGCGCCAGCAACCCGCACCGGCCGGCCCCGCCGCCGACGTGGCGGCGCTGGTGCTCGGGCCGCTGGAGCTGAGCGTCGCTGGCCGGCGGGTGCTGCGATGGAACAGCCTCAAGGCCAGGGCGGTGTTCCAGTACCTCCTCATCCACCAGGGCCGGCCCATCCGGCGTGATGTGCTGATGGAGCTGCAGTGGCCCGACCACACCCGTAACTCGGCCCGCAACAACCTCAACGTCGCGCTCTACAGCCTGCGCAACACCCTGGACGGGCCGGGCCAGGGCGTCCAGCCCGTCCTCTACCAGGACGGCTGTTACAGCCTCAACCCGGAGCTGACGTGGTGGATCGACCGGAACGAGTTCCTCTCCACGCTCCACCACGCGGAGTCAGCCCGCCGGGCCGGCCGCCCGCGGCAGGCCATCGACGCCTACGAGCAGGCCGTCCGGCTCTACCGCGGGCCGCTTTTCGAGGACGACTGCGCCGGCGACTGGTTCCTGCCCGAGCAGCGCCATCTGGGGGAGCTGTACCTGCAGGCGCTGGAGCAGCTTGCAACCGGCTATTTCCAGCTCGGCGAGCTCCCCGAGGCTGTGCGGGCCGGCCAGCTCGCGGTAGGCACCGACCCTTGCTGCGAGCCCGCCCACCGGATTCTCATGCGCTGTTTCGGATCGCAGCATCAACGGCAGCTCGTCAGCCGCCAGTACCGTTCCTGCGTCGCCGCCCTGCAGGACGAGCTCGGCGTTCCGCCCGGGGAGGACACGGTCCAGCTCTTCCGCCAACTCACCGCGGCCATGTGAGCGCCGGCTCTTATGCGCTAAATAAGCGCCTAGGCCGCTTCTTTCGCGGAAAATAACGGGCGATTATGCGCCACTTTAGTGCCGCCTCAGTGGTGCTGCGGATCGTGTAGGGATGGCCGCCCGTGGGCCATCGGCGAAGTCGCACGATGGCGAAGTCGCACGATCAACGCAAAGGAGACGTCTCATGGCGGACGACGACCTGAGGTTCCCCTGCTGGCCCAATGACAGGGACTGGCTTGACGGCAGGACCGAGATCTTCCTGTCCACCAAGCATCTGCGGGCGCACTGGGATGCCGACATCATCGACGTGGACGACAAGAACAAGCACGACACCATCATCGAGCGCAAGGACCCATTCGAGGTCCGGTTCCGGGTCGAGCTCGAGGGCCGGCTCTGGCGGTGCATCTGCGGCAATTGGTGCTTCAACGTCGGCTTCACGGCGATCGGCAAGGGGGAGGACTTCAACCTGTCCGACGTCCTGCCCGACCCGTCGGTGCTGCATCTCAACGACTGGAAGGGCTGCGAGAGCCGCTGCATCGACGTGTGCGTCAGGGTCCCGCCCGACAGGATCCCGGTCGGGTACTGCGGGACGGTCTATGAGGTCGCGGCCTGGTTCGAGCTGCGGTGCTGTGGCCACTGCGATGACCCGGGCAGCCATCTCGCGGTCGCTGGCTACGAGGCCCTCGAGGAGTACCAGTTCGTCTAGGCCGGCCCTGGCCCCATGACGACGGGCCCGGCGGGCCCCGCCCGTACCCGCGGCGAGGAGGAAGGAGCGGCCGGTGGCCGTCGATGACCTGAGCTCGATCACCGGCCTGGAGGACAAGCACCGCCGGGCGCTGGCCAGGAGGCAGATCACCACCCTGGCCGGCCTCGCCGACGCCGACCAGCGTGTCATCTACCGGGCGATGGGGAACATCCGGCCGCGTCCCACCCTCAAGCAGATCGCGCAATGGCAGGGTGAGGCCCGCAGCCGGCTGGGCGAGGCGCGCGGCCGGGCCCAGACGCCGGGCAGGGCCGAGGCACGCGGCCGGGACGAGGCCACGGTGGACACCGCGGACTGGCACCCGGCGGCCTCGTTCGCGGTGGTCTTCGCGCAGCGCCGGGCCGGCGGCAGCTGGGAGCGCCGGATCGAGGTCGAGCGGACCGAGGTCGAGCCCGAGCGCGAACCCGAGGTATGGCCCGGCTGGGAATGCAACCCGATCTGCGGCTGGATGCTCAGCCAGCTGGGCCAGGCGGCCCAGGCCGGCCAGGCCGGCGGCGCCGGGCCCGGCGGGCCAGGCCAGGACGGCGGCGGCCAGGCCCGCGGTGCCGGTTCCCGGCCGGCCAGCGGACCGGCTGCCCCGGCCGGGCTGCCCCGGCTGCGCATCGACAGCGCCGCGATCATCGACGCGGCCAGCAGGGCCGACGTGGTGACGGGGGGCGCGCTGGTGCCGGACCCGCCCGCCGAGCTGGTGCCGCCGGCGCTGGTGGCCTTCACGGTCAGTGGGGCACGGCCCGGCACGCAGGTGCAGGCGGTGGCCCGGTTCCGCGGCCGGCAGCGGCCGGGCCGCAACGCGGCGGACCCGGTGGCCGTTCCCGCTTCCGGCCGCGCCGAGATCAGCCTGCCACGGGCCGTGGCCGGCCAGGTCGAGCTGACCCTGCTGGCGTGGGCGCCCGACGGCAGCGCCAGGCCCGTCTCGGTCAGGCTGCCCGCGATGAGGATCGGCACCGGGGACGCTGACTGATCCGGTTCCCCGCCGTAAGATCTGGTCATACAGGTGGGCTCTGAGCTGGCCGGGTCCTCGCGTGTTCAGATATCACCGGGCGGGGGCCTGTCCGCCAGCGCCCACGGCCGGGGGTCGGTCTGATGAACAGAAAGTCGCCGGGCGTCCTCGCCCCGCCGCGCGAGCTGTATACGCCGGATGAGTGGCAGCGCCAGGGCCGTGAGCGGCGCAAGCAGGCGCCCCGCCTGAGCCACGCCCAGTGGGAGCCGCCGCCGGACCGGCCGGACCCGGTCGCCGTCCTCCAGGAACAGGCCAGGACCCGGGTGCCAGAGCTGGTGCCGATCCGTTATGGGCGCATGACCGCTTCGCCGTTCGCCTACTTCCGTGGCGCGGCCGCGCCGATGGCCTGGGATCTCGCGCACACCCCCAGCTCCGGCATCCGGGTGCAGGCGTGCGGCGACGCGCACCTGCTGAATTTCGGCATGTTCGCCGCCCCTGACCGGCGGCTGGTCTTCGACGTCAACGACTTCGACGAGACCCTGCCGGCCCCGTTCGAGTGGGACGTCAAGCGCCTGGCGGCCAGCTTCGCCGTTGCCGCCCGCGACAGGGGGTTCAGCGAGGGCGACGCCCGCACCGCGGCGCGGCTGGCCGTCCGCAGCTACCGCACCGAGATGTTCCGCTACGCCACGATGCGCTTCCTGAAGGTCTGGTACTCCCGGATCGACATCGACAAGGTCACCGGCCTCTACGACGAGCTTCAGCCGAAGAAGGCGGTGCACCGCCGCCACGCCGACATCGCCAAGGCGCGCCAGCGCACCAGCCTGAAGGCGTTCCTGAAGATGTGCGACAAGGTCGACGGGCAGTACCGGATCCGGCCGGCCCACCCGGTGATCGTCCGCTTCCCGGTCGAGCGCCACCCCGGCATCCTCGCCGAGCTCCGCCACGCGATCGCGCTCTACCAGGAGACGCTGCCGGTGGACCGGCGCGAGGTGCTCCGCCGTTACTACTTCGGCGACTTCGCGCGCAAGGTCGTGGGCGTCGGCTCGGTCGGCCTGGAGGCGTTCATCTTGCTGCTGCTAGGCGACCGTCCGGACGAGCCGCTGTTCCTCCAGCTCAAGGAGGCACAGGAGTCGGTGCTGGCCCCGTTCGCCGGGAAGGGCGACTACGCCCACCAGGGCGAGCGGGTGGTCAAGGGCCAGATGCTGACGCAGGCCGCCTCCGACCCCTTCCTCGGCTGGACCGGCGGCCTCGGCCCGAGCATCAACGGCCCCGATGGGCTGCTCGCGCCCGCCAAGGACTACTACGTGCGCCAGCTGCGCGACATGAAGGGGAGCATGAGCGTCACCCGGATGGACCCGGACCAGCTCAGCTACTACGGCAGGCTGTGTGGCTGGGCGCTCGCCCGCGCGCACGCCCGCACCGGGCGGGCCACCATGATCTCCGGCTACCTGGGCGGCAGCGAGGACTTCGACCACGCCATCGCGGACTTCGCGCTCGCCTACGCCGACCAGAACGAGGCCGACTACCAGCGGCTGCTCGAGGCCGTCTCCGCCGCGCGCGTGCTCGCGACGGCCGGCCAGTGATCTCACCCACCCCGGGTGAGGCCGGGGGACGGGTGCGGCGGTGAACTGGAACCACTCAGGACCCGGGCGCCGGCGGGCCCTGGAATCCCGCCTGCCAGCACCGGCAGCACCGGAAGGTCCACGTCGCTGAGGAGGGCTGCCGTGCCGGAGGGCTTGTCGCCAAGCGAGGTCGGGAAGGAGATCGCCGAGCACCACAAGGAGGCGGCCGAGAAGCAGGGGGCGGAGGGCGGTTCCGCCGGTGAGGCCAAGGGCCACGACCGGCTGATCACCATCATTGAGGCGGTGCTGCTGGCGGTGGTGGCCGTTCTCGCCGCCTATTCCGGCTTCGCGGCGGCGAAGTGGGGCACCGAGTCCTCGCTCCAGCTTGCCAAGGCGTCGGCGGCCAGGACGGAGTCGAACCGGGCCGACCTGGAGAGCTTCCAGCTGAGGAACTTCGACTCGCTGACCTTCAACGCCTGGTTCACCGCGTACGTCGCCGGGAACAAGACGGCGATGCGGGTGGCCGAGATGCGGTTCCGCCCCAACTTCCTGGTCGCCTTCGACGCCTGGCTGAAGACGGACCCGTTCACGAACCCGCACGCGCCCAAGGGCCCGACCTACATGCCCCAGTACATTCAGCCCGGGCTGGCCCAGGCCAACCGGCTCGATGCGCAGGCCAACGCCCACTACGCGGCCGGCGATGCGGCGGGCAGCAATTCCGACGGCTACGTGCGGACCACGGTCTACCTGGCGACCGTGCTGTTCCTGGTGGGCATCAGCGGCCACTTCCGCGTCCGGGCGGCGCGCATCGGGCTGATCAGCGTCGGCGGGGTGATCCTGGCGTTCTCCTGCGTCCTGCTGATCCTCGCCCCGAGACCGCCGGTCTGACCCGTGACCGCGCCGAGGCCGGCCAGGGTCAGGCGGTGCCGGGTGGCCCGCCCCCGCCGCCCTCCAGCCGCAGGCTGACCCGCGGGTCGAACGCCACGGTCCCGGGGTCCACCGCCGCAGCCGAGCCGTCGACCGGGATCACGGCGCCGTTGACGTAGGACGCCTCAGCGGACAGCAGCCAGGCCACGACCGCCGCGACCTCGCCGGCGAGGGCCGGCCGGCGCTGCGGCACCAGCGCCGTCACCAGCTGGTAGGCCTCGGGCACGCCCACCCCGCGCTCGGCGCCGAAGGCGGCCATCTCCTCGTCGGCCATCTCGGTGACGGTCCAGCCCGGGCACACCACGTTCGCCCGGAGCCCCTCGTGCGCGTGGTCCACCGCGAGGGACTGGGTCAGCATCGCCAGCCCGGCCTTGGTCGCGGCGTAGCCGCCCATCCCGCTGGCGGCCCGCAGCGCGGCGACCGACGCGACGGACACGACCGCGCCGCGGCTGGCGATCAGGTGCGGCAGCGCCGCCCGCGCGACCAGGAAGGCGCCGGTCAGGTTGGCCGACACCATCGCGGACCAGCCCGCGGGCGACAGCTCCGCCACGCCGCCGGGTTCCATCACCCCGGCGTTCAGCACCAGCCCGTCGAGCCGCCCGAACGCGGCGGTCACCGAGCCGACGAGGCGGGCCACCGCGTCGGCGTCGCCGACGTCGCAGACCAGGTCGAGGGCCCCGGTCTCCGCCGCGACGGCGCGCAGCGCGTCCGCGCGGCGGCCGCAGATCGCCACCTGGTCACCCGCGGCGGTGAGCCGGCGGGCCACCGCCGCGCCGATCCCGCTGCCGCCGCCGGTGACCAGCACGGCGCGTGGGCGGCTCACCCCGGGTTCACGCCGGGCTCTCGCTCGTCAGGTCGGCCAGCTGCGTGCTCGCGGACTGCCTGGCCTTCAGCACGAAGGTGGAGGCGAAGCCGATCACGAGCAGGCCGAGCGCGAACCATGGCGCGTAGATGGTCGGCGCGGTGACCTTGTAGAACGAGCCGAAGATGGCGGCCGCGGTGATGAGGATGCCGACCACCGCCGACAGGATGATCCTTGCCCGCCCCTCGGCCTTCGCGAAGCTGCGCAGTGCGCCGACCGACATGAGCAGGTACACCACGACCAGCGCGAAACCGCCGAAGGTCGACCCCCACGCGAACAGCGCGAAGTAGTGCGGGGTCTGCGGGAGGGCGAACAGCCCGGTCCAGAACTGGTTGATGAGCAGGGTGACCACCGCCGCGCCGACCACGAACACCGTCGCGCCGAGCGGTGTGCCGTGCCGCTGGGACACCCGGGCCAGCGGGGCCGGGATCCGGCGGTCCCGGGCCATCGCGAAGACCCCCCGGGAGGCCGACACGGCGCAGCCGATCGCGACCGCCAGCATGTCGAACAGGACGACGAGTTCCAGCAGCCGGTCGATCCAGACGCTGCCGTAACCGCCCGCGCTCTTGGGCGCACCGAGCGCGAACAGCGGCGCAGCCGCGGCGGCGGTCAGCGTCTTCAGGTCGTAGTGGAAGCCGGCCACCTCGACGTAGGTGGCGACGACATACATGACGGTGGCGATCGCGGCCGTGGCCATCACCGCGATAGGGATGTGCCGGCGCGGATGGGGCGTCTCCTCGGCCAGGTTGGCCGCGGTCTCGAAGCCGACGAACAGCAGCACCCCGTACAGCATGCCGAAGATGATGCCGGACCAGCCGTCGGCCGACGAGGACGGCTTGAACGGCTTGAGGCTGTTCGCCGAGCCCAGCTTGATGATCACGTAGATGAAGAAGACGCCGACCACGACGATCGAGACCAGGGCCAGCGCCAGCTGGCTGCGGGTGGAGATCCGGACGCCGAAGTACAGGATCGCGCCGATCACCACGATGAGGATCAGCGTCCAGGCCCAGGACGGCAGCGGGCTCACGCCGAACTC
>DATIXO010000292.1:0-18705 GCA_035518495.1 Streptosporangiaceae bacterium
CGTGCACGGCGTCCACCTGACCGCGCAGGTCACCCTGCACGCCGCGTCCCCGGCCGGCATCATGGGCGCGCTGCGGGCCGCTCCCCCAACCGCGCTGGCCGGCCAGCCGGTCACCAGCGCCGAGGACCTCGCCGCCGGGCCCGCCAGGGCGGCAGCCGGAGCCGGTGCGGCCGGCGCCGCCACGGCTGGCGGCGCCCGGGAAACTGGCCTGCCCCCCTCCGACGTGCTGATCTACCGGCTGCCCGGAGCCCGGGTGGTGATCCGGCCGAGCGGCACCGAGCCCAAGCTCAAGGCTTATCTGGAGGTCGTCGAGCCAGCCACGCCGCAGACATTGGCAGCCGCCCGGGAAGCCGCCGCCGCCCGTATCGGGCCCCTGCGCGCCGCCGTAACCGACCTAGTCGCGGCGGCCTAACAGTGCAGTTCCCAGGCTGGTGCCGGGATCGGAATCTTTTGCGCTGACGGTTGCCGCTGAGCAGCCGAACGGGGGCAGATCACCGACTCAGCCGCCCCCCGCCCGTCGCGCTGCCGCGGCTCTCTATCGACAACTTGATACGGTGCCCCGGTCGCACCGCTTGAGGAGTACGGCAGCGCTCAAGGGAGAAGGGCCAGGCGACGATGCAGGCATCAGAGGTCCCGCGTGCAATGGCTGCGGCCATGTTGACCGCCTCGTCACTTGACCTGAGTGTCGACGACGCGATCGTTCTTCATGACTCGAACAAGCTCACTCTGCGCCTGCTGCCTTGTGACGTCGTGGCCCGGGTGGCACCTGTAGCGCATCAGGTCGCACAGTTGGAAATCGAGCTTGCTCAACGGCTCGCCAAATCCCAGAGCCCGGTGGCTGCTCTTGACCCTCGAGTGGAGCCACGCGTCTATGAGCGTGATGGCTTCGTGGTCACGCTGTGGACCTACTACGAACCTGCGGCACATCGAGAGGTCTCACCAGCCGATTACGTCAATGCGCTCAGGCGGCTGCATGCCGGCATGCGCAAGCTCGATGTCCCTGCGCCGCACTTCACGGATCGAGTCGAGCAGGCACAACAACTCGTGGCAAGCCGCAACCACACTCCGGCGCTCGCCGAAGCGGACCGGGAACTCCTCGGCAACACGTTACGGCGCCTGAGACGAGTGATCGGCGAGCGCGGCGGCGCCGAGCAGCTACTGCACGGCGAGCCGCACCCAGGGAACGTGCTCACCACGAAGAACGGGCTGCTGTTCATAGACCTCGAGACGTGCTGCCGTGGGCCTGTCGAATTCGACCTCGCCCATGCGCCCGAAGAAGTCAGCAAGCACTATCCAGATGTCAGTCATGACTTGTTAGGCGAATGCCGGATCCTCGTGCTGGCGATGATCGCAACGTGGCGCTGGGATCGAGGAGACCAACTCCCAAACGGGCGCCAGCTCGGCATAGAGTGGCTCAGCCAGATCCGGGCAGCGCTCGATCGCAACGGGTTGGATACCCATGGCTGATCGCGAGCCTTCGAGGTCGTGGCCGGCTGCCGTCGATGGCCGCAGCCGTCGTATTGAGGTAGCGGTGGCCTGTAAGCACCGCAACGTCAGGACGGACTCGTCCCCGCTCACTGGGAAACCTGGCTTCCCACCTCACCTTGCCTGCCTGAAACCGCGCTGGTGCGGGTTGGTGACGCGCCCGGTGAGGCATCCCTCGGGGGAACAGGGCTCACATGGTTCAGCCCGCGCGAGCGTCTCACTGAAGCCAGCGCCGATCTTGCTGCACTCCGTGGCACGGAGTAGAACGAAACGGTGGGAAGACAGGCAGCCGTCGTGCTTTACGTGCTCGCGCTGGTGGCCGTCGTGGTCGGCGTGGACGTCCTGTTCTTCAGGCACCACCTCTGGGAGCGGCTGATCGTAAACGTCGGGATTGTCCTGGTGTTCGCGGCGTTCTATCTGAGGTTCCTGAAGCGTCCATGAGCGCAGCCGCCGCAATGCGGCTCACTCAGCTCCCCGTCCCGGAAGAGGCCATCGCCGGCCTGCGCGAATCAGCTGGAGCCGGCGCCTGCCCGACGGCCGCTGGCGGGCAGGTGGCCACTGGTGGAAGCCGCCGCCCAGCACCAGTGCCGCGGAGGTGGTGGACTGGGGCCGCTCCGGCGCCAGCGGCCAGGGGTCGCGGCCTTCTAGGCTGGCCGCGAGGAGGTCGGCGGGGTGAAGACGGCGTTCGTGCTCGGCGGCGGGGGTGTGCTTGGCGCTCATGAGGTCGGCATGCTGCGGGCCCTGTCAGAGGCTGGCATCGTGCCCGACGTGGTCGTGGGCACCTCGGTCGGCGCCATCAACGGCGCGTTCGTGGCGGCCGGGCCGGCGGGCGCGGCGGATCTGCTGCGCGAGCTGTGGCAGGGCGATGCGGCGCGGCAGGCGTTCAGCGGGACCCTGTGGGGGCGCGCCGTGCGGCTGGCGAGCTCGGGCACGCACCTGCACGGGCTGGAGCCGCTGCGCGACCTGCTGAGCGGCATGCTGCCGGTGGCCGACTTCGCCGATCTCGAGCTGCCGTTCCACTGCGTCGCGGCCAGCATCGAGCGCGCCCAGGCGCACTGGTTCAGCAGCGGGCCGATCGTGCCCGCGGTGCTGGCCTCGTGCGCCGTGCCGGGGCTGCTGCCTCCCGTCGAGATCGGCGGCGAGCACTTCTTCGACGGCGGCCTGGTCCACTCCATCCCGGTTGGCCGCGCGGTCGCCCTGGGCGCGAGCACCATTTACGTCCTGCATGTCGGGCGGATCGAGCGGCCGCTGACGGTGCCGCGCAGGCCGTGGGAGGTGGGCCTGGTCGCCTTCGAGATCGCCCGCCGGCACCGTTTCCACGAGGAGATGGCGGCGCTGCCCGGGGGCGTGGAGGTGCACGTGCTCCCGGCGGGGACAGGCCGGCGCCCGCCGGAGCTGTCGCAACTGCGCTACCGCGATCAGACTAAGGTCACGGCGAGCATCGAGCGCGCGTACACCGCGTCCGCGCGGTATCTCGCCGGGCTGGACGGCAGCTGACCCGGCAGGCGAAGGACCGGAGGAGCCGATGCTCCCACCCAGGCTGGTGCGCCGGGTCGTGCTGGCGCCGCTGGCGGTCGTGCTGGCGATCGCGCTGGCCCTGCTCTTTCCGCTGATCGCGGTCGCGGCCCTGGTGTTCAGCTTGGTCAGGCGGTCACGGCCCGGCCACATGCGCGGGGTCAGGCTGCTGCTGTTCGCGCTGATCTGGCTGGCCGCGGAGACCGCGACGCTGTTCATGTGCCTGGGGCTGTGGGTGGTGAGCGGGTTCGGCGGGCGGATGCACACCGAGCCCTTCCAGAGCCGCCACTACGCGATCATGCGCTGGTTCCTGGACGTGATCTACCGCACGGCCACCGGCACGTTCGGGGTGCGGGTCGAGGTCGAGGAACCTGAGCTCACCGCCGAGGAGCAGGCGGCCCGGCTGGCCCGCCCGGTGATCGTGCTCAGCCGCCACGCCGGCCCCGGCGACTCCCTGCTGCTCGTCCGCCATCTGCTCAGCGTGTACAGGCGGCGGCCACGGGTGGTCATGAAGGCGACGCTGCAGCTCGATCCCACCCTCGATGTGGTGGCCAACCGCCTGCCCAACGTGTTCGTCGCCCACAGCCGGGCCGGTGAGGGGATCTTCAGCGAGCAGATCGAGCGGCTCGCGGGCGGGCTCGACCAGCTCGGCGCGCTGGTGATCTTCCCCGAAGGCGGCAACTGGACCCCCGGCCGCTGGCAGCGCGGCATCCGGCGGCTGGAGCAGCGAGGGCGCGGCGACCTGGCCGCCCGCGCGCGGGGCATGCCAAACCTGCTGCCGCCGCGGGCGGGCGGCGCGCTCGCGGCCATCGCCGCCTGTCCCGGCGCGGACGTGATCTTCGTGGCCCATGCCGGGCTGGACCGGCTCGTCAGCGTCGGCGACGTGTGGCGGAACCTGCAGACCGGCCAGGTCATCCGCGCGCGATGGTGGCGGGTGCCGGCGCCCGAGGTGCCCCGGTCCGCCGGCCACGAGGCCCAGGTGCGGTGGCTCTACGACTGGTGGCAGCGCATCGACACCTGGATCACGCAGCACTGCCCCGACGCCGGCGGCCCGGCCTTAGCTCCCGGCCAGCGGGCAGGAACTCCCGGTCAGCGGGCGGGCAGGTAGCCCCGGATCACCGCGGCCGCGGTCTCGGTGCGGGATGAGACCCCAGCACCGCGGCGTGCAGCCCGGCCGGGGCGAGGGCGCGGCAGCGCCGCCGGGCGTCGGTTACCGTGTGGGTGCGGCGCCGGGCCTCCGGCGCCGCGGCCAGCGGGCGCACGCCACGCGCGGGCACCGGGACCCGGCCTGGCCAGCCTGGCGGGCAAGGAGGCGGCGCATGACCGCGATGACCCCGGACCAGCTCACCGAGCAGGTACTCGCCGCCTACGCGGGCACGCCCGGGCCACGCCTGCGCGAGCTGCTCGCCAGCCTCATCCGCCACCTGCACGCGTTCGCGGCCGAGACCGGGCTGACACCGCAGGAGTGGATGGCCGGGGTGGAGTTCCTCACCGCGACCGGGCAGAAATGCGACAGCGAGCGGCAGGAGTTCGTGCTGCTCTCCGACATCCTCGGCCTGTCGTCGCTGGTCGATCTCATCAACGCGGCCGACGGCGCCACCGAGTCCACGGTCCTCGGCCCCTTCTACGTGCCGGGCGCGCCCGCCCGCGCGATGGGCGAGCAGATCGGGCGCCCGGAAGACGGCAGCCCCACCCTGGTCCGCGGCCGGGTGACCGACCCCGCGGGCAAGCCGCTGGACGGCGCCACCCTGGACGTGTGGCAGACCGCCAGCAACGGGCTCTACGACACCCAGGACCCGCAGCAGCCGCCGTTCAACTTGCGCGGGGTCTTCGTGACCGGGCCGGACGGCGGCTACCAGTTCCGCACGGTGCGGCCGGTCAGCTACCCGATCCCCACCGACGGCCCGGCCGGGGGCCTGTTGCGCGCGGCTGGCCGGCATCACTGGCGGGCCGCCCACATCCACGCGATCGTCTCCGCGCCCGGCCACCGGCCGGTCACCACGCACATCTTCGACGCGGACAACCCCTACCTCGACAGCGACACCGTTTTCGGTGTGAAGGACTCACTGGTCAGGCAGTTCCGGCCGGCCGGCCCCGGCGACCCGCGCGATGTCGCCTATGTCACCGACATGGACTTCGTGCTGGCCGCCGCGGAAAAGGGCTAACGGCGCCCACGGGGCCGGCCGGCGCCCGCCGGGAAAGGCCCGCGCGGCCCCGGGGGATTGGCCATCGGCAAATCATCCCAAACCGGGCGCGGCCAAACCCGTGCGACAGCGGTCAGGGAGGCGGCCGCCCTTGCGGCGGCCGCCCGTTCTGCCGCTGGACGCAGTGGCCCTGTAGGGGGGCGGCCCATCCAGGGCCGGGCGGCCCCATCTCGAACCAGACGGTGCGGCCGGTCCCGTCGCCGGTCACCGGCCAGTCGCCCAGGGCCCGCGCGAGGAACTGGCGGGCGTCGCTCACATGGCCGGCGGTCGCGGGAAAGGAACGCGTGAAGGTGCGCGCGGACCCCCGGCGGGGAGCCGCCCGTCGTGCCCGGCCGGGACGCGGTTGCGGTGGCATCGGGGACCGTCGCTCAGTGCCAGGCGCCTTCGACCGTGCGCATAGCCTTCTCCTGACGGGTGGACCTGCGCTTGACGGCCCCCATTCGGCTCCCTATTGTGGCTGAAGTTGGCGGTAATATTGTCGCCAAAGCTAGCTGACAATTATCTGCCCGGCGAGTTGCGGCAGGCGTGTTAAGCAGGCCGGGCGCGACCCGGGTCCGCTGCCGGCGCCGATCATCGGCAAGCTGACGGGCGCCGGGTGGCGGTCAGCACGCGGTGCTGGCGGCCATCACGACCGGTCAGCCGGCCGGTGCCCGATGACAGAGGGATGGTTACCCCGTGCTGAGCAGCACCACGCCCAGTGAGTGGTCCCGTCATCTGGTCAGGGGTGCCTACGACCTGCACGCGCACGTGGCCCCCGATGTGATGCGCCGGCGGATCACCGACGTCCAGCTCGCCCGCCGCTGCTGGGACGCTGGCCTGGCCGGCTTCGCGCTCAAGTCGCACTACGTGCCCACCGCGGAGCGCGCCGCCGTGGTCACCGAGGCGCTGGGCGGCGAGGTGCGGGTGCTCGGGGGGCTGGCCCTGAACGCCTCGGTCGGCGGCATGAACCCGCTCGCGGTGGAGATCGCGGCCCGGGAGGGCGCCCGGATCCTGTGGATGCCGACGGTGGACGCGGCCAACCACCGGGCGTTCGCCGGCGAGCTCGGAGAAGATGCCGCGCCGCCGTGGCTGGCGCTCCAGAAAGATCTTGATTCACAGGGCATAACGAGCGACCCGGTGGCCGTCGTCGACGGCGCCGGGCGGCCGCTCCCGGAGACCAGGGAGGTGCTCCGGCTGGCCTCGCGCCACCAGCTGGTGGTGGCCTCCGGGCACCTCAGCGTGGCCGAGACCCGTGCGGTGGCAGAGGCGGCGCTCGAGGCTGGGGTGCGCCACGTCATCGCCACCCACCCGGATTTTCCGCAGCAGGGCATGGGCCTGGATGACCAGCTGGCGCTGGCCCGGCAGGGAGTGTTCCTGGAGCGCTGTTTCGCCACGCCGTTCACTGGTATGTGTGAGTGGGGCCGCATGGTCGCCAACATCAGGGCGGTGGGCCCCGCGGCCACGATCGTGACCACCGACCTGGGACAGCCCGGCAACCCTCCGGTGGAGGACGGGCTCGCGCTGATGGCCGACGCCCTGCACGCCGCGGGGTTCACAGATCAGGAGATCACGACCATGATCGTGGGCAACAGCCGGCTGCTCGCCGGTGCGGATTCGCTGCACCCCGCGGGCGGGGCGCCGTGACGGCCGCGGGCGGCCGCGGTCCGCGAGAGACGGGCTAGCCGTGGCGGACGACAGGGGTGTGCTTGACGAGCTGCGCGCCGCCATTCTGGCCGGCGAGTTCGTGGCCGGCCAGCGGCTGGTCGAGGTGGACCTGTGCGAGCGGTTCGGCTGCAGCCGGTTCGCGGTCCGCGCCGCGATCCCCGTGCTGGCCAGCGAGGGGCTGGTGGACGTGCAGCGGCACCGGGGCGCCCGGGTCCGCGTCATCCCGGTCGGCGAGGCGATCGAGATCACCGAGGTCCGCCGGCTGCTGGAGGGCCTCATCGCGGGCCGTGCGGCGCAGCGCGCCACCCCCGCCGAGACCGCGGAGCTCCGGCAGATCATCACCGAGATGAGGGAGGCGGTCGCCTCGGCCGAGCTGATGCGCTACAGCGACGCCAACGCCCGCATGCACGCGCTGATCCGCCGGATCGGCGCCCATCAGACCGCGACCGGCATCCTCGAGCGGTTGCGCGCCCAGCTGGTGCGCCACCAGTTCGCGCTGGCCCTGGTGCCGGGGCGGCCAGCGGTGTCGCTGGCCCAGCATGAGCGCATCGTCGACGCCATCGCCGCCGGGAACGCGGCCGAGGCCGAGGCGGCCATGATGGACCACATCACCAGCGTGATCGAGACGCTCACCGGCCTGCCCGCCGCGCAGGCCCGCAGCGAGGCCGCCGGGCCCGGTCCCGGCAGCGGGTGAGCAGGCCGGTAGCGCGCCAGTAACGCCGCTGGCGCCGGTGGTGCCGCTGGCTCAGCGGCGCGGGCCCGCCCCGGCGCCGGGCGGGTGGATGTGCTCGACCACGCGGCCGAGGTCCTGGTCCGCGGCGCCCTCGGCCGCCGCCGCGCGCAGCCACTCCCGGGCGGCGGCGAGCTGCGGGAGGCCGGCCGCTCCGGTGGCCAGCGTCAGGTCCTTGGCCGCCAGCGCGATGGCGAAGTCGCTGCTGGTGCTCTGGACGCGGCCGAGGCTGCCGGCCAGCGGCCCGGCCGCCAGCCCCTGGAGCGCGGCGTCACGCGGCACCCCAAGGGCCGCGGCCAGCGCGAGCACCTCGCCGACCAGCGTGACCCCGGCCAGCGCGGCGCTGATGAGCACCAGCTTGCGCGCGGCGCCGGATCCGGCCGCGCCGCAGCGGACCACCGTGCCGAAGATCGCGAGCACCTTCTCCACCCGGTCCACGTCGCCGCCCGCCAGCACCGTGAGCTCGCCGCTGCGGGCCGGCCCGACGCTGCCCATGACCGGCGCGTCGACGAACCCGGTGCCGGCCGGCAGGCGGCCGGCGACCGCCAGCGCCGCCTGCGGGCCGACGGTCGACATCTCCACCAGGCAGGCCGTCGGCGCGATGGCCCCGGCGATGCCGTCCGGCCCGAGCGCGACCGCCTCCAGGGCGGGGGGACCGGCGAGCATGGTGATGACGATCTCGGCCTCGCGCGCCGCCTCGGCCGGAGTCGGCGCGGCCCGCGCGCCCTCGGCCACCAGCGGCTGCTCCCGGCCGGGCGTCCGGTTCCAGACGATCAGGTCATGGCCGGCTAACAGGACCCGCCCGGCCATCAGCGTGCCCATCCGGCCGAGGCCGAGGAAGGCGATGGTGGTCATGAATCCTCCATTCCGGTATGTCGCGCGGGGCCCCGAGCCGCGCGCTGATCTGCCACGCGGTGCGGCGCACCGCATCGGCGATGGCCGGGATGCCCGCCTCGCCGAACCGGGTATCGGGGCCGGAGACGCTGATGCTGGCCACCACCGCGCCGGTCCGGTCGAAGACCGGCCCGGCCACGCAGCACAGGTGCGGCTCGAGCTCGGCCGAGTCCACCGCGTACCCGCGTTCACGCACCCGCGCGAGATGGCGCTTGAGCTCGGCGGTGCTGGTGATCGTCCGGTCCGTCCTGGCCTCCAGCCGGGCCTGCGGGTAGCGCGCGGCGAGCTCACCGGCAGGCAGGCCGGCCAGCAGTGCCTTCCCCATCGAGCTGCAGTGCGCCGGCGACCGCTTGCCGACCCAGGAGTGCATCCGGACGGTCTGCCAGCCGTCGACCACCTCGACCGTGACCGCCTCGGTGCCCTCGAGCACCGCCAGGTGCCCCGTCTCGCCCAGGTCCTGCACGAGGTCGGCCAGGTAGGGCAGGGCCGCCCGGCGCACGTCGCCATCGGCGGCGGCCAGTTCGCCGAGCGCGGCGAGCCGGCCGGACAGGCGGTACCGTCCCGGCTCCCCGGCCGGCTCCAGGTAGCCGGCCACCGCCAGCGTGGCCGCCAGCCGGGAGGTGGTGGACCGGTGCAGGCCGAGCTGCTGGGCCATCTCCCCGATGCCGATCTCGGGCCGGCCGCGCTCGAACATGTCCAGGATCTCCAGGCCATGGAGAAGGGAGCCGATCATTCCCTTCGCCGTATCCGCCGTCATGCACGTCAGCGTACGGTCCGGCCCGCGTGCAGCCCGGCGCGGTACCCCATCGTCATGCCCACCGCGAGCGTCGCGCCGGGCCCCGGGTACCCGTCGGCGGTCCAGAACGCCGCGGCGTTGCCCACCGCGTACAGGCCGGTGACCGGGACGCCGGCCCGGTCGAGCACGGCGCCGTTGGCGTCGGTCACCGGGCCGCCCTTGGTCCCGATCGTCCCGGCCAGCACCTCCACCGCGTAGTAGGGCGCCTCGTCGACCGGGCCGAGGCTCGGGTTCGGGCTGACGGCCGGGTCACCGCAGAAGCGCTCGTAGGCGCCCTCGCCACGGCCGAAGTCCGGGTCCGCCCCGGCGGTGCACGCCTGGTTCCACCGGCCGACGGTGCCCGCGAGGGCGGCGGGCGGCACGCCGATCCTGGCCGCCAGTTCCGCCAGCGAGTTGCCGCACGCGACCCAGCCCGGCACCGGCCCGGCCGGGGGGATGCCCGGCATCGGGTACCGCGCCCGGTAGCCCTCATCGAAGATCAGGTGAACCGGCCCGTCCTGGCGGTGCAGCGCCTTGCCGATCTCGTTGTAGGGCCGTGCCTCGCCGGTGAACCGCTGGCCCGCCGCGTTGACCATGATCTGCCGCGGCAGGCCGCGCTCCCGGATGAGGGACCGGTAGAACTGCTCGCCGAGCAGCCGCTCGCCGGGGACCGCCAGCATCGGCATCCACCAGCCCTCGCCCATGTTGTCGCACCAGCCCCCGGCGGTCTCGGCGATGCGCAGCGCGTCACCGGTGTTGGTCGGGGGCGCGCCGCTGGCCCGCTGCCCGGGCGGCTGGTGCTTGGCACGCAGCTCCCGGTCCCAGTCGAAGCCGCCGGTGGCGAGGATCACCGCCGACGCGCTGACCGTGGTCACCTCCTCCCCGCGCTCCAGCCGTGCCGACCCGGGCCCGGTCCCGGTCAGCCGGAAGCCGGTCAGCACCCGGACGCCCGCCTTCGCCACCCCGTCCAGCAGCCCGGCGACCAGCGCCACCCCGCCGGTCCTGATGCCGTCCCGTTCCCGCTGGCGCAGCAGCTGCCAGTCGAACCGGTCCGGATAGCGCCAGCTCTCCCACTCGGCGAAGGACATGGGCAGGTAGCCGGGCGGCATCAGGATCCTGGCCGCCAGCGGGGTGAGCCTTGTGGTGTCGATGGGCGCGGCGTCCAGCGCCCGGCCGCCCGCGGTCGCGCCCGGCCGGGACGGATCGTAGTCCGGGTAGCCGGGGCAGGCGGCGAACCGGTGGGCGCTGCTGCGCTCGACGAACCGCACCATCTGCGGCGCGGTGGCCAGGAACGCCTCGGTCATGCCGGGATAGCGGTCGCTGAAGATGCCGTCCAGGTACGCTGCGGCGTCCTGCGGGGTGTCGGAGCCGGACAGGTGGTTGCACGGCACCCAGACGCGCCCGCCGGACAGCGCGGTGGTGCCGCCGAGCCGCTCGCCGCGCTCGACCAGCAGCACGTCGGCGCCCTGGAACGCGGCGGCCAGCGCGGCGGTGAGCCCGGCCGCGCCGCTGCCCGCCACCACCACGCTGGCGGAGGGCGGCGTCACGGCGCCCACCCCGCCGCCGCGAGCGCGGCCAGGTCGGCCGGCAGCCGGGGCTCCGGATCCGCCCCGTCCACCAGCTCGTACACGGTGGGCCCGGCGAAGCCTGTTTCGGTGAGCGCGCGGGCGAAGCCGGCGAAGTCGACCTCGCCGGCGCCCGCCGACGTGTGCGCCCATCTGGCCCGCCAGGTGTCGCTGACGTGCGCGAGCGCCAGGTGCCCGCCGGCCCGCCGCACGCCCTCGGCCGGGTCCTCGATGGCCAGCGCGTTGGCCACGTCATAGGTGATGCGCAGCCGCGGGGAGCGCCAGCGCTCCACGATCTCGGCCAGCTCGCTGGCCCGGCCGAGATACCCGTAGGGGCTGTTCTCCAGCGCGATCGTGATGCCGAGCTGCTCGGCCCGGGCCAGCAGCGCGGCCAGCCCGATGTCGAGCACCGCCTGCGCGGCCTCGCCGGGGGCCGGCGCCAGGGCGTGCCGGCGGCCCGGGATCACCACCACGTAGTCCGCGCCGAGGTCGGCGGCCAGCTCGATGTTGGCGATGAGCTGGCGCTCGCTGATCTCGCGGATCTCCGGGTTGGTGCTGACCAGGTTGATGTCGGCGAAGCTCGGGTTGACCGACACGACCCGCAGCCCGAGCCCGTCCAGCGCCCGGATGAGCTCCCGGCGCTCATAGGGCCCGCAGGCCGGGGCGAACAGGTGCGGCGGCGCGGTGGTCAGTTCCAGCGACCGGAACCCGTTGCTGGCCAGCGCCCGTAACGCGTCCGGCAGCGGGGCCAGGTGCAGCCAGCCGAAGCTGCACCCCGACAGCGGCAGTGCCAGCCGGTCTTCCGCTGGCCCGGCTCCGGCAGGGCGCCTCACCCGGCCCTCCGCTGGCCGTGTCATCCGGCCTCCCGCAGGTTCAGCACGATGATGCGCGGGTCGGTCATGTCCGCCGTCGCGTACCGCGGTCCCTCGAGCCCGTACCCGCTGTTCTTGACCCCGCCGTAGGGCATGGCGTCGGCGTGGTAGCTGGAGGTGTCATTGATCATCACGCCGCCGACGCGCAGCCGCCGCGCCGCGGCGAAGGCAGCGTCGAGGTCGCGGGTGAAGATCCCCGCCTGCAGCCCGTACTCGCCCGCGTTGACCGCCTCGATCGCCTCGTCGAGCCCGCCGACGGCGGCCAGCGCGACGGCCGGGGCGAAGATCTCGCCGGTCATGATCTGGCTGCCAGGGGGCGGGTCGCGCAGCAGCGTGGGAGCCAGCACGGGCCCGTCACGCTCGCCGCCGGCCAGCACCGCCGCGCCGTGGCCCGCCGCCTGCCGCACCCAGCCGTGCGCCCGCTCCGCCTCGGCCGGGCTGATCAGCGGGCCGACCTGGACGGCGGGGTCGCGCGGATCCCCGGCCCGGAGCTGGCCCACCCGCCTGGCCAGCAGCCCGGCGAGGTCATCGGCGACCGCGCTGTCCACGAGCAGGCGCTGCACGCTGGTGCAGACCTGTCCCGCCTTGCGGTACCCGGCCCGGCTGACCAGGCCGGCCACCAGATCGAGGTCGGCGTCGGCCGCCACGATCGAGGCGCTGTTGGAGCCGAGCTCGAGGTGGGTCCTGGCGATCCCGGAGTTCTGCTTGACCGACAGCCCCACCGCCGTCGAGCCGGTGAAGGTGAGGAAGCGGATCCGCCGGTCGGCCACCAGCGCGGCGCCGGTCGTCTCGCCCGGCCCGCAGACCAGCTGCAGGAAGCCGGGTGGCAGGCCCGCGTCGAGCAGGGCCTGGGCCAGCGCGACCGAGCAGAGCGGCGTCTGCCGGGCGGGCTTGAGCACGACCGCGTTCCCCGCGGCTATCGCCGGCGCGATCTTGTGGGTGACGGTGTTCAGCGGGGCGTTGAACGGCGCGATGGCCGCCACCACACCGACCGGAACCCGGATCGTGAACGCCAGCCGGCCCTCGCTGCCGGGGGTGGCCGCCACCGGCACCTCCTCGCCGGCGATCCGGACCGACTCCTGCGCCGACAGCCGCATCGTGGCGACCGCGCGGCTGATCTCGGTATCCGCGTCGGCCAGCGTGAAGCCGGTCTCGGCGACGTAGACCTCGCGGATCTCCTCCCGGCGCGCGGCTAACAGCCGGGACGCCTCATCGAGGATGTCGTGGCGCCGGGCCGGCGGCAGCGGGTGCCGGGCCGCCGCCTCCGCGCCGGCCACCGCCGCCTCGACGTCGCGGGGCCGTGCCTGCGCCACGGCGGCGAACGGCGCCAGCGTGTACTTGTCGGTCACCGCGAACTCGGTCCCGCTGGCGCGCCACCGCCCGTCGATGAGCAGGCCGGTGGCGCCGCCCGGCAGACCTGCCATGTGGCATCTCCCTCTTGACGGGGACATCAGGCTGCCATACGGTCGCGCATTATGCAACGCCTTGCCTGATGCGCAAAGAGGTCCGATGAAGGGCGCCGAGATCATCGCCGAGTACCTCATCCGCGAGCGGGTGCCGTACGTGGTCGGCCTGTGCGGGCACGGGGACTTAGGCCTGCTCGACGCGCTGTACGACCGCAGCGATCAGATCCGCACCCTGTCGGTCCACCACGAGTCGGCGGCAGGCTTCATCGCGGACGCCTACTACCGGATCCGTCACGAGCCGCTGGCGACGTTAACCTCCGTCGGGCCCGGCGCGGCGAACCTGCCGGTCGCGCTCGGGTCGGCCTTCATGGATTCCTCGGCCTTCCTGGCCATCACCGGCAACGTGCCGACCACGCAGTTCAACCGCGCCCCGTTCCAGGAGACGGGCCGGTACTACCAGGCCGACACCCCGGGCCTGCTGCGCCCCTACGTCAAGCGCAGCTTCCAGGCGACCCGCGCCGACCAGCTGCCGCTGATGCTCCGCCAGGCGTTCGCCGCCATGCTCGGCGGCCGGCCCGGGCCCGTGCACCTGGACGTGCCGCTGGACGTGTTCGTGGAGACCTCCGAGGCGGAGGTCCCCGACCCCGGGCAGTGGCGGCGGGGCATCTCCCGCCGCTCCGCCGCCGCGCCGGCCGACGTCGCCGCGATGCTGGGCATGCTGGCCGCTGCCGAGCGCCCGCTGATCGTGGCCGGCTACGGCGTGCAGGGCGCCGAGGCGGCCGGGGAACTCGCCACGTTCGCCACGGCCGCCCAGATCCCGGTCGCCACCTCCCCGCTCGGCAAGATCGCCGGCCCGCTGGAGGAGGGCCTGTACCTCGGCGCGACCGGCCGTAACGGCACCTACCAGGCCAACCGGGCGGCCCGCACCGCGGACGTGATCCTGGCGCTCGGCACCCGGTTCGACGACCGGTCCACCAGCTCCTGGCTGCCGGGCTACACCTACACGATCCCGCCGACCCGGCTGATCCAGGTCGACATCGACCCGGCCGAGCTCGGCCGCAACTACCCGGTCGCGCTCGGGGTGGCGGCGAGCCCGAAGGAGGTGCTGACCCAGCTGCGTGAGGGCATGCGCGCGGTCCCGGACACGGGCCGGTGGCTGGCCGACATCGCGCAGTGGGCGCAGGAGTGGGAACGGCACACGGCCCCGAACCGGTCGTCGGGCGCCAGCCCGCTGCGCCCCGAACGGGTGCTCGCCGAGCTGCGCCGGGTGCTGCCCGAGGACGGCATCCTGATCAGCGACGTCGGGGTCCACCACAACTGGATCGTGCAGGAGTGGCGGCCGGGCGGCCCGGGCACGCTGCTGCAGAGCTGGGGCTTCGCGTCCATGTGCTTCGGGATGGCCGGGGTGCTCGGCGCCCGCCTGGCGGCCCCGGACACGCCCGCCGTGGCGGTGGTCGGCGACGGGGGCTTCCTCATGCTGCCCAGCGTCGTCGCCAGCGCCGTCGAGTACGGCATCCCCGCGGTGTGGCTGGTCTGGAACAACGGGGGCTACATCTCCATCCGCGACCAGCAGCGCGGGTACTTCGGCGCCGGGCGCGAGCTGGCGACGAGCTTCCGCTACGCGGCCACCGGCGGCCCCTACTCCGCGGACTACGCGGCGATGGCCCGGTCGATGGGCGCACAGGGCCTGCGGGCCGAGACCCCGGGCGACCTCGGCTCCGCGCTGCAGGCCGCACTCGGCTCGGGGCTGCCGACCGTGATCGACGTCCCCGTCGCGGCGGACGCGGACCAGCCGTCCGCCGCCACCTGGCAGCTGCCCCCGCTGCACCATCCCGAGCCCACCTTCGGCTGGCCGGACCCCGACAGCCGGTTACAGCACCAGCACTGAGCAGCCAGCTACGACCCGGCAGGCACCACCTGCCCGCCCCGGCAAGGACCCAGCGACCACCCGGGAAGGAGCCAGCGACCACCCCGAAGCACCTCAGCGACCGCCCGCAAGCACCCAGCAACCGCCCAGACAAGCACCCAGCGTCCGCCCCCGACACCGAGAAGGAGCCGATGATGACGCAGGTACCCCACTCGCAGGAACCACCCCCGGACCTCCTGACGTCCGCCAGGCCGGGACGCAAGAGCGACCACAGCCCATGGAACTGGCTGCTGCTGATCCCGATCGTGCTGCCGCTGCTGGTCCCGATCTACAACCGGTGGACGCCCAAGCTGTTTGGTTTCCCGTTCTTCTTCTGGTTCCAGATCATGTTCACGCTGCTCGCGGCCGCCGTGACCGCCTTCGTCTTCGTGAAGACGAAGCAGAGGAGCTGAGATGAACGTCACCGAGTTCACCATCGTCGCCGTTGCCTTCGCGGCCGTCAGCGTCCTGGGCTTCTGGGCCCACCGCTGGCGCCGGTCATCCGACGTCTCGCTGGAGCAGTGGGCGCTGGCCGGGCGTGGATTCCGCAGCTGGATCAGCTGGTTCGTGATCGGCGGCGACCTGTACACCGCCTACACCTACGTCGCGGTGCCCGCCCTGCTGTTCGGAGCGGGGGCGATCGGCTTCTACGCCCTGCCCTACGTCGCGATCGAGTACCCCCTCGTCTTCCTGATCATGATCCGGTTCTGGTCGGTGTCGAAGACCCACGGCTACGTCACCGCGGCGGACTTCGTCCGCGGCCGGTTCGGGTCCCCCACGCTGGCGCTGGCCATCGCCATCACCGGCATCGTCGCCACGATGCCCTACATCGCCCTCAACCTGCTCGGCATGCAGGCGGTCCTGACCACCATCGGGATCCACGGGTACTGGCCGCTGGTCATCGCGTTCGCGGTGCTGGCCGCCTTCACCTTCACCTCGGGGGTGCGCGCGCCCGCGATGATCTCGTTCGTCAAGGACGCGCTCGTCTACCTGGTGATCGGCGTCGCGATCTTCTACATCCCGCACCGGCTGGGCGGCTGGAACCACATCTTCAACGCCTACGACGCCCACTTCAAGGCCACGCCGCCGGGCACCGCGTCCCTGCTCACCAGCGCCAACCAGCTGCAGTACATCACGCTGGCGCTCGGCTCGGCCTTTGCGATCTTCCTCTACCCGCACGCGATCACCGGCGTGATCACCACCAGGAACCGCGCCGTGGTCAAGCGGACCATGGCCGCGCTGCCCATCTACAGCTTCGTCCTCGGCCTCATCGCGCTGTTCGGGGTCATGGCCATCGCGGGCAACATCAAGCCGCTGATCGGACCGACCGGCAAGCCCGACACCAACACCGTGGTGCCCAACCTGTTCCAGCACATGTTCGGGTCCGGGTTCGCCGGCCTGGCCTTCGCGATGATCATCATCGGGGCGCTGGTCCCCGCGGCGTTCATGTCGATCGCCGCGGCCAACCTGTTCACCCGCAACATCTACAAGGAGTACATCCGCCGGGACGCCACTGACCGGGAGCAGGCGACGACCAGCAAGGTCGTCTCCCTGCTGGTGAAGGTGGGCGCCCTGCTGTTCATCCTGCTCATCAACCCGCAGTTCTCCATCGACCTGCAGCTGCTCGGCGGGGCGATCATCCTGCAGACGCTACCCTCGGTCATGATCGGCCTGTACACCCGCTGGCTGCACCGCGGCGCGCTGCTGGCCGGCTGGGCGGCCGGCATGATCGTCAGCATCTGGACCTTCTACCTGACCCCGAACGTCGCGACCCACGTGGCCCACTGGGGCGGCACCGGGTTCGCGCTCAGCCACCTGGGCCTGCACACCGGGACCGCGCTCTACATCGGTTTCATCGCCGTCCTGGTCAACCTCGCGGTGGCCTTCGGCGGCACGGCGCTGCTCAAGGCGCTCAAGGTGGCCGAGGGCACCGACCACACCGCCGCCGGCGACTACTTCACCGACGTCGCCGACACCAGGGCCCCCGAGCCGGCCGTCACCGCGGGCGCCTGAGCCCGCCCCGTCCGGTCCGCGGCAGGAAGGACGACAGATCCGCAGCAGGAGGGAAGCCCCGATGGCGCCGGCCGCCCCCGCGGGCACCGGGGCTTCCCCTCCTGGCGGCGGGCCTTGGGATGTCGTCGTCATCGGCGGCGGCAACGCCGGGCTGGTGGCCGCGCTCAGCGCCCGGCGGCACACCCGCCGGGTCCTGGTGGTGGAGCGCGCGCAGCAGCCGATGCGCGGCGGCAACACCCGGCATACCCGCAACATCCGGTGCGTGCACGACCGGGCGGACGGCTTCACCACCGGTCCCTACCCGTTCGGCGAGCTGTGGCGGGACCTGTGCGGGGTCGGCACCGGGCCGGGCGATGAGAAGCTCGCCGAGCTGACCGTGCGGGAGTCCGGGGCCGTCCCGGCGTGGATGGGCGGCCACGGCGTCAGGTGGCAGCGGCCGCTGGCCGGCACCCTGCATCTCGGCCGGACCAACCATTTCTTCCTCGGCGGGGGCAAGGCGCTGGTCAACACCTACCACCGGGCCGCGGCACGGATGGGGATCGCGGTCAGCTACGCCACCACGGTCGATGACCTCATGATGGACGGCGACCGGTGCACCGGGCTGGTCACCCCGGGCGGCGTCATCCGCGGCCGGGCGTTCGTGGCCGCCAGCGGCGGGTTCGAGGCCAACATCGGGTGGCTGCGCCGGTACTGGGGCGACGCCGCGGACAACTACCTGATCCGCGGCTCGCGGGACAACGACGGCCGGGTCCTCGCCGCCCTGTACACCCACGGGGCCGGCCGGGCGGGCGAGGAACGGGGCTTCCACGCGGTCGCCATCGACGCGCGGTCCCCGCGCTTCGACGGCGGGATCGCCACCCGGCTGGACTCGATCCCGTTCGGGATCGTGGTCAACTCCACGGGGCGGCGCTTCTACGACGAGGGTGAGGAGATCTGGCCCAAGCGCTACGCGATCTGGGGTGCCAACATCGCGCGGCAGCCCGGCCAGATCGCCTACTCGATCTGGGACGCCAAGGCGGCCGGGCTGTTCCTGCCGCCCATGTACGGCCCCGCGCAGGCCGGCTCGGTCAGCGGGCTCGCCGGCGCGCTCGGCATCGACGGCCGGGCCGTCGCCGCGACGGTCGCGGGCTTCAACGCCGCGGTCAGGCCCGGCGGCACCTTCGACCCGGCGCGGCTGGACGACTGCGCCACCACCGGAATCACCCCGCCCAAGAGCCACTGGGCGCGGCCGATCGACACCCCGCCCTACTACGGGATAGCCATGCGCCCCGGCATCACGTTCACCTACCTGGGGGTGGCGGTCACGCCGCAGGCGCGGGTCCTGCGCGCGGACGGCACGGCGTTCGCCAACGTGTTCGCGGCCGGCGAGATCATGTCCGGCAACATCCTGTCCACCGGCTACCTGGCCGGGTTCGGCCTCACCATCGGCACCGTCTGGGGCCGCATCGCCGGGGTGGAGGCGGCGCGCCATGCCCATGATGGATGAGATGTTCACCGAGGCGCAGCGGCAGCTGAACATCTGCAACGCCTGCCGTTTCTGCGAGGGCTACTGCGCCGTCTTCCCGGCCCTGGAGCGCCGGGTGGTGCTGGGGGCCGGTGACATCACCCAGCTCGCGAACCTCTGCCACGACTGCCGCGCCTGTTTCCACGCCTGCATGTACGCGCCGCCGCACGAGTTCGCGGTCAACCCGCCGGA
>DATIXO010000293.1:0-27461 GCA_035518495.1 Streptosporangiaceae bacterium
GGAGACGGGCCGCACTCGGCGGACCTTAATTCCTGACCACGCTGGCTGCCGCGTCAGCGGGCTGGCCGTTGCGTAGTTACGAGGGGGATGAAGATGTCGTCGACGATCTGGCGCAGGACGTGGTCGGGGACCGGCTTGAGGGTCATCATCATTTCGTTGCGGAACAGGTCGAAGGGGAGGTCGATGATCCGCGGGGTGAGCCGGGCTGGGTCGATCTCCCCGCGCTCGACGGCGCGGTTGACGACCTGCTCGACGGCAGAGCCGCGCTGGCTCAGGAACGCGCCGCGTAGCTCGGCCGGGGTGGGGCCGGTCTGGTTGTAATAGCTGCCGAGCATGCTGCTCACCAGGGCGGCCATGGGGTTGCGGTCGGTGTTGGCGCCGGTGAGCAGAGCGAGAAGGTCGCCCCGGAGGGTGCCGGTGTCGGGAATGGCCGGCGAATCGGCGGCACCACGGTGGCGGACGGTGGCGCGCAGCAGGTCTTCGCGGGTCTTCCAGCGGCGGTAGAGCACGGGCTTGCTGGTCCGGGCGCGGGCGGCGACGGTGTCGATGGTGAAGTGCTCGTAGCCTTCGGCGGTCAGCTGCCCCCACGCGGCGTCGAGGATCGCGTCCTCGAGCGCGGCGCCGCGGCGCCGGGTCTGTTTGTCGTCGGCCTGCTGGTTGTGGTTGTCCGGGATCTTGCCCATCGCCGTATTCTCTCTGCGCTGGCAATCTTGGCTGAAATCGCATGTGGTTGGGAGCGGCCGCATGTCAGTCGCGGGCGGCCGCTCGGGCGGCGGGGAGGGCGAGAGCAGGGATGAGTGCCGCGATGGTGATGCCGATCGCCCACCAGAACGCGCCTTGGAAGGCGCTGGCGGCGCCGTGCGCGAGGAGGGACTGGAGGACGACGGCAACTATCGCGATGCCGAAAGAGGCGCCGACCTGCTGGGCGATGCGGGTGTTCATGGTGGCGTGCGGGATGCCTGCCGACGGGACGTCCTGGTAGGCGACCGACATCGGCGGGACGAGCACGGTGCCGATCCCGAAGCCGCGGATCAGGAGCACGGCGCCGAGCAGCCACAGGCTGGTGTGCGGGCCGGCGAACGCGAACGGCACGGTCGCGGCGGCTGCTACCAGGAAGCTGGCCATCGTGACCAGGCGGGCGCCGAGCCGGGCGACGAGCTTGCCGACGGTGAGGCGGGCGACCAGGGAGCCGACGCCCTGGGGGATGAGCAGCAGTCCGGCGTGCAGCACGGTCTCGCCCCGCAGTTGCTGGTAATACAGCGGCAGCAGGAACATCCCGGCGTACATGGCTGCGCCGGCGGTGAACAAGACCGCGGCGGCGGTCCCGAGTGAACGCAACCGCAGCAGCCGCACGTCCACGACTGGATGCCGGCCGCCGGGTGCGAGCGCCCAGGCGATGAACGCGCCGAGCAGCGCGATCCCCGCCAGCAGCGGCACGAGCACGCCGGTTTGGCCGATCCCGCCGTCTTCGGACAGGTTCGAGAGGCCGAGCAGGATTCCGGCGAGCGCCGGCGCGAGCAGGGCGAGCCCGGTCACGTCCAGGCGCGCCCGCCCGGCGGCGGGATCTGGGCGGTCGGGGGGCAGCAGCCGCCAGGCGAGCGCCAGTCCCGCCGCGACCACGGGTACGTTGACCAGGAACAGCCAGCGCCAGCTCAGCCAGTTGAGGATCACCCCGCCGATCACCGGGCCGAGGATCGGCCCGAGCGCCAGCGGGAGGCTGACCGCGGCGATCAGGCTGCTGCTGGCGCGCCCGCCCGCGGCCCTGACGCCCAGGGTCTGCATCAGCGGGAAGATCAGGCCGGCGGCGAAGCCCTGCAGGACCCGGAAGCCGATCAGGCTGGCGGCGCTCCAGGACAGCGCGCACAGGACCGACCCGGCGACGAAGACCACCAGCGCGGCCATCCAGGCGCGCTGGCCGCCCCACCGGCTCTCCGCCCACCCGGTGACCGGGATCGCGACGGCCATCGCCAGCAGGTAGCCGGTCGTGACCCACTGGATCGTGCCGTCCGTGGAGTGCAGGCTGACTACCAGCGTGTGCAGCGCCAGGGTCACCATCGTCGAGTCCAGGATCGCCGCGATCCCCCCGACGATCAGCGCCAGCAACGCGCCCCGGACCTCCGGAGTCAGCCCCGCCGCGTTATCTGCTCGTTCAGCCGTCGTCGCGGTCACTGCGATCCTTCCATTTAGATACTAATTAGAATCTTATGCTGACCAGAGTGGCTACGTCAAGATACTAGTTAGTATCTTATGAGGCAACAGCGCCGATCTGCCGCGATCCGGACTGCGCAGAGCGGTCGATCACGCCCCAACCGCCAGGCCTGTCAGGGCAGCGGTTCCCGTGAGGCCGCATGCTCACGATCTGTCGCTGGCGGGCGGAAGGGACCGCGTGGCTCGCCTCGATCGTGGACCGGTGCTTTCCCGGCAGCTTCTGCTATGCGCTGTCTCGCCTCCCGCTGGTGGCGGCGGAATTCAGTTGCTGCCGGTGCCCGGGCGTGGCACCCTCGGGCCCACGGGCTGAGACCGGCGATGCCTGCTGAGCGGAAGGGAGGGCTACGGATGTCGACCACCGTTTCGGGCTTCATGCTGCCCACCCTGACCGCCTGCCCGAGGAGCGCCACCAGTGCCCGACTTTGCCTTCGACCGCCGCGGAAAGCGGCGCTTTGACGACGACGAGCCGACCTTCGCCAAACGCCAGCGTCACCGTCCGTCCCTGCCCGCTCCGGATGCCCTCGATTCCGTGGACGGCCTGCCCGAAGGGGACCGCTGGTCCACCTGGGATCAGCCCAGCGCCGGAGAGCGTGGGCCCCGCCCGTACCCGGACTGGCTGGTCACCGAGCTGGCTGCCGTCGATACCGAGCTCGGGATCCTGAAGACCGGCAAGGAAGCCGACGTCTTCCTGCTACGCCGCGGCGTGCCGGGAACAGGCCGCTCCTGCCTGCTTGCCGCCAAACGGTACCGGGACGCCGAGCACAAGATGTTCCACCGCGACAGCGCCTACCTGGAAGGCCGGCGGACCCGCGAATCCCGCGCCGGCCGGGCGATGGCCAACCGCACCTCGGCCGGGCGGGAGATGATCGCCAGGCATTGGGCGAACGCCGAGTTCAGCGCCCTGTGCCAGCTCCATCAGGCGGGTGTCCCCGTGCCCTACCCGGTGCAGGTGCTCGGCACCGAGGTCCTGATCGAGTTCATTGGCGAGCCCGACGGCACCGCCGCGCCACGGCTGGCCGACACCCGCCCGCGCGGCAGCGAGCTGGCAGGGCTATGGGATCAGCTCGTGCAGGCCCTGGTCACGCTCGCCGGCCATGGGCTGGCGCACGGCGACATGTCCGCGTACAACCTGCTGGTCCACCACGGGCGCCTTGTCATGATCGACCTGCCCCAGGTCGTCGACGTGATCGGCAATCCCCGCGGCGCGGAGTTCCTGGACCGGGACGCCACCAACATCGCCAGATGGTTCTCCGCGCACGGCCTTGACAGCACCGCCCCCGGCCCCGGCGACCTGCCCGCCCTGCTGCGCTCCGAAGCACGCATCAGGTAGTGCCGCCTTGCGCGGCGCCGCCGTTCGCCCGGGGCGTTCCTGGCGGCTGAGCACCCAGCTGGCTCCGCTCAGCGGAGCGCGCCGGTGAGCCTGACGCAGCAGATGCCGGGCTCGGGGTCGTGGACGGCCTCGGCGCTGGTGGCGCCGAGACCGTCCAGCAGCCCGGTCAGGTAGGCGTGATTGACCGCACAGACCACGTCCGGGGCGCGGGCGGCGAGCGGATGGAACGGGCAGTTGCGCAGGCGCAGCTGGGTGGGGGCCTCCCGCTGCGGCTCGTACCCGCACTCGTCGAGGATCTCCCCGGCCACGGTCAGGGCCCGCTCGGCCCCGAGGCGGCCGGGGCGCAGGCGCTCGCGCTGGCTGGCGCCATGCTCGGCGCCCTTGATCCGGGCGGCCTGCGTGGCGGCCGACCGGGGATCGGTGCCCGATGCCCCGGCACGGACGGCATCGATCAGGATGTCGGCCAGCACGTCATGGCGGCGGGCCGGGATGCTGATGGCGATGTCCACGCCGGACGGCTCATAGGTCTTTGGCGTGCGGCCAACCCGGCGCGGCCCCAGCGGGGCGTCGTAACGGGCGCGGAGCAGTCCCGCGCTGACGAGCTTGTCGAGGTGGAAGGCGGCCAGCTTGCGGGAGATCCCGGTGCTGGCGGCCGCCTCCTCCCGGCTGACCGGCCGGTGCGCGGCGCGGACGATGGCGTACAGGCGCCAGCGCATCTCCTCGCTGAGCACGGCCAGCGTGGCAAGCGAGGCATCCTGAGGATCGGTCGAACCGCTTACCCGGACCAAATTAACACCAACCGCTGGATCTGATAATTTCTGATTGATCAAGCTTGCTCTCCTTTTTTGACCCGCCAATCAATATAACCAGCAGACATTGGTTAAATATGCCTCAACTGGATTAGCAGGCGGATGACCTGGTCCTCCCTGGCCGCCTGCCCCCGCAGCGCGCGCCAGCCAATAAGCCATCCATTGCTGGTAACGGCTGCCGCCGCCGCCTGGTTCGCGACTGGGCCGCCGATCCGGCGGGCCCGCCACCGCCAGGGCCGTTCAGGCCTCGGGCCCCGGGCCCACTGTCCAGCCCGGCGCGCCCTCCTGACCAGGGGCGCTAGTGCGCGGGCGGGGGGACGTCCAGCGTGGGGTTCCGGCCGAAGAACCCGGTGGGCTTGAGCGCGAAACCGCACCGGGCGACCGGCATCACCGGCCAGTCCTCCGGCCGCGGGAAATGCGTCGGCCCGAACGTGTGCCACACCACGATGTCGGTCCCGTCGATGTCGCGGTCGCCCGCGATGAAGGCCGGGAGCCCCGCCCCGCCGGGGTGCTGGTTGACGAAGTCGCCCGCCGGGTAGCGCTGCGCCGGGTCGTACCGGGTGACCCACAGGTGGTTGGCGGCAAAGCCCGCCCGCTCGTGCAGCGGGGAGCCGGGCTCGGCCAGCAGCACCGGCGCCGCCTCCGGGTACAGGGTGTAGCCGGTGGGCTGGCCGAACCGGTTGACCTGCTCCGTGCTCACCACCCGCCAGGCCCGCCCCCGCTCCGGCGCCACCCGGCGCCCGGCCTGCGACTCGTGGCGCAGCCGGGTCACCTGCTGGAGCATGGCGTTGCCGTGCGGGTTGCCGGGCCCGGCCGGGACGCCGGTGACGTCGACCTCCTCGACGGCGTTGGCCAGGCCGTCGACGGTCATGTCCAGCCGCGCGCCGAACAGGTGCTGGTGGACGGGCGCGCCCAGGCCCGGGGCGACCTCGGCCGAATACGGGTTGCCGCCGGCCGGATAGGCGGCGGTGAACAGCACGCCGGTCATCTTGACCTCGAGCTCGATGGTGCCGTCCAGGTAGAAGTACCAGTAGAAGCCGTAGTCGTAGTTGCCGACCGTGGTGAAGAAGGACACGACCAGGCGGCGCTGGCGGCGGGAGGCGGCCGAGCCGTTGAACATGTCGGTGTGCTTCCACAGGATGCCGAAGTCCTCCTCGTGGATGCAGATCGCGTTGCTGATCACGTGCGGCTCGCCGAGGTCGTCGGCGACCGTCGCGTCGAGGTAGGCGATCTCGCCCAGGCAGTCGCAGCCGCGCTCGAGGGAGTTCACCCACTTGCCCACGTGGTACTCACCGGCGTCGAAGTAGGCCTGCCAGTAGCGGAAGGCCGGGTCGCCGTAGGGCACCACCATCTCGGGAATGGACGCCCGGTAGATCACCGGGCGCTCGCGGCCGCCGTCGCCGATGCTGACCTGGTGCAGCGTCAGCCCCTCGCGGGCGTCGAACCCGACCCGCATCGACCAGTTCTGCCAGCGCAGCCAGTGGCCGTCCAGGGTGAAGCTCGGCCCGTCCGGCTGGGTGATCTCCACCGGCCGCAGCGTCGTGCGCAGCGGCCCGCGCACGGCCGGGTCGTCGTAGTCGCCGGACTCGGCGGGCACCGGCAGGTCGAGCTCGTCGATCACCTTGAAGACCCGGCCCTCGATCAGGTCCACATAGGCGGCGACGCCGTCCACCGGATGGGCCCAGGCGAGATCGTGCTCGTCGTTCTGCACGAACGCGAGCACCCGCATCATCCGGCGGGCCCGCTCGTCCGCGTCCCCGAACGAGCCGGCCGTCAGCGGGCATGTCCGGATCTTGGAGACGTCGGTGAGGCCGCGCCTGGCCATCGCGGCGCGCCAGGCGGGATCGGCGCGCACGACCCGCTCGGCGAGCGCGAAGTCCTGGTTCAGGATCTGCACCCGGCCGTCGGTCAGCGGGTCCAGCACGCGACGGGAGACCACCCGGTTCCCGGTCAGCGACACGACCACGTCGGCCGACTCGCCACTCGCCACATCGATCAGGAAGGCCCGCAGCCGCCGGTCGGCCGGCCGGCCGTTCCCGGCGGCGGCGAGCACCTCGTCCTTGGGCGGCTCCTCCAGCCCGAAGTAGGCGAACCTGACCGTGTCCCCGGCCAGGCCCGCCTCGGCCAGGATCCGCCGCCCGGCCAGGTATTCCTGCCCGCTGGCCGGGGTGAGCGGGTGCGCCGGGAGCGAGCCGGCCACGCCGCCGGGCTTCGCGGCTGTCTCGGTCATGGGCTTACCTCTTGGAGTTCAGAACGGATGCCTCCCACGCACCTGCGGCCCGGGCCCGGCTACTCGTCGGCGACGATCGAGCCGACCCGGCTCCCCAGTTCCGGGTCCCGGCGGTTCCGCACGAAGGCGTAGATGAGCGCCACCACGACGATGGCCAGGGCCGCCCACGGGAACCAGTTGTAGGGCTGGGACTGGCCGGGCTTGGTGAGGTAGTACACCGGCACCCCGATCGCGAGCAGGCCCAGCACCGGCAGGATGATGTGCTTGAGCGCGCTGAACTCCTGCGGCCGGTACTTGCGGTAGTAGAACGGCAGCGCCAGGCAGGCCAGGAAGTACACCACCAGGACCAGGATGGTCCCCATCGTGGAGGACTCGAAGAAGAAGTTCAGCGGGTCCATGCTGCCGCTGTTGCCGCCGATCAGGTGGCCGAGCAGCCACACCACGATGATGGCCGAGGCGATCGCGGTGAACGTGAGGATGGCGTTGTTCGGCGTGTGGCGCTTCGGGCTGACCTTGCCGATCCAGCGCGGCAGCAGGCCCTCGCGGCCGGCGTTGAAGATCAGCCGGGCCTGCGAGTTCACCGCCGAGATGAGCACGCCGAGGGTCGAGGTCAGGCCCGCGATGTAGGCGAAGAGGGCGAAGCCGGCCAGCACGTTGTGGGCCACGGAGATGAACGGGATCGGTGCGGCGGCGAGCTTGGCCCCGTTGTAGCCGAAGCCGGTGACGGTGGCGAAGGCGAACAGGACGTAGCCGACTCCCATCATCGCGATCGACAGGAACACCGCCCGCGGCACGTTGCGCCGGGGGTTGCCGGTCTCCTCGGCCAGGGCGGCCGAGTTCTCCCAGCCGATGAACAGGTACACCGCGAGCGGGAAGCCGGCGGCCAGGCCCTTGAAGCCGTTGGTGATGTTGTGCGGCTCGAACGGCGCGGCGCTCAGGTGCCCGGCGTGCTGGATGATGGCGGCGACCGACACCACGATGAGGACCAGCATCTCGAACGCGAAGAAGAACCCGGCCAGCTTGGTCGAGACGCCGACCCCGCGCAGCGTCATGAGGACGGCGCCCCCGGTCAGCAGCACCGACAGGATGATCCACGGGATGTTCCAGCCGAAGTAGTAGTTCAGCGTGTCGGACAGGAATCCGCCGGAGACCGCGAAGACCGACGAGATCGCGATGATGTACCCCGCTCCGCACAGCAGCGCCGTCGTCACGGCCCAGGTGCCGCCGAACGTCTTGCCCACGAACGAGATGAACCCGCCGGTGGACGGGTGGGCGCGGGAGAACTGGGCCAGCGTGTTGCCCAGCAGCGCGACGGCGATGATGGCCGCGATGATCGTCAGCGGCGCGGCGATGCCGGCGGTGATGACCAGGAACCCGAAGCCGAAGTAGAAGCTGTAGGCGGGGCCGATGTTCGCCATCGTCGAGGCGGCGATATCCACCAGGCTGAGTGCGCCCCGGTTCAGCCGGTCCGGAGACTCTGGCGCCTTGGTCTCCGAGAACGGAACGGAAGCAGCGTCGCTCATGTCCACTCCCTCGTGTCAGCCGCCTGGGCGGCGGGCTGATTCGATTGTCTGCCGCGGCGGCGCTGCTGGATAGATGGCAGTGGCCCGGGGAATCTCCGCCTTCTGGCAAGCGCTTTCCACTTGCAGGCGAAGGTACCTGACTCCTCCGCAGGGGCGCAAGAGACGGCAGGCAGCCGGTAACGGGCCGCGCCGCAGGTGACCGGGCGCGGGGCGGGCCCGCGGCAGTGCGGGCCGGCGGGCAGTGCGGGCCGGGCGCTGCCCACGGGTGGCCGGGGCCCAGCGGCCGGGCCCGCGGGGCGGGCCCGGCGCTACCCGCGGAGTGAGCGGACCTGACCTGGCCGGCTCAGCGGTGGGGCGGGCGGGGCACGGTGCTGTCCCGCAGGATGACCTCGCCGGGGACCGGGATGATCCGGGGGCTGCCCGGGTGCGGGTCGCTGAGCATCAGGTTCGCGGCCATCTCCCCCATCCGCTTGAGCGGCAGGGCGACCGTGGTGAGCGGCGGGTAGATGTCGCGCAGGGTGAGGATGTCGTCGAAGCCGGCCACGGCGATGCCGGCGGGCACCGGGATCCCCTCGGCGCGCAGCCGTGCGAGCGCGCCGACCGCCATCACGTCGTTGACAGCGAACACGCAGTCCGGCAGCGGGCCGCCCGCGGCCAGGACCGCGCTCATGGCTTCGTAGCCGCCGTCCCGCGTGAACGGCCCATGGATCACGCGGTCCTGGTCCAGCCCGATCGACCAGGCACGCAGGCCAGCGCGGAAGCCCTCCGTCCGGTCGTGTGCGGTCAGCAGGCCGGGTGGGCCGGCCAGGACGGCAAAGCTGCGGTGACCGAGGGCGGCCAGCGCCCTGGCCAGCGCGTCCGCGGCTGCCGCGTTCTCCGGCATGACCGTGTCCACGCCCAGCAGGTCCTGCCCGACGCAGACCACCCGCCCGCCGGTGGCCGTGAACGCGCCGATCTCCCCGCGCAGCGCATCGCGGGCCGCGGCATCATCGGACCTGCTGCCGACCAGGATCACGGCCCGCGCGCGCTGGGCCCGCATCAGCGAGACGTACTCGAGCTCGCCCGCCTCCCGCGACGTCGTGCTCGAGATGCAGACCAGCAGCTGGCGGGAGTACGCGACCTCGATGAGCCCGGCGGCGATCGAGGCGAAGTACGGGTCGGCGATGTCGTGCACGACCACGCCGACCGTGCTGCTCTGCCCGGTGGCGACCGCCCTGGCCTGGAGATTGGCCGCGTACCCGAGCTCGGCGACAGCCTGGTTGACGCGCCTGGCCATGGCCGGGCCGACCCGGCGGGGCCCCTCGCTGACCACCCTGGACGCGGTCGTCAGCGAGACCCCGGCGCGGTCCGCGACGTCCTGCAGGGTCACCTGCGATCCGGGCCCGTCGCGGCCGGCGCCGCCGCGGGCCCCCCGGCGGCGGCTGCCGGGCTTCGCCTCTGTGCCGGCCACGGGCCACTCCTGTGTCACGGGCCACTCCCGGTCGGGCTTCCCGCCGGTTGACCCAGCTTTTCAGATCAGCCTAGTCTGGGAAAGTGCTTTCCGAGCGGGCGCACACTCTCGCCTGGGCCGCCACGGAGGGTGAGCCATGTCGCGCAAGGTCGTCCAGGTTGCCCTGAACGGCGTCACCGGCCGGATGGGCTACCGGCAGCATCTGGTCCGCTCCCTGCTCAGCATCCGGGAGCAGGGCGGCGTGCTGCTCGATGACGGCACGGCCGTCTACCCGGAGCCGGTCCTTGTCGGGCGCAGCGAGGAGCGGCTGCGCGCCATCGCCGAGCGGCACGGCCTGGAGCGCTGGTCGGCCAGCGTGGACGAGGTGCTGGCCGACCCGGCCATTGACGTCTACTTCGACGCGCAGCCCACCGCCGCCCGCCAGGCGAGCCTGGCCGCGGCCATCGCCGCCGGAAAACACGTGTACACCGAAAAGCCGGTCGCGGATTCGCTGGACGGCGCGCTCTGGCTCGCCAGGGCCGCCCGCCGGGCGGGGATCACGCACGGCGTCGTGCACGACAAGCTGTTCCTGCCCGGCGTGATCAAGCTCCGGCGGCTGGTCAGGGAGGGCTTCTTCGGGCGGGTCCTGTCGGTGCGGCTGGAGTTCGGCTACTGGGTCTTCGAGGGCGAGCCGGTCGCCAGCCAGCGCCCGTCCTGGAACTACCGCAGGGAAGACGGCGGCGGGATCGTGCTGGACATGTTCCCGCACTGGCAGTACCTGCTGGAGGACCTGTTCGGGCCGATCACCGCCGTCTACGCCCGGCAGGCGACGCACATCCCCCGGCGATGGGACGAGTCGGGGGCGCCGTACGAGGTGACCGCCGACGATGCCGCCTACGCGGTACTGGAGTTCGGGAGCGGGGCCGTCGCGTCGGTCAATTCCTCCTGGGCGGTGCGGGTGAACCGGCGGGAGCTCCTGGAGCTCCAGGTCGACGGGACGAACGGGACCGCGGTGGCGGGGCTGCGCGACTGCGCGGTACAGCACCGGGTTTCCACCCCCATGCCGGTATGGAACCCGGACCTGCCGGATCCGATCGACTACCTGGCGCAGTGGACCGACGTCCCGGACAACGCGGACTTCGGCAACGGCTTCAAGGCCGAGTGGGAGCTGTTCCTCAAGCATGTGGCCACCGGCACGCCCTTCCCGTGGGACCTGGCCGAGGGCGCGAAGGGGGTCCAGCTCGCCGAGCTGGCGATGCGGTCGGCGGCGGAGGGCCGCCGCATCGAGGTCCCGCGGCTGGCGGCGTGAGATGAGCGCGGTCATCCAGCTGCCCGGCCGCGCGGAGCCGCTGCCCGTCCCCGACCCGGGGTGGGACCGCAGCTACCCACCGCCGGTGTCGCGCAGCGTCTACGCCGCCGCGCATGTCGCCGCCTTCCCGGGCTCCGCGATCGACTGGGAATCCACGATCGGCTTCCGTGAGCATCTGTGGGCGCACGGGTTCGCGGTGGCCGAGGCGATGGACACCGCACAGCGCGGGATGGGGCTGTCCTGGGATCAGGCCAGGGAGCTGATAGCGCGGTCGGCGGCCCGCGCCGCCGAGCTCGGCACCGTGCTCGCGTGCGGCGCCGGCACCGACCAGCTCGGCGGCGGCGGGCACCCGCTCCCGGCGATCGCCCGCGCATACGAGCAGCAGCTGGAGCTGGTGCAATCCACCGGGGCCGGGGTGATCCTCATGGCGAGCAGGGCGCTGGCCGCCAGCGCCCGCTCCGGCAGGGACTACCTCGAGGTCTACGGCTACCTGCTGAAGCAGGCCGACCGGCCGGTCATCCTGCACTGGCTCGGTGAAGCATTCGACCCGGCGCTGCGCGGCTACTGGGGCAGCGGGGATTTCGGCGCGGCCTGCGACACCGTGCTGGAGCTGATCGAGTCGGCCGGCGGGCGGGTCAGCGGGGTCAAGCTGTCCGTTCTCGACGCAGGCAGGGAGGTGGCTCTGCGGCGGCGGTTGCCGCCCGGCGTGCGCCTCTACACCGGCGACGACTTCAACTACGCCGACCTGATCAGGGGCGACTCCGACGGCCACAGCGACGCGCTGCTCGGCACCTTCGCGGCGATCACCGGGCCGGCCGCGGCGGCCCTGCACGCGCTGGACGCGGGCGACGTCGCGGGCTACGACGCGGCCATCGGCCCGACCGTGCCGCTGAGCCGCACCCTGTTCGAGGAGCCGACCTTCAACTACAAGACCGGCATCGCGTTCCTGGCCTGGCTCAACGGCCTGCAGCCGCACTTCGCGATGCTCGGCGGGCTGCAGGACCGGCGCCAGCCCGCGCACCTGATCCGGGTCTTCGAGCTGGCGGCCGCCGCGGGCGCGCTGGCCACCCCGGCCCTGGCCGTCGACCGGATGACGCAGTACCTGGCAGGGGCGGGGCGCCCATGATCGATGCCAGCCGGCTCTCGCTCAACCAGGCCACGGTCAAGCACCTGACCCTGCGCCAGGCCGTGGACCTGTGTGCCCGGCACGAGATCCCGGCGATCGGCCTGTGGCGCGACCGGGTCGCCGAGGCCGGCCTGGACGCCTCGGCGGCGGCGGTGCGGGCGGCCGGGCTGGCGGTGTCCAGCCTGTGCCGGGGCGGGTTTTTCACGCACGCCGACCCGGACGCGCGGGCCGCCGCCCTGGCCGACAACCGCGCGGCCATCGCCGAGGCGGCGGAGCTGGGCGCCGCCACACTGATCCTGGTCTCCGGCGGGCTGGTACCGGGCAGCCGGGACGCCGCCCTGGCGCGCCGCATGATCGCCGACGCGATAGCCGAGCTCGTCCCGCTCGCCCAGCGGATGGGAGTCCGGCTGGGCATCGAGGCGCTGCACCCGATGTTCTGCGCGGACCGGTGCGTGCTGGCCCGCCTGGGCGACGCCGTCGACATGGCCCTGCTGTTTCCCGCCGACGCCGCCGGGGTGGTCGTCGACACCTACCACGTCTGGTGGGATTCGCGGCTGCCCGAGGAGATCGCCCGCGCCCATGGCCGGATCGTCAGCTACCAGCTCAGCGACTGGATCCTGCCGGTGCCGGCCGACACCCTGCTCGGCCGCGGCCATCTCGGCGACGGGGTGATCGACTTCCGGTCCATCTCCGCCCAGGTGCTCGCGGCCGGCTACCGCGGGTACGCCGAGGTAGAGATCTTCAGCCAGGAGATATGGGACGCGCCGCCCGACGACACGGCCGCCACTGTCCGCACCCGCTTCACCGGGCTGCCCGGCTGACGCGGGGCCCGCCACGCAGCTGCTCTGCTGGCGGCCGGCCAGCGCATCCGCCCGGCCAGGCGGGAACGGCGTGCGCGGAAGGGCGGCCGGTCAGGACACGATGTCCTTGGTGCGGAAATGCCGGAACGCCAGCGCGAACAGGACCAGCGCGTAGGAGACCGACACCGCGGCGCCCTCGATCATCGCACCCCAGGACAGCTGCGCCGACAACGCGTCCAGCCAGGCGAACTGCCAGTGCGTCGGCAGGATCTCCCGCCACGCATGCAGCGCGGTCACCGCGTCGAGGATGTTGCTGACGATGACCAGCCCCACCGCGCCGCCGACGGCACCGAGGGGCGAGTCGGTGCTGACCGACAGCAGGAACGCCAGCCCCGCCACCACCAGCTCGGTGACCAGGACATATGCCAGCACGATGCCCAGCCGCGCCAGCGCCGTGCCGTACGGCATCTCCACGCCCGTGCCCGGCAGCCGGAGCGGGTGCCAGCCGAACGCCACCGTGCCGGCCAGCAGCGACATCGCCGGGAAGGTGATCACCGCGACGGTCGCGTACGCGAGCGCGACGGCGAGCTTCTGGCGCAGCAGCCGGGCCCTCGGGACCGGCGCGGCGAGCAGGTAGCGCAGCGACGACCAGCTCGCCTCGCTGGAGATGGTGTCCCCGCAGAACAGCGCGACGGCCACGACCAGCAGGAACCCGGCCGAGGCGAAGAAGCTGAAGGCAGCGAAGTTCAGCCCGCCGGTGGTGGCGAGGTCGACGAGCCCGGGTGCGCCGCCTGGCTGCGGCGGGCCGCCGAGCTCGAACGCGCCCACCAGGATCCACGGCAGCACCAGCAGGATCCCGAAGGCCACCACGGTCCGCCGCCGCCGCAGCTGGCGGACGGCCTCCACCCGCAGCGGCAGCGTGTGCCGCGGGTCGTACCCGGGCGCGGCGGCCGTCGGTGGCGGGGCGGGCGGCGCCGGGGCAGCCGGCGCCTGGGGAGCTGGCGGCGGCACCGCGGCTGGCGAGCCGGCACTGCCGGTCATCGAGCACCCTCCTGGCTGCCCACCAGATCGGGCCCGGACGGTGCCGAACCGGTGCCTTCGGTCCCGCCGGCCGAGCCGCTGACCGGCGCGGCGATCAGGGCCAGGAACGCGTCCTCCAGGCGGCGGCTCGGGCCCACCCGCTCCACCGGTACCCCGGCCCTGACCAGTGCCGCGACCACGGCCGGCGCCGGCACCCCGTCGTGGTGGATCAGCACCCCGTCGGGGTGCACCTCGGCACCGTCGATCCCGGCCGTCTCCCGCATGACGGCGACGGCACGCTCGGGCTCGGGGGTCCCCACCATCAGCGCGCCGGCCTCGCCGATGATCTCCGCGACCGGCCCCGCCGCCAGGCGGCGGCCCTCGTTCATGACCACCACGTGGGTGCAGGTCTGCTCCACCTCGCCGAGCAGGTGACTGGACAGGATCACGGTCCGCCCGTCCGCCGCGTACCGCATGAGCACGTCGCGCATCTCCCGGATCTGCGGCGGGTCCAGGCCGTTCATCGGCTCGTCGAGCACCAGCAGGTCGGGCAGGCCGAGCATCGCCTGCGCGATGGCCAGCCGCTGGCACATGCCGCGCGAGTAGGTGCGGACCCGGCGGTCGACGGCCGCGCCGAGGCCGGCCACCTCGAGCACCTCCGCGAGATGGGCGCCGCCGGCGGGCCGCCCGGTCGACCGCCAGTACAGGACGAGGTTGTCCCGCCCGGACAGGTGGGGCAGGAAGCCGGGGCCCTCCACGAAGGAGCCGAGCCGGGACAGCGCGGCCGACCCGGCGTGCACCCGGCGGCCGAAGATCGTGATGGTGCCGGTCTCCGGGTGCAGCAGTCCCATCAGGGCCCGCAGGGTGGTCGTCTTGCCCGCCCCGTTGGGCCCGAGCAGGCCCAGGATCTGCCCGCGCTCCACCCGCAGCGACAGGTCGTCCACGGCCAGCTGGCCGTCGGCGTACCGCTTGGTCAGCCCCGTGATCTCCAGCGGCACACCGGCCAGACCGGGCACGTCATCATCGCCGCCGCGGCGGCGGCCCAGGAGCAGGATGAGTGCGGCCGCGACCAGCGCCGCCGCCGGGGCCGCCCACACCCACCAGGGCAGCCCGCCGCTGACCACCGTGAGTGCCGGATCCTCGGGCATGGTCAGGCCCGGGCTGGCCAGCGCCACCCGGTACACGGCGGGAACGGGCGAGGTCGCATAGGCGAAGTCGGTGGCGGTCAGGACCAGCCGGAGCCGGTGACCGGCGGCGAAGCTGTAGTCGATCGCGGGCAGGGCGACCGTGACCACCCGGCCTGACTGTGCCCCGGTGACCCGCAGCGGGGCGACGAGCTGGTTGGGCAGAGTGGTGTTCCCGGCCTGGTCTACGTCATACACCTTGGCGAACAGCGTCACCGCGGGGGCGCCGGAGACGCGGATGCGCACCGTCGGGGACCCGGTCACCTGCAGCGCGGACGGCAGCGGCGCCGACGTGAAGACGGCGCTCTGGCCCGGCATGTCGAAGGTGAGCCCGGCCGCCCCGAGCGAGCCGAGGCCGGGGAAGACGGAGATCGAGGCGGGTGCGCCGCCGGCCGGGTTGACGGCGGTCTGCGGCGGCCCGGCCAGGTGCACCACGGTGCGCCTGGTACCGCCGAGGCCGGGGTAGCGGCCGGCGGTCGCGACGCCGAGCGAGACCTCGTCGGTGGAGGGGTCGAAACCGAGCACCCGCGTCACGGCGAACCCGGGCTGGCCGGCGCCGGCGCCGCGGGCCGGATGGCCGGGCGCCAGCCAGCGCCGCAGCCACTGCACGGTCAGCGACTCGACCCGCGCGGTCTCCTGATTGCCGCCGTCGTGGCCGCCGGCGAACCAGACCATGTCCACCGGGGCGCCGTTGCGGCGGATCGCCTGGTAGTTGGCGTTGGCCTGCTCGAGCCCGAACAGCGAGTCGTGCTCGCCCTGGATGAGCAGCGTCGGGGCGCGCATCCGGCCCGCCACACTGGCCGGGCTCGAGCGCAGCAGCAGCGAGATGGCCTGCGGGGTCGGCCGCCCGGTGGCGGCGACCTGCTGGTAGATGGCGCAGATCTGGGGCTGGAAGCGGCCGCACAAGGCGGCCTGGCCCACTGCGGCGGGCGGTAGCGCCTGGCTGCCCAGGCCTGGCTCGCTGCCCGTGCCCGCCTGGCTGCCCGCGCCCTGCCCGCCGCCCGCGCCCTGCCCGCCGCCCGCGCCCTGCTGGCCGCCCTGAGACCCGCCCGCCGACCCGAAGCCCACCGAGCCCTGGGTGAAGAGCAGGCCCGCCCATTGCCGCTTGAACACGCCGCCGCCCGGCCCGCCGCCAGCGGCGTTGGGGAACAGCGCGGTGGCCAGGTTGTTCCAGGTGCTCTGGGCGACGACGGCGTCGATCCGGTGGTCGTAGGCGGCGGCGAGGAGCGAGATCCCGCCGCCATAGGAGGCGCCGGTGATGCCGACCCGCGGATCCCCCGGGTGGTCGAGCAGCACCCGGGGCTGCCGCGCGAGCCAGGTGACGAGCTGCTCGACGTCTTTGACCTCGTAGTCGGGCGAGTCCAGCCCGATCTGCCCGGTGGAGGCGCCGAACCCCCGCGCGGACCAGGCCAGGACGGCGAAACCGGCCCGCGCCAGCTCCTCGGCCTGCGGGCGGACGGCGTCCTTGGTCTCCCCGAACCCATGGGCCAGCAGGACGGCCGGGGCCTTGCCACCCCCCGCCGGCAGGAAAAAGCTGGCGTCGATGACGACGTGCTGGTTGCCGCGCGGCCCGTCCACGACCGGGATGCGCACGTTGCGGATGGTCAGCGGCGCGGGCCCGTTCAGCGCGACCGCGAGCACGGCACCGGCCGCCACCAGCACCAGCGCCACCGCGGCCGCGACGATGACCTTCGCTCGCGGACGCTGACGCAGACCCATGAGAAGGACGCTAGCAATGACGGCCGCATGCTCCGAGCCGTCCCGGCCGCGGCAGCGGCACCGGGGCGAGGCGCCCCAGGCCGCGGCCGGGCGCGTCGGCGGGCCCGGTGATGAACCCGTCCAGTGACATGATGATGTCAGCGACGACCTTCCCCATGGCCATTCCTCCTGCCCTGTCGCCCTTGAGAGCCGGCTTCCCCCGCAGATCAGGTGGCGCTAACTTCTTATGATGATCCACACATCCCCCCGCCTGACCGCCCGGCCGGGCCGGTCTGGGCGGGAAACCTCAGCGGGGCCGGCTGGCCGGGCCGAGCGGCTCACGGCATGACGGGCGGGCCGGGGGACGGCGGGCCAGCCGAGCCGCCAGCGCGGGACCAGGCCGCAACCGGGAGACCGCCAGGGGACGGAAGGCCGCCCGCAACCGGGCGACTGCCCACGATCGGGGAGCCGCCCGCGGGCGAGGACGCCGGCCCGGGCCACGGTGCGACCGCCCTGGCAGCCGACCGCGCCGGGCCGGGGCACGTGGCCACGGCGCTGACCGGCCTGCGCGAGCCGGTCGTGGTGATCCTGCTCCTCATCGCGTTCTTCACCTGGATCTCCGGCAAACCGCTGGACGGTGTGCTGATGCTGGTGGTCGGGGTGAGCCTGGCCGCCGATGCCGCCCGCCAGGCCCGCCACGGCGGCCCGCCGGAAAGCCGCCCGGCCGGCAGCGGCCCGCAGGACTCCGCCGCGGCGCCGGCCACGGCAGGGCGGCGGCGGTCGCTGGCCCTCGCCCTGCTGGCCGGTGGTTGCCTGTACGTCCTGGTGGTCGGCTCATTCAGCCGGTACTCCTGGCCCGCCACGGTGCCGGTGGTCGCGCTCGGCACGGTGGTGGTGGTGACCGGGTGGCGGGGCCCCCGCCATTCCCGGCCCGCGCCGGTCAAGCTGCCAGCGATCGGGCTGGCGCTGTGGGGCCTGGTGCTGGTGGCGGGCTGCCTATGGGAGCTTTCGGCGCTGCTGGGGCAGCCGACCCTGACCACCAGCTCCTATGCCCACCCGACCATCAGCACCCTGACCGACCCGGTGCTCAGCACCTGGGCCGGCCGCTCGATCGTCCTGGCCGGCTGGCTGGGGCTTGGCTGGTTCCTGGTGGAGCGGTGAACACTCACGACGTCACGGTGCTCGGCTACCTGGTGGTGCTCCTGGCCGGCGTCGTCCTGCAGCTGCTCGCCACCAGGACCCGCGCCCCGATCCCGCCGCTGGGGAAGGTATTCGCGTGGGCGATGAGCACCCGGACCCGCCGGATCGGCGTGCTCGTCGCCTGGGCCTGGGTGGGGCTGCACTTCTTCGCCCGTTGAGCCCGCCGGACCCAGGCCGCCCGGATGCTCCCCGCCGGCTGAGATCATCGTCCGGCAGGGAGCCTTCGTCGGTTATCCGCTGTCGCTGCTGTCGGCCGCGGTCAGGTGGCCGCCCGCTGGCCGCTCGTGTGCCGCCATGAGCAGCGGCACGATGGAGATCACATCGTCCCTGCCCTGCCGGCAGCCCGCTGCCCAGGTTTGTGCCTCCCTGGCCACCCGGGCGGCTTCGGCGGTCGCACGCGCGGCCGCATCCTGCCAGTGCCGGGTCTCGTGTGCCATGGCCGCGCGGGCGCGGGCGATGGCGGCGTCGGCGCGCGCCAGCCCGCGCCACCAGCCGACGGCGGCGCCGATGCCGAACCCGATGATGAGGATGATGACGGGCATCTGCCTCACCTCACCCGGTGCCGGGGCCCGCGTGCTGCCTCCGGGCAGATGCCGCGGGTGGATCCGCAGGGCGGTCTCTTGCGTCCTGGTGGGGCGGGGGTAGTGTAGTGGATCATGCCAAGACTCCTCGTCCAGCGCTGATGGGGGCGGAGTTGGTGTGACTAGCTGGGCTAGCGGGATCCGACCGCTGGCCCAGCGTCCTGTCGGAACGCCTGTGGTGCCGCTGAGGTGGCTGCCGGTCTGTGACCGCGCCGCAGCCGGAGCTGGCTGATCAGCGGCGGCGCTCTCGGCGCGGCGTCGTGACCGTTCCGGGGCTGGCTGCCATCGTTGATCCGTGGGCTGGCCGGCCACCGCGGGAAGCCGGCCGCCCGCCGCGCACGATCACCGGGCTGCCGCGGGAAGTCCCCTGGCTGTCCCGGGAGACAACCCGGCCGCCGCGGAGAGCCAGCCTGCTGCCAGCCGCAGGAGGCACATAGGGGGAGCACTCGCTGGTAGTGCCTCCTGCCGATCATCATGACCTCTGACGAACGCGTGCCTGCTTCAATTGAACGACAGCCAGCCACAGTCTGCAAGATGCATTGCAGTTTGCACCGATAGTCGACGTGCAACCTTCACGTCGACTGCGCCAAGCATTACGCTACGGATCACTCGCATCTGCCGGAGACGCGCATGACGGTGAGAGGGGGCCGGGCGGTTGCCTGACCACGGCGGCCCATCGGTGCGCGGCCGGCGGCTCGCCACAGAGCTCCGCCGGCTGCGCGAGCGGTCCGGGCTGACCGGCGACGAGGTCGCACGGCACCTCGGCTGGTCCGGCTCGAAGATCAGCCGGATAGAGCTGCGCCACACCGGGGTGAAGCAGGCCGACCTGGACAAGCTCCTGGACCTCTACCAGGTCGGCGAGCCCCACCGGGGGGAACTGATCGCCCTGGCCCGGGAGTCGGCGCAAAAAGGGCGGCACGCCGTGCTCCCGGCCGGCTTCCCGGCGGAATACGCGGCCTATTACCAGGCAGAAGCAGAGGCGCGTTCGGTGTGGAACTGGGAGCCACAGGTCGTCCCGGGCCTGCTCCAGCTGCCGGATTACGCCCGTGCGGTGATCCAGGGCTGGCACTCGATGTTCGTCCTGCCACCGGGGGACCTTGACCGGCGGGTCGAGGCGCGGCTGGTGCGGCAGCAGCGCCTGACAGGTGACCATCCGCTGGAGCTGGTGGCCGTGCTGGAGGAATCAGTGCTCCACCGGAGGTTCGGGGAAGCGGCGGTGATGCGGCGGCAGCTTGAAAGCCTGGTGGAGGCCTCCCAGCGGCCGAACGTGGACGTGCGGATCCTGCCGCTGGACGGGGGAAACGGCATTGCGACCGGCGCGTTCTCCTACATGCAGTTCGCCCAGCTGCACGAGGTGCCGCTGCGGGACCTGGTATCGGTCGAGCACCTGGACGGCACCTACTACCTCGAAGACGAGGAAAATACCCACCGATATCGCGTGAGTTTCGAGCACCTTATGACAAATGCGCTCGACCCGGAGCGATCCCGGAACCTGGTCTCGCAGACCGCCCGCCGCCTGTGGTCATAGCGATCCGCCACCCCGCGGGCGCACGGGATCAGCGGCTGAAATCGCCGTTCTTGACCCCGGCCAGAAACGAACTCCACGCGGCGCTGCCGAAGCGGAGAACAGGGCCGCCGTTCTCCTTGGAATCACGGACGCCGATCAGCCCGCGGCCGAGCCCGGCCACCTCGACGCAGTTCCCGTTGTAGGCACTCCAGGAACTCTTCCGCCAGACCACCTGCGGGAGCCCGGCCATACCCGGCGGGCAGCCCTGCTGGTGTCCACCAAACCCGGCCGATCCAGAGGAAGCTGCACGGATCGGCTGCGCATGCTCGCCCGCAGTAGTCACGGCGCCCAGCCCTTTCGTTACCAACCATCGGTGATACAGCCATTACGAACTGGCATCGTGGTCAAATCGGCCCCAGAACGGCACCCGGCCCGCCTGCGCGGGCGGCACGCAGCGGGCTGGTACGCGACCACCTTAACGACGGCTCCCCGCCGCCGCAGCCATTTCCGGTGCGGCACGCCGCGGACTTGCGCTGCCATCCAGGCATTCTTCGCTCTGCACAACGCGGCGTCACCCGGCATGGGATGATGACCGGCGGATATGTGCTGAGCGGGGCTTCCCGGGTGCGGGCACCCCGGCCCGGGCCAGGCGACTGGCAGCGCGGGCCGTAGGGCCGCCGCGCCCGGGTGGCGGGTGGGGGGCGGAATGCCAGCCCGAAGATCCGGTCGCCATCAGGCGATCGGCGGTGACGACCGGGGACTGCCGGTCGTCGGCCTGATCCTTACCGGGGTTGCCGTCGCCGTGCTCGCCTTCGTGGCCACCACCGCCACCGCAAAGTTCGTGCTGACCAGCGGCGATGCGGCGGTGATGGGACGCCCGTGCCCCAGCACCGCTGCCGCCTCCCCGGCGGCCTGCCCTGCCCCGGCGGCAGACCCGGACGCCCGGGCCGCCGGGTCCGCTCTCCCGGCCGGTTCCCCGGCCAGCGAGCACCCGCCGTCCGGGACCGGGGCACCATCGGCGGGCCACGCGGCGGGCACGGTGCCATCGCCGGGCGGGGCGGCGGCCGCGAGCACGTCACCTGCGGCCGGCAGCGAGGCGGTGCAGCAGGTCCTGGCGCTGATCAACCAGGCGCGCGCCCAGGCCGGCCTCCCGGCTTACACGATCACCGCCGGGCTGAGCCGCAGCGCGGGCCGCCACAACGCCCTCATGGCGGCCGGGTGCGGGCTCTCGCACCAGTGCCCCGGCGAGCCCTCGCTCGGCGCGCGCGAAACGGCCGCCGGCGTGACCTGGAACGCGGCAGGCGAGAACATCGGGGAAGGCGGCCCGGTGGCCAGCTCATCGGCCGCGATCACCCAGCTGGCGGTGGCGCTCACCAGGAGCATGCTCGACGAGCAGCCGCCGGACGACGGCCACCGCCAGAACATCCTCAGCAAGAAGTTCCACCACATCGGGATCGCCATCACCCGGGACAGCCACGGCACGGTGTGGATGACCCAGGACTTCTCCAACTAGGGCGTGTCCGGTAGATCTTGGCCGTCCCGCGGGCGTGCGTCACAGGCGCATCGCCTGGGGCAGCACGTAGTAGTAGAACAGGCCGATCAGGATCAGCCAGCCCAGCAGCACCAGCGTCCAGCCGAAGTTGTGCCGGATGACCTCGCCTTCCCTGCGCACGTAGCTGGTGGTCGTCACGCCGACGCTGGCCGTCTGCGGGGCGATCGGCTTGCCGACCTCGGCGCCGACCGAGTTGAGCGAGGGCAGCAGCAGCAGCGGCATGCGCAGCAGGCCGCCGACCGCGTACTGGAACCCGCCGAACAGCGCGTTCGTGGAGGTGTTGCTCCCCGACAGCGCCACCCCGATCCAGCCCAGGATCGGGGCCAGCAGGATGAACGCGGTGCCGACCTGCGCGAACCCGTGGGCCAGCGTGCTGGCCATGCCGGAGTAGTTGAACACCTGGGCCAGCCCGAAGATGATCGGCGCGACCAGCAGCGCCCCCCACATCTGGGTCGCACTGCGCTTGATCGCGGTCTTGAACTGCTCCCACCCGGCTCGCAGCCAGACCAGGATGACCAGCAGGGACACCAGGATCCAGGTGCCGGCCACAGCGGGCGCGAACTTCCACTCGATCGCGACCGGCTGGTGTGACAGCGAGCTGACCGCATCGACCTCTGGCTTCCAGAAGAGGTAGTCGGCCATGTGCGACCACGGGCCGGTGGCAGCCACCACGATCACGACCAGGATGCCGAACGAGACAAGCCCGGGGACCGCCTCGCGCAACGTGCCCGCCGGGCTGGCGGACCCATTCCGCCGGTTCGCGGGGACCGCCCCGGGCGGCCCGCCGTCCCCGGAGACACCGCCGGCCGGGCCCGCTCCGGCCGGGCCCGTTCCCGCCGATCCACCGCCGGTGAACCCGCCGGTGAACCCACCGCCGGCCGGTCTCGTCTCGGTGGCCACCCCGCCCCCCACCGACGCGCTGCCCCCCGGCACGGCACCCGCCAGCACAGCCTCCTTGGTGACCGGCACGCCACCGAAGCCCAGGGTCTCGGCGGGCTGCCAGTACTTCAGCAGCAACAGCAGCGCGCCGAAACAGACCAGCGCGCCGATGACGTCGGGCAGGTAGGGCCCGAGCCACTGGGAGGTCGGGAACTGGCCTGCGATATAGGCCAGCGAGCCCACCACCGGCAGCGGCCAGATGCCCCGCATGCCGCGCCGGCCGGAGACCAGGTAGATGAGGATCCACGGGGGAAGCAGGGCGATGAGCGCCACGATCCGGCCCACCGAGGCGGACAGCGTCAGCAGTGGCACCCCGGTGACCGTGGCGAGCGCGATGATGGGCGTGCCCAGCGCGCCGTAGGAGACCGGCGCGTTGTTCCCGATGGCGGCCACCCGGATCGCGTCGATCTCCACCACCCCCAGGCCGACCAGGATCGGCGCGATCACCGCCCAGGGGTAGCCGAACCCGACCAGCCCCTCGAGCAGCGCGCCCAGCGCCCAGGCCAGCAGGATGGCCTGCACCCGCACGTCCGCGGACGCCTGGGTGACCAGCCAGCGTTTCAGGCCCTCGAAGGCGCCGGTCTCGTGCAGGACGTTGTAGATCACCACCCCCCAGAACACGATCCAGTCGATGGACCAGATCCCGGTCGCCGCCCCGATCAGCCAGACTTGGAGCGTCGGCCCGGCCGGCGCATGCCAGATGGTGATCGCCATCACGATGGTGACGATGGCGCCGATGGTCACCACCAGCCAGGCCGTCATCCGGAAGACGGCCAGCAGCACCAGCAATAACGCGAGCGGGATCAGCGCCACCACGGTGCTGGCCAGGGTCGAGCTCAGGGGATTGAGGTGCTGGATGAAGCCTGATGATGCGCCGACAAGCATGGAAGCCAACCTTCCGTTCTGGCTTGCGCTGCCCCAGTCCCCCCTGCTCGGTGGTCAGAACGATGGTGACGTAAATCACGGATGTATTCAATAGGCTGTATCCAGTAGGCCATCCGGTGCCGGGGGCCCGCCGGCCCGGCCTGGTACCGGGCCGGCCGGACTGGCCGGGGACGGGCAGCGGCGGCACTAGGATCCTGACGATGACATCCGCCACCACGACCACGGCCGCCGCGCTCCGCCAGCGGGCGGGCCTGCCGGTCCTGGCCTGGCCCGTCTTCGACCCGGTGCCGGCCGACGTCATCGTCACCACCCGCCGTGGCGGGGTGTCGGCGGGCCGGTACGCCACGCTGAACCTCAGCCTCACGGTCGGCGACGATCCGGCCCACGTGCACGAGAACCGGCGCCGGGCCGCGGCGGCCCTCGGCACCGGCCTGGCCGCGTTCGTGTTCGCCAACCAGGTGCACGGCAGCCGCGCCGCCGTCGTGTCCGCCGCCGACCGGGGCCGCGGCACGCTCGCCGCCAGCGACGCGATCGGCTCTGCCGACGCGCTGGTCACCGCGGAACCGGGAACCGTGCTGGCGATCCTGGTGGCCGACTGCGTGCCGGTCGTGCTGTACGACCCCGCCGCTCACGTGCTCGCCTGTGTGCATGCTGGCTGGCGGGGCACGGCCGCCCACGTGACGAAGGCCGCGCTGGCGGCCATGCGCCAGCTCGGCAGCCAGCCGCGGAACGTCATCGCCGGCATCGGCCCGGCGATCGGGCCGGCCAGCTACCAGGTGGGTGAGGAGGTGGCCGCCGCGGTGCGGGATGCCTTCGGCCAGCAGGCACCGGCCCTGCTGCGGCCGGACGCTGGCGGGGGGCCCGGCCGGTGGCTGCTCGACCTCCCGGCGGCCAACCGGCAGGCCCTGCGCGCGGCCGGCGTGCCGGACAGCCAGATCCATGTGGCGGACATGACCACCGGGCCCGGTGCCGGCCTTTTCTTCAGCCACCGCGCCGAGCGCCCGTGCGGGCGGTTTGCGCTGGCCGCCAGGCTCGGGCCGCGGGGGCAGCGATGAGCCCCGGCCATCTGTTTTGCTACGAAGGCTTTGACCTTGATCCTGGCCAGGGGCTGCTGACCTGCCGGTACTCGCTCGGCGGGCGGGATTTCGCGGAGAAGATCACCTTCAGCCCGGCGGGGGACTGGGACTCACCGGCGGTCGCGCAGGCAGCCCGGCTGATCTGCCTGCTGGCGGGGGTGTCGTACTACAAGACCGCCGCGCCGCCGTCGGTCGATCTCGGCCAGCTCCCGGTCACCGTGGCCGAGCTCGCGTTCCTGCGCACCTTCTACCTCGACGGGCTGGGCGAGTTCGCCTACCGCAACGGCCTGGACCTGTCCCCGCTCCAGTTCACCGGCGGGGTCATCGGCGGCCCGGCGGCCAGCGGGCCGCACCGCGCTGCGGGCGCCCGCCGCGCCATGCTCATCCCGTTCGGCGGCGGCATCGACTCGATCGTCACCGTGGAACTGATGCGCGGGCGGGGCGATGCGGCGCTGTTCGTCATGAGCAGGCCGGGTGACCGGTTCGCCGCCATCGAGCGCCCGGCCGCGGTCACCGGCCTGCCGGTCGTCCGGGCCGGCCGCGAGATCGACCCGCAGCTGCTCCGGCCGGCCGGGCTCGGCTTCCTGAACGGGCACGTGCCGGTCACCGGGATCCTGTCCGCGATCGCGGTCATGGCCGCCCTGCTTGACGGCCGGGACGCGGTGGTGATGTCCAACGAATGGTCGGCGTCGGCCCCCACGCTGACGGCGGGCGGGCGCGCCATCAACCATCAGTACTCCAAGAGCATGCAGTTCGAGGCAGGCTTCCGGCAGCTGGTGGACGGCGCGCTCGGCGCCCGGGTCAGTTACTTCTCCGCGCTGCGCCCGTTCACCGAGCTGTGGGTGGCGCGGAAGTTCGCCGGGCTGGCCCAGTACCACGCCACGTTCCGCAGCTGCAACCGGGCCTTCCACATCGACCCGGCGCTGCGCCTGGACAACTGGTGCGGCCGGTGCGACAAGTGCTGCTTCATCGACCTGATCCTGGCCCCGTTCCTGCCCGCCGCTGACCTGACGCAGATCTTCGGCGGGGCCGAGCCGCTGGCCGATCCCTCCCTCGCCGGCCGGTTCCGGGCGCTGCTCGGGACGTCGGCGGCGAGCAAGCCGTTCGAGTGCGTCGGCGAGGTCGGCGAGTGCCGGGCGGCGGCGGTGCTCGCGGCCGCCCGGCCGGACCGGGCGGGCACCGCGCTGCTGCACGAACTGGCCGCGCAGTTCCCGCCGCCCGACCCGCCCACCATCGAGGCGCTGCTCCGGCCGGTCGGCGAGCACTGGATCCCTGATGCGTATGCGGCCGATGATCTGCTGGTCTGACCTGCGCGGGGTCCATACCGGGGTGTGGGGCCTCGGCATGGAGGGCCAGGCGAACATCCGCAGGCTCGCCACGCTCGGCACCGAGCCGGTGCTGGTGGACGACCGCCCGCCGGCCGAAGGCCCCGGCGGCCGCCCGGTGCTGGCCACCGGCGACGGCGGGCTGGACGCCCTGGCCGCCTGCGACGTGGTGATCAAGACACCGGGCATCAGCCGGTACCGGCCCGAGGTGGCCGAGCTGCAGGCCCGTGGCGTCCCGGTGGTGGGCGGCCTCGGGCTGTGGCTGGCGGGGGCCGACCGGGACCGGGTGGTGTGCATCACCGGCACCAAGGGCAAGAGCAGCACCACGGCTATCGTCGGGCATCTGCTGCGCCGGTGGGGGCACCGCTGCCTGGTGGGCGGCAACATCGGCCAGCCGCCGTGGGATCCCGCGCACGACGACGGCGACTACGACTACTGGGCCATCGAGACATCCAGCTACCAGGCCACCGACCTGCCCTGCTCGCCGCCGGTGGTGGCGGTGACCTCGCTGCACCCCGACCACCTGGACTGGCATGGCGACGTGGAGACCTACTACACCGACAAGCTGTCGGCCTGCTCCCAGCCGGGGGCGGACCTGACGGTCGCGAACGGGGACAGCGAGCCGCTGCGGGAACGGGCGGGCCTGCTCGGGCCGCGGGTGGAGTGGGTCCGGGCCGGTGACGACCCCGGCGCCGACTGGATGGCGCCACTCGGCCTGCTCGGCGCGCACAGCCGGCGCAACGCCCTCATCGCCCGCGCCTGCCTGCGCGCCCTCGGGCTGCCGCAGGCCGGCGACGAGGCCGAGCTGGCCGCCGCCTGCGCGGGCTTCGCCCCGCTGCCGAGCCGGCTCGAGGTGATCGGCGAGACCGGCGGGGTGGTGTTCGTGGACGACAGCCTGTCCACCAACGTGCTGCCCACCCTGGCGGCGATGGACGCCTTCCCCGGCCGCCGGGTCGCCCTCATCGCCGGCGGCCACGACCGGGGCATCGACTACGCCCCGCTCGCCGCCGGGCTCGCCACCCGCGACGCCCCCACCCTGGTGCTGGCGGTGCCCGACAGCGGCCCGCGGATCCAGGCCGCGATCGAGGCGGAAGGCCCCGGCAAGGTGGAGGTCGCCGCCTGCGACGGCCTGGCGCCGGCGGTCGAGCGCGGCTACCGCTGGGCGCTGCCGGACGGGGTGGTGCTGCTGTCGCCCGCGGCGCCGAGCTTCGGCCGTTTCCGCGACTACCGGGACCGGGGCGAGGCGTTCGCCCGCGCCATGCGGGACTGCACCACCTGATGGCGGCGCCCCGGCGGGCCGCCGCGCCCCCCGGCGGGCTGCCCTGGCCCCCGCCCCCCGGCGGGCCGCCCTGGGCCGCGCGGCTCAGCCGAGGGTGGAGGAGGTCACCACCGGCTTGCCCTGGCCGATGAAGAAGATGCCGGGGAAGCCGGCCGTCTCGAAGCCGTCGCTGATGTTGCCGGACAGGCTGGAGTCCTCGATCTGCAGTGTCCCGGTGTGGTCGTTGCTGACGTAGAACACCGCACCGCCGCCCTCCCGGGCCTGGTTGCCGGCGATGACGGTGCCGGCGATCGTCACGGTGTAGGTGTCGCCGTCGGTGTAGATGGCGCCGCCGCTGCCGCCGCCCGGGGTGCCCGGGTTGGCCGGGTTGGCGCCGAAGCCGATCGCCTTGTTGCCGGTCATCACGCTGTTGAGCACCACCCAGGAGGTGCCGATGCTGCTCAGCGCGCCG
>DATIXO010000294.1:0-4107 GCA_035518495.1 Streptosporangiaceae bacterium
AACGAGCGGCCAGCAGCCACTCAGGCGGGGCGGCCTTCAGCGCGGCGATCTCTGCGGGGCTGTAGGAGCGGTCCATTCCGGCCCGTCGCAGCCCTCCACGGCTGATCCCCAGCGCCCCCGCGGCCCGGCGAGGGTCCAGCGCTGCCGGCCCGTCACTCATGTCCGCCATCCTGCCTCCCGGCACCGACAATCGCCTGGGGTCATCCCGTTTGGGGGTGTGCGGCACGAAGGTAGGGAGTTAGGGAAGGCGCAGGGTATCGTCCTAGTCTGGAAGTGTTTAGCCTTCCAGACGGGAGTCGCCGATGGCCGAGTCATCCTTGCCTGAGCTGGAGCAGCAGCGGGCGCAGCTGTATGAGCGGCTGGCCGCGACCGGCGATTTCCGGCCCGGCAGCATCAACCCCACCTACCGGCGCTGCGGCAAGCCGAACTGTGCCTGCGCCCGGCCGGGCCACCGTGGTCACGGGCCGCGATGGCTGTGGACCCGCTCGGTGGGCGGCAAGACGCGCACTCGCCAGCTGGCCGCTGCCGAGCTGGAGAAGGTCCGGGCGGAGCTGGCGAACTACCAGGAGTTCACCGCGCTTTCCGAGCAGATCGTGGAAGTGAACCAGGCAATCTGCGAGGCCAGGCCGCTGGGGTCATCGGCTGGTGAGCCTTCCGGGCAGGCCGGGGAAAGGGGGGGCTCTGCGAGGCGCTCGCGCAGGAGGCCGCCGCCGAGGTAGGGCGCCTGGCCGCGGTGGCGGCGCGTTCGCTGGGCGCGGGCGGTGGCCTGGAGGCGGTGGAACTGGCGATCCGCACTGCCATGACCAGGCTGGGCGGCGGGCTGCTGGAAGACCTGCTGGGGCTGGACGCCGGCCACCGTGGCCCGCGCGTGGACTGCGGGGCGGGCCACGCGGCAGAGTTTGTCTCCTACCGGGAAAAGACCGTTGATACGGTGCTCGGGCCGGTCCGCGTGAACCGGGCCTGGTACCACTGCGCCGCTTGCGGCCATGGCATGGCCCCCAAGGACGCCGAACTCGGCGTCACGGGGACCTCGATGTCGCCGGGGCTGGCCAAGATGACCGCCCGGGCCGCGGCCATGGTCCCGTTTGCCAGGGCCGCCGGGCTGCTGTCCGAGCTGGCCGGCATCGACCTGACCGTCAAGCGCGTTGAGCGGTCCGCGGAGGCCACCGGGACGGCGGCTGCCGCAGCCAATGACGCTGAGACCGATGCGATCCGCGCCCGCGAGGTGGTCCCTGTCCCGCCGCCCTTCCCGGCCCCGGACATGCTCTACATCGCCGTCGACGGCACCGGCGTGCCGATGGTGGCGGCGGAAACCCGCGGCCGCACCGGCAAGGGCGAGGACGGGCGGGCCCGCACCCGGGAGGTCAAGCTGGCCTGCCTGTTCACCCAGACCACCGTCGATGACGACGGCCGCCCCGTCCGTGACCCAGGCTCGTCCAGCTACCTGGCCACCTTCGAACCCGCCGAGCGGTTCGGCCAGCTCCTGGACGCCGAGGCCCGCCGCCGCGGCGCCAGCCACATCCGCCAGCTCACCGTCCTGGGTGACGGGGCGGCGTGGATCTGGAACATCGCCGGGGAGCTATTCCCCGCCGCCACCCAGATCGTGGACCTCTACCACGCCCGCGAGCACGTCCACGACCTCGCTGCCCTGGCCACCCGGCTGCTGCGCGGCAGCCAGCCGGACTGGCTCGCCCGGCGGCTGGACGAACTTGACGCCGGGGACATACCGGCCCTGCTGGCCGCCGGCCGCGACCTGAACTTCATCGGCTCCCTGGCCGCCGAACGCGACAAGCAGCTCGGCTACTTCGAGAACAACGCCCACCGGATGCGATACACCCACTTCCGTTCCCTGGGCATGTTCGTCGGCTCCGGCGTGGTCGAAGCCGGGTGCAAAGCCGTCATCGGGCAGCGGCTCAAACTCTCCGGCATGAGATGGACCATCCCCGGCGCCGCCAGCATCGCCACCCTTCGCTGCCAAGACGCCAGCAACCGCTGGGAACAGATCTGGCAGCGCCCCCACTACCAGACCACCCCGGCCAGAACCGGCATCTGCCAGCAAGACCACACTCAGACAGCAGCAGGCTGACCACGGCTACCTACAAAACTGGCGCGCACCCGGGGGGTGTGGGACGTGAATGTAGGTGACTGGCGGGTAGGTTCCGCTGAGCTGTGTGGTCTGAGTGCGCTGGCTTCTCAGATGCGTGGTTCAGGCGGCGGGTGTCTGGTGGTGCGGCTGTTGCCAGATCTGGTCCCATCGGTTGCTGGCTTCGTGGCAGCGCAGGGTGAGGATCCCGGTGGCTCCGTGCTCGGTCCAGCGCATGCCCGATAGCTTGAGCCGCTGGCCGATGACGGATTTGCAGCCGGCTTCTACGACGCCGGAGCCGGTGAACAGGCCCAGGGCTCGGAAGTGCTGGTAGCGCATGCGGTGGGCGTTGACTTCGAAGTAGTGCAGGGCTTTGTCGCGCTCGCCGGCCAGTGATCCGAGGAAGCGCAGGTCGCGGCCTGCAGCCAGCAAGGCGGTGATGTCGCCGTTGTCGAGTTCGGCCAGCCGTTCGGCGAGCCATTCGTCGCGGTGGCCGGCCAGCAGCCGGGCGGCCAGGTTCGCGAGGTCGTGGAGGTGCTCGCGGGCGTGGAACAGGTCGACGATCTGGGTGGCGGCGGGGAAGTGCTGGGCGGCGAGGTTCCAGATCCAGGCGGCGCCGTCGCCCAGGATGGTGAGCTGGCGGATCTGGGCGGCGCCGCGGCGGCGGGTCTCGGCGGCCATCAGCACGCCGAAGTCTGCGGCGGCCGCGAAGGTGGCCAGGTAGGACGAGGAGGCCGGGTCGCGGACCGGGTAGCCGTCATCGCCGGTGGTGGTCTGAGTGAACGCGCAGGCCATCTTGACTTCGCGGGTGCGGGCTCGCCCGTCTTCGCTCTTGCCTGGCCGGCCCTCGGTCGCGGCTGCCACCATGGGCACGCCGGTGCCGTCGATCGCGACGTATAGCTTGCCGGGCAGCGGTTCGGCAGCCGGCAGCAGCGCCAGCGTCCCGGCCATGACCGCAGCGGCCTGGGCCTCGATGACCGCGGCCGCCGCCTGGCCGTCGGCTTCGGCCCGGCGCCCGGCGCGCTTGCCGGTCAAGGTGATCCCGGCCAGCTCGCCAATCAGCCGCGCGGCGGCGGCGAACGGCACCGCCGCGGCGGCCCGGGCGGTCATCTTGCGCAGCCCCGCCGACATGCCCTGCCCGGCGATCTGCAGCTGGCCATCACGAGGCGCGAGCCCGTGATGGCACTGATCGCAGTGATACCAGGCCCGCCGGATGGCGACCCGGCCGAGCACCGTGTCCACCGCCTTGACCCGGTAGGACACGAAGTCCGCCTGGTGCCCGGCGGCGCAGTCCGCGCGCGGGCCGGCATAGCCGGCGTCGGCGGCGAGCAGATCCCCCAGCACGCTGGCGCCCAGCCGGATCAATCCGGCCCGGATCACATTCTCCGCAGGCTCCAGCCCGGCACCGCCCGCCAGCGACGCGGCCGCGGCGGCAGCCAGCCGGGTTACCTCCGCGGCGGCCTCGGCCGCGAGCGCCGCGGAGAGCTCCCGGCTCAGGAGCCCCTTTTTTGCCCCTCGCCGTCCCGAGCCGCCTCGCCAGGGCCGCTTACTGCCGCCCGGACGTCGCAGATCGCCTCATTCACCGCCTCGATCTGCCCGGTCAGCGAGCGGAACCGCTCCCACTCGCCCGCTTCCCGCTGCGCCTTGTCCAGCTCCGGGCCCGGCCGCGGATGCGTGGTCACCGTCTTGCCGCCCGCCCACCGGGCCCAGTTCCACTGCGGGCCGTGCCCCCGCTCGCCCGGCCGCGCGCACCGGCAGTTCGGCTTGCCGCACCTGCGGAACACCGCGTTCAGCGTGCCCCGCCGGAAATCCCCGACCCCGCTCAGCTCGGCATACAACCGGGCCCGCTCTGTCTCAAGCCCCGCCAGATCCGGCTCGTCAGCCACCGCGCCTCCTCTGAGAAATAAGCTATCTCAGAGTGCCCGCGCGAGCAGCCGCGATCAACGATCCCTACGCTCGTGTCTCACACCCCTGGCCATCCAGGCTTTCATCGTTGCCGTACTGGTAGCGGGCCTTGAGGATCT
>DATIXO010000295.1:0-14385 GCA_035518495.1 Streptosporangiaceae bacterium
GTGCGGCGGCCGCACCCCGTAGGCCATGTTCTGGTTGTAGACCGAGCAGGTGGCGTGGTTGTCGCCGCAGATCCCGCAGATCCGGCTGGTGATGAAGTGCGCGTCCCGCGGGTCCTTGCCCTTCATGAAGATGCTGTAGCCACGGAAGATCGACGACGTGCTGTGGCACTCGACGACCTTCTTCTGCTTGAAATCGATCTTGGTGTAGATGCCGAGGCTGCCCACGATCCTGGTGATCGGGTCCCAGTTCATCTCCACAATGTCGCTGGCCATCGCTCATCCCTCTCCGTGCGGTCACGCTCAGTGCGGTCAGGCGCGCCAGGGTGCGCCGGTCAGCCTCACCAGGTCTTCTGGTAACCCGTGAGCAGGTCATCGCCCTTCTTGCGCCACTTGGGCTCTTCGTCGGCCGTCTTGGCGGTGAAGCCGCGAAGGGTCCGGATCACGGTTCCGTACAGGGTGGACGCGGTCGCCGACACCTTCGAGCCCGGCGGCTCGTCCATGAAGGGCATGAACTTGTCCGGGAAGCCCGGCATGGTGCACGCGATGCAGATGCCGCCCACGTTCGGGCAGCCGCCGACGCCGTTGATCCAGCCCCGCTTGGGCACGTTGCACTTGACCACCGGGCCCCAGCAGCCCAGCTTCACCAGGCACTGCGGCGAGCCGTACTCAGTGGCGAACTGACCCTGCTCGTAGTAGCCGGCCCGGTCGCACCCCTCGTGGACGGTGGCGCCGAACAGCCAGGTCGGCCGGAGCGCCTCGTCCAGCGGGATCATCGGCGCCTGGCCGGCGACCTGGTAGAGCAGGTAGAGGATGGTCTCCGACAGGTTGTCCGGGTGCGTGGGGCAGCCGGGGACGCAGACGATGGGCAGGCCCGCCTTCGACCGCCACTCCCAGCCCAGGTAGTCGGGCACGCCCATCGCCCCGGTCGGGTTTCCTGCCATCGCGTGGATGCCGCCGTAGGTGGCGCAGGTCCCGGCCGCGAGAATCGCGGTCGCCTTGGGGGCCAGCCGGTCCAGCCACTCGTTGGTGGTCATCGGCTGCCCGGTGGCCGGGTTGTTCCCGAAGCCGCACCAGTAGCCTTCCTCCTTGATCGCCTCGTTCGGGATGGAGCCCTCCACTACGAGGACGAACGGGTCGAGCTCACCGCGGTCGGCCTTGTGCCACCACTCGATGAAGGTGTCGGCGCCCTGCTCCGGGCCGCACTCGAAGTCGATCAGCGGCCAGTGCACGGCGACCTTGGGCAGGCCGGGGAGGGCGCCGAGCGCGATCTCCTCGATGCTCGGCTGAGTGGCCGCCGTGAGGGCCACCGAATCCCCGTCGCAGCCCAGCCCTCCGTTCATCCACAGGATGTGGACAACGGGCTCGGCGGCAGCGTCGCCCGGCGAGGGGTCGCTGGTCTGCGTCTCAGTGGCCATTGCCAGGCCACCTCCTCACTGGAAAATGGCTCATAGCGGACCGGCCGCACCGGGGGTGCAGTCGCGATCATGCTAAACCCGGGACCGGGGCAGGACAAGACTGAACCGTCGATCTGGTGGACATAAATGTCCGGTAGGCCAGCTGGGTCCGGCCGGCACAAATGATCATCGCGGCTGATGCTCAGCACCACTAGTAATATGAGTCCCAGGTAACGGGCAGGTCTGGGTAACCCCGCGTACGCTGCGTACAGGGCCACGCCCGGAGGGCCGGCGGGGGTGCTGGCCGGGCTTTGCGAGGGAGAGACACGAGTGCCTGACCGGAGCCACGGGCACGAGGACGGCTCGGTCGAAGTCGTCCCGGTGGTGGTGCTGTCCCAGACCTTCCCCGCCCGCCCGTCCTGGATCCCCGAGATCCGCGACTTCGTCCGCAAGTGCCTGGCCGAGTCACCGCTGACGGAGGAGGGCAACCGGGAGGTCGGCGAGACCGTCTTCCGCGCCCTGCTCGACGCCGCCGGGCCTACCGGGGCGATCCAGGTGTCGTTCCGCATCTTCCCCGAGCACGTCGAGGTGGACGTCCTGCACTCCAATGACGCGGTGGGCGGCATGCCGACCGGTGTTCCCGCCGCTGGGACACCGGCCGCGGTTCCGGCCGCCCCGGCCCGTGCGGCAGAGCCGGCCCGCCAGGCCACCTTCGCCGACTGGATGTCCTCCACCCTGCGCCGCGAGGGCCTGACCCACGAGGCGGCCGCCCGCCAGCTCGGCGTGTCGGTGAAGACGGTCGGCCGCTGGGTCGGCGGCGAGACCGAGCCCCGGATGCGGGACCTGCGCCGGATCCAGGAGCTGTTCGGGGAGCTTCCGTTTCCCTGACGCCGGACTCACATCTGCCAGTCATGGAAGCCCGGCCCTGGGAGACGCCCTCGCGGGACAGGTAGGCGGCCCCGCGGATGCCGGCGCCCCAGGGCCTGCTTCGTCCGGACAGGTGTGTCCGCTGGTTGGGCTGGACGTTCCCCCATAACTGTCCTAACGTGCTGTCATGACGGTAGCCCCTGGGCGTTACCCGCTGGGCCCGGAAAACGGCCGGATCGTCATCAGGACGTTTCGTGAAGGCCTGGGCGCGGTGGCCGGGCATGATCTCGTCATTGACGTGCGCCGGTGGTCGGGCGAACTCGCCGTGAACGACGACAAGACGCCCGCGTCCATCGAGGCCAAGATCGACATGACCTCGTGGATCGTCCGCGAGGGCAACGGCGGGGTTAAGCCGCTGACCGACCGCGACCGGCGTGAGATCACCTCGACGGCCCGCCGCGTGCTGTCTGCCGACCGGCACCCAGAGGCGGAGTTCACCGCCACCCAGTTCCAGGCCGCCGGGGACGACCGGGGGGCCATCGACGGGACCTTCACGCTGGCCGGGGTCGCCCGGCCGCTGCGCCTGCAGGTCAGCCAGGTGGGCGAGAACCGCTACCGGGCGACCGGGACGGTCGTGCAGTCTTCCTATGGCATCAAGCCCTACACCGGTTTCTTCGGCGCGCTGAAGGTACGCGACGCCGTCGACTTCGAAGCCGAGGTCGAGGTGCCCTCACCGGCCGGCGCGCCCGGATGAACTCTCGCTGAGGAAGTGAGCGCATTGACGCGGCTCTCCACCGACGACGACGTCGCCGCGTTGTTCGCCCGCAGGCAGGCGCCGATCGAGGACCTGGCCGGCCAGGCCGGGGCGGTGGCCGTGACGTGCCACGCCATGGCGGTGCGCTTCCACCAGGGCGGCAAGCTGGTGGTGTTCGGCACCGGCACCGAGAGCACCGACGCCCTGCATGTGGCGGTGGAGTTCGTCCACCCGGTGATCGTCGGCAAGCGGGCGCTGCCCGCCATCTCGCTGACCGCGGACGTGGCCACCGTCACCGGGCTCGCGGCGGACGGCGGGATGGACGGCATCTTCGCCCACCAGATCCGCCTGCTCGCCGAGCCTGCCGACATCGCGCTGGGCATCGCGGCGGACGGCAGCAGCCCCAGCGTGCTTGGCGGCCTGCAGGCCGCCAGGGAACTGGGCATGCTGACCATCGCGCTCACCGGCGGCGACGGCGGCCCGATCGGGACGAGCCCGGCCGTGGACCATGTCCTCGCCGCCCGGTCGGACGATCCGCGCGTGATCAAGGAAGTGCACGTGACCATGTATCACGTGCTGTGGGAACTCGTGCATGTGTTCTTCGAGCAGCCGGGCGTGCTCACACCGGGGGTGATCGCATGACCAGCGGGCCGGGTGCGCCGGGCATCCCCGAATGCCACGACGACGTGTGCGTGACCTGCTCCGACACGGCCGTACCTGTGACCGTCGTGCGGCTGCTGGCCGACGGCCTGGCGGTGGTGGACACCGGCTCCGGCGAGGAAGAGGTCAGCGTCGCTTTCGTATCCGCCACGCCGGGCGACACTATCCTCGTGCACGCCGGCGAGGCGATCGCGGTGGTGGCGTCATGACCCCCGCAGGCGCCCCCCGCAGGACCGGCGGCCCAGGCCGGGCGGGCGCCGGCGCGGGCGGGGCCTCTGGCAGCGCCGCGGCGATGGAGTCGCTGTACCCGTTCCTGTACGCCGGCCAGAGCGACCTGGACGCGGTGATGGAGGAGGTCCGTGCCTCCACCGTGGCCAAGACCGCCGAGATCGCCGCGCTGCGGCGCGAGGTCTGCGCCCGCGATGCCGCCCGGCTGCGCGCCTGCGCCGCCGACATGGCCGGCCGCTTCTCGGCCGGCGGGCGGCTGCTCGCGTTCGGCAACGGCGGCAGCTCCACGGACGCGCAGGAAATGGCCACCCTGTTCCTCCATCCCGGTGACGGCATGCGCGCGCTGCCATCGTTTTGCCTGTCCAATGACACCGCCGTGGTGACCGCGCTGTGCAATGACATCGGGGTGGAGGTGGTGTTCGCGCGGCAGGTCGCGGCGTTCGGGCGGCCAGCCGACATCGCGGTGGCGCTGTCCACCAGCGGCAACTCGGAGAACCTGCTGCGGGGCCTGGCCGAGGCCGGGCGGCGCGGGATGCTCACCGTCGGGATCGCCGGCTACCAGGGCGGCCAGATGGCCGAGCTCGACGGCCTGGACTACCTGTTCGTGGCCCCGTCGTCCTCGGTGCACCGGATCCAGGAGGCCCAGACCACCATCTACCACGCGCTGTGGGAGCTGACGCTCGCGGCGCTCGGCGAAGGCGGGTGACCCGGTGACCCGCCGCACGCTCGTCGCCTGCCTGGGCAACATCTTCCTCAGCGACGACGGGTTCGGGGTGGAGGTGGCGCGCCGGCTGGCCCTCGAGGAGCTGCCGGACGGGACGACGGTGACCGACTACGGCATCAGGGGCATGCACCTGGCCTACGACCTGGCACAGGGCTGGGACGCGACGATCCTGGTGGACTCGGTGCACCGGGACGGGGAGCCGGGAACCGTCTACGTCATCGAGCCGGAGCCCCGGCCGCCCGCGGACGGCGACGCGTCGTCGCCCGGCCTGACCGAGAGCATGCTGTTCGATCCGCACGGGATGCAGCCGGACGTGATGCTCGGCCTGACCGGGATGCTCGGCGCCGAGGCCGGCCGGGTGCTGGTGGTGGGGTGTGAGCCGGCCAGCGTCGCGGAGGGGATCGGCCTGAGCGAGCCGGTCACCGCGGCGGTGGACGAGGCAGCACGGATGGTGATGGACCTGGTACGGGAAGCCCCCGGGCCAGCCCAGCCCGGCGGGAAGCCGGCAACCGGCGGGAAGCCAGTCAGCAGCGGCGGGTTCGCCACGAAGGAGTGATCACATGTGCCTCGGCATACCAGGTGAGGTGGTGGAGTTCCTCCCGGACCAGCCGGACCTGGCCAGGGTGGACGTCAGCGGCGTCCGGCGGGTGATCAACATCGGCCTGCTCGCCGACGACCCGCCCGATCCCGGCGAGTGGGTGCTCATCCACGTGGGCTTCGCCCTGTCCAAGATCGACGAGAGCGAGGCCGCGGCCGCGCTGGAGTTCCTGGAAGGGATCGGGCAGGCCTACGCCGACGAGCTCGCCGCCCTGGCCGAATCACGGATCGAGTAGGGGGTGCGGTGCCATGAAGTTCGTCGATGAGTTCCGCGACGCCGACAAGGCGCACGCGCTGGCCGCGCGGATCGCGGAACTGTGTGAGCCAGGGCGCCAGTACAAGTTCATGGAGGTCTGCGGCGGGCACACGCACACCATCTACAAGCACGGGCTCGAGGACTACCTGCCCGAGGCGATCACGCTGGTGCACGGGCCGGGATGCCCGGTGTGCGTCATCCCGATGGGGCGGGTGGACGACGCCATCCACCTGGCCTCGCAGCCCGATGTGATCATGACCTCGTTCGGCGACATGATGCGGGTGCCGGGCAGCCAGGGCTCATTCTTCGACGCCAAGGCGGCCGGCACCGACATCCGGATGGTGTACTCGCCGCTGGACTCGCTGAAGATCGCCCGGCAGAACCCGGACAAGCGGGTCGTGTTCATGGCCATCGGGTTCGAGACCACCACCCCCTCCACCGCGATGACCGTGCTGCGGGCCAGGGCGATGGGGCTGGAGAACTTCTCCGTCTTCTGCAACCACGTCACGATCATCCCGGCGATCAAGGCCATCCTGGACTCCCCCGACCTGCGGCTGGACGGGTTCATCGGCCCCGGGCACGTGTCCACGGTGATCGGCTGCCGGCCGTACGAGTTCATCGCCGCCGACTACGGCAAGCCAGTGGTGGTGGCCGGCTTCGAGCCGCTGGACATCCTGCAGTCCATCTACCTGCTCATGGTGCAGCTGTCGCAGGGCCGCAGTGAGGTGGAGAACCAGTACACCCGGGTGGTGCCGTGGGACGGCAACCTGGCCGCGCTGACCGCGATCAACCAGGTGATGGAGCTGCGGCCCTACTTCGAATGGCGCGGCCTGGGCTTCATCACCCACTCAGCGATGCGGCTGCGCGAGGACTTCCGCGCGTTCGACGCCGAGGTGCTGTTCGGCGTGCCCGGCGTCCGGGTGGCCGACCCGAAGGCGTGCCAGTGCGGGGAGGTGCTCAAGGGCGTGCTCAAACCCTGGGAGTGCAAGGTGTTCGGCACCGCGTGCACCCCGGAGACACCGATCGGCACCTGCATGGTCTCGCCCGAGGGCGCCTGCGCCGCGTACTACAACTACGGGCGCATGAGCCGCCGCCGGGTGGTCGAGGTGGAGCTGAGCCGGCCATGACCGGCCGCGGGACCAACTGGGTCGACGAGGCCCTGCGTGAGCACGAGGAGCACGCGGCCGAGGACGCGACCGCCGCGTCCCGGGCGGCCGGGCAGGCCGGGAGTGCCGGCGCCCCGTCCGACCGCGAGCAGCAGGTGCTGGACCGGATCGAGCGGGCCCGGCGCCGCCGCCCGCGGATCAGGGAAGAGCGGATCACCATGTCGCACGGGGCCGGCGGCAAGGCCACCCAGACCCTGATCGAGGCGGTGTTCCTCGACGCGTTCCGCAACCCGCTGCTCGAGCCGCTGGAAGACGCCGCGCAACTGCGGGTGGGCGGCGCGCGGATCGCGCTGACCACCGACTCCTACGTGGTCTCGCCGCTGTTCTTCCCCGGCGGCAACATCGGCGACCTGGCGGTGAACGGCACCGTTAACGACCTGGCGGTCTCCGGCGCGACCCCGCTGTACCTGTCGGCCGGCTTCGTGCTGGAGGAGGGCTTTCCCGTCGCCGACCTGACCACCATCGTCGCGTCCATGACCGCCGCCGCGGCCGCGGCCGGGGTCCAGATCGTCACCGGCGACACCAAGGTGGTCGAGCGGGGCAAGGCCGACGGCTGCTACATCAATACGGCCGGGGTGGGGGTGGTCGAGCATGACCTGGACCTCGGCGCCGCTACCGCCCGCCCCGGTGACGCGGTCATCGTGTCCGGCCCGGTCGGCGACCACGGCGTGACGATCATGCTGGCCCGCGGCGAGCTCGACATCGAGGCCGACCTGTCCTCGGACACGGCGCCGATGAACACGATGATCGCCGGGCTGCTGGGCGCGGTCCCCGGCGTGCGGGCCATGCGGGACGCGACCCGGGGCGGAGTCGCCACCATCCTCAACGAGGTGGCGGTGGCCGCCGGGGTGGGCGTGATCGTCGAGGAGGACCAGATCCCGGTCCGCACCCAGGTGCGGGGCGCGGCGGAGCTGCTCGGCATCGACCCGATGTACGTGGCCTGCGAAGGGCGCCTGGTCGCGGTCGTGGATGACGGGCAGGCCGAACGTGCCCTGGCCGCCCTGCACGCGCACCCGCTCGGCGAGCAGGCCGCGGTCATCGGGCACATCACCGCGGACCAGCCCGGCATCGTGCTGCTCAAGACCGCTTTCGGCGGCACCCGGATCGTCGACCTGCTGGTCGGGGACCCGCTGCCCCGGATCTGCTGACGTACCGGCTACCGACGTACCGGCTACCGACTGGCCGGCTACCGCGATCGACGCGAGGGGAGAGACCGCGTGCACGAGTACGGGATCACCGAGAGTGTCGTGACGGCGGTGACGGAGCGGATGCCCGGCGTCCCCATCGCCTGCGTCCGGCTGGAGATCGGCTCGCTGTCCGGGGTGAGCGCCGACTCGGTCCGTTTCTACTTCGGGCCCGCCACCGAGGGGACGAGCCTGGAAGGGGCCCGGCTGGAGATCAGCGAGGTACCGGCCCGGTGCCGGTGCGGCTCCTGCGGCCAGGAGTTCGAGCCGGACGGGCCGATCCCGCTGTGCCCGTGCGGCAGCCCCGACGCGGCCGTCCTGTCCGGCGGCGAGATGCGGATCCTGTCGGTCGAGGCGGCGGAGGCGCCAAGCGGGGCATGAGGCCCTCGCGGCAACCCGCCGGTCTACTCATCCCCGCACTCATCCGCGTCCGCCGCAGCCCCGTTCGGTGGCCAGCCGGAGCATGGCCCCTGTCATCTGCGCACGGGCGGGCGGCGCGGGCAGCAAGGACGGCTCACCGGCCTGGCTGAACGCATCGAGCATCAGCGCCGCGAACCGCCGCCAGGCGCCCGGGGCGTCCCGGCGGGTGACATGCACCACCGAGGCGTTGGCGATCAGCAGGACCAGGAGGTCCTCGGCCACGAAATCCTGGCGCAGCTGGCCGGTGGCCTTGGCCCGGGCGACGAGCCTGGCCACGCGCTTGTTCGCGATCTTGCGCAGCTGCTCGATGCGGTCGTCGGTGGGCAGCGTCATGGACAGCAGGTCGGACAGGCCGCGATCGTCGGCCTGCAGCTCGCAGATCCGCTCGACGAAGCTGGCGAAGCCGGCCCACGGGTCGCCGATGGCCAGGGCCTGCTCCGCGGCATCCGCGTACTGGGCGATCTTGTCCACCAGGGCGGCGGCGACCAGCTGGCCACGGGTGGGGAACCGGCGGTAGAGCGTGGCGATGCCGACCCCGGCCCGCAGGGCGATCTCTTCCAGCGGCGCTTCGAGACCTTGCTCGGCGAACACCTCCCGGGCGGCTTCCAGCAGCGCCATCCGGTTACGCTCGGCGTCCACCCGCAGCCGCCGCGGCGCCCCGGCGCCATCCGCGCCGTCCGCGCCATCCGCGCTGGTCGGGGCGGCCGGGCTGGTCGAGGCGTCCATTCGCCCATGGTAGATGTGGAGGGCATCCTCCGGAAACTGTTAGGGTGTTCCGGAAATCATCCTCCACATGAGCGGCGCCTGCCTTCCGCGGCCTGCCCGTACTGCCTGGAACCACGCCCTGTACCGCCTGGAATCCGGCCCGCACCCGTCCGGAACGGAGAGAGCGACATGGAGACCGACCCTGACCGCTGGATCGCTGCCGTGCGGCACTCCCACGACGCCCTTCGCGCGCTGGCCGGGCCGCTGACCGCCGAGCAGCTGCGGCAGCGCTCGTACGATAGCGAGTGGTCGATCGCCCAGGTGCTCTCCCATCTGGGGTCGCAGGCGGAGGTCTTCGGCCTGTGGCTTGAGGCCGGCCTGACCGGGCAGGAGCCGCCCGGGCAGGAGGTGTTCGGCCCGATCTGGGAGGCGTGGAACGCCCGCAGCCCGCAGGCGCAGGCAGCCGACTCGCTGCACGCCAACGAGGCGCTGGTCGAGCGGCTCGAGTCGCTCGACGACGGCCAGCGGGAGCGGTTCCGCCTGCTGCTGTTCGGGATGGACCTCGACATCGCCGGGCTGGCGCGGATGCGCCTGTCCGAGCACGCGGTCCACAGCTGGGACGTGGCCGTGGCGCTGGACCCGTCCGCGACGGTGGCCCCCGAAGCGGTCGGCCTGCTCGTCGACACGCTCGGCCAGCTCGCGGGGTGGACCGGCAAGCCGGATGGGAACAAGCGGCAGGTGCAGGTGTCGGCGAGCGATCCGCAGCGGCACTTCACGCTGGAGACCGGCGAGGCGGTCACGCTCGAACCCGCCGCGGCCGGAGACCGCGAGGAGCCCGGCCCGGAACTGCGGCTGCCCGCCGAGGCTCTCATCCGGCTGGTCTACGGGCGTCTCGATCCTGCCCACACCCCGCCCGTCGAGACCCGGGGGGTCGATCTCGACGAGCTCCGGCCAATCTTCCCCGGCATCTGAAGCCCGGGCCCGAGACGAAAGGACCTCCCGTGCGTCTTCCTGTCAGGGCGCGTGACCTCCCCGGCCGCATCGCCACCGGCGGCTACATCCTCCACTCCGGCCTGGAGAAATGGCACGGCGACGAGGCCCGCGCCAAGGCCCTGCACGGCGTCGCGGCGCGCGCCTTCCCGGTGCTCGAGCGGATCCCGCCAGAACGCTTCCTGCGCATCCTCGCCGCCAGCGAGATCGCCATCGGGTCCGCGCTGCTCGTCCCGGTCGTGCCCAACGCCGTGGCCGGGGCGGCGCTCACCGGGTTCTCCGGCAGTTTGCTCGCCATGTACGCGCGCACCCCCGCCATGCGCAAGCCGGGCAGCATCTGGCCGACCCAGGCCGGCATGGCGGTCAGCAAGGACGTCTGGATGCTGGGGATCGGCCTCGGTCTCGTCGCCGACGGCCTCACCGGCCCGGACGGCAACGGAACCGCTCCCCGCTGTTCCGGCCCGGGGCCTGGCGGCGTATCACGGAACACAGCTGGGCGTGGGGAGCGACCAGATGAGGTTCGTGCAGATGTTCCAGTTCACCACCTCCGACCTGGACGGCGTCCGCCGGGTAGACGAGGAGTGGCGCAAGGCCACGGAGGGCAAGCGCACCGTCCGGCGCGAGGTCCTGGCGGCCGACCGCAACCAGCCCGGCCGCTATTTCGCGATCGTGTTCTTCGACTCCTACGAGTCGGCCATGGAGAACTCGAACCTGCCCGAGACGCAGGCCGCCGCGGCCAAGTACATGGCGCTCTCCGACGGGGAGCCGGTCTTCTACGACCTGGACGTCATCGAGGACCGGGCCTGACCGGGCCAGGGCGGTAAGGACGCCAGCTCCGGTACCGCGCGGTCCTGCCGGTTTCTGGCTGACCGCGCGGTACCCGCTGCCTGACGCCGGCGGCCGGGCGGCCTGGGCAGGGGCCCCGCCGGCCTGCTGTCGGCACAGTACGGCACAGTGGCAGGCATGAGCAGAGCAGAAGGCACGTTCGATATCGACCGCTTCGGCACCGAGGAGCCGCACGACGACCGCGCGGGGGTGCAGCTCGCGCGGGCTCATATCACGAAGACCTTCCACGGGGATCTGGCCGGCCACAGCGAGACCGACATCATCACGGTCCACACCGAGCACCCGGCGGCTTACGTGGGCATCGAGCGGTTCGAGGGCACGCTGCACGGCCGGAAGGGCGGCTTCGTGCTGCAGCACAACGCGGGCGGCACGGACGGCGTGCCCTGGATGACCTGGAAGATCGTCGAGACCAGCGGCATCGGCGACCTGGCCGGGATCCGCGGCGAGGGCCAGATCATCATCGGCCCGAATGGCGCGCACTCCTACGCCCTGGACTATGAGCTCTGACCAGCGGCCAGCCGAACAGCACCAGGGCCGCGGCGAGCCGCTTCGCCGCTTACCTTCCGTAATACAGCAGCGGTATCATCAATGTATGACAAGTGCTATGACAGTCCGGCTGGACGAGGACACGGCCCGCCAGCTCGCCGAACTCGCTGAGCACTACCCCAGCCGCTCGGCGGCCGTCCAGGAGGCCATCCGCCGCGCCTGGCGCCAGCTGCAGGAGGAGAAGCTGGACGCTGGCTATGCCGCGGCGGCGGCTGAGAACCCGCATTACCCGTACGAGTCCGCAACGGAGGCGGCCGTGCTGCGCACGCGCCGTGGGGCGCGGCAGGCGCGTGGCGATGCCACATGAGCGTGACCCCACAGCGAGGGCAGGTCTACCGATGCGATCTCGGCTATGGCCCCAAGCCGTGGCTGGTGGTGTCCAACAACTCCCGTAACCGCCTGCTCTCTGACGTGATCGCCATCAGGCTCACCACCACGGCCCGCGATCTGCCGACCTGGGTCAAGCTGGCTCCCGGCGACCCTCTCGCCGGCTACGCCAACGCCGACTGCATCGAGCAGCTGGGCAAAGACGAACTCGGCGAGTACCTCGGAGCCCTCTCGCCCGCATCGATGCGCGCTGTCAACCAGGCGCTGGCGATCGCGCTCGCCATCACCTGACAAACCCGCGAGTGCCTACAGGCCCAGCCGACGGTCGCCCACCGCCATCGCGGCGCCAGCTACTCCACACACCCATGACCTGCGCCAGAGTGGAGCTTGGCGCGTCTGTCCAGATGACGCCATCTGCGGATGGTGCTCCTGGGCCGAGCCGGGCGGACTGTCATCTCAGACTCCCTTCAGGGCCGTTCGCGGTTTCCGGATGAGGCGCTCCTCGGCCAGCCCGCGGGTCATGGTCGCCGACCTGGCCGACGTACCCGGTATCGGCTGGCTCGCGGGGAGGCGGAATGGTCACCGCGGGCCCGGCGGCACTCACCCGCCCTGCCCGCGCGGCGGGGCGCGCGCGCTCACCAGCCAAAGCTGATCCAGCCGGGCCTCACCCCCGCGCCGGCGGCTACAGCGCGGCCAGCCCCGCTGCGCGGTCGCGGGCGCCAGCCACCACTGCCTGGCCGAGGCTGATCCCGCCGTCGTTGGGCGGTACCCGCGCGTGGCTGAGCACCCGGAACCCGGCTTCCTCCAGCCGGCCGGTGACCTGGCCGAGCAGCAGCAGGTTCTGGAACACCCCGCCGGACAGCGCCACCGTGCCCAACCCGGAGCCGTCCCGCAGCGCCACGCACACCTCCGCGATAGCCGCCGCCGCCCCGCGGTGGAACCGGGCGGCGATGACCGCGGGTGGGACGCCGGCCAGCAGGTCCTCGGCCGCCGCCCGCACCAGGTCGGCGCCGCGCACCCGCAGCGGGCCGGCCACGCCATCGGAGCCCGCCACGCCACCAGGGCCCGCCACGCCACCAGGGCCCGCCGCACCACCAGGGCCCGCCACCTCAACCGGGCCCGCCCTGCCCAGCCCGACCGAGGCGCGGTAGGCGCCGCGCTCGGCCGGATCGGCCCACTGCTCGAGCTCGATCGCGGCCTGGCCCTCGTAGTTGATGGTGTCCCGCACCCCCAGCAGGGCGGCGACCGCGTCGAACAGCCGGCCCGCGCTGGAGGTGAGCGGCGCGTTGACGCCCCGCCGCGCCATCGCCAGCACCTCCTGCCACTGGCTGGCGTGGCGCCCGGCGACCATGAGGCCGGCCGGCACCTCGCCGCCCGCATACGCCGCGTCCAGGTAGACCGCCGCCATCCGCCACGGCTGCCTGATCGCGGCGGCGCCGCCGGGCATCGGCACCGGCTCCAGGTGGCCCGCCCGCTCGAAGCCGGCCAGGTCGGCGAGCAGGAACTCCCCGCCCCAGATCGTGCCGTCGGCGCCGAACCCGGTGCCGTCGAACGCCACCCCGATGACCGGGCCCTCCTCCCCGTTGTCGGCCAGGCAGGAGGCGATGTGCGCGTGATGGTGCTGCACCCCCACCAGGTCCACGCCGTCGCGCTCCAGCGCGTACTTCGTCGACAGGTACTCCGGGTGGAGGTCGTAGGCGACCACCTCCGGCTCGGTGCCGAACAGCCGCTGGAAATGGCCGATGCCCTCGGTGAAGGACCGCAGGGTCTCGAAGTTCTCCAGATCGCCGATGTGGTGGGAGACGAACGCCCGGTTCTCCACCGCCAGGCAGAACGTGTTCTTCAGCTCCGCGCCGCAGGCCAGCACCGGCCGGGGCAGCCGGGCGGTGAGGCCGAGCGGCTCGGGCGCGTAGCCGCGGGACCGGCGCAGCAGCGTCTGCCTGCCCCGCCAGGGCCGGACGACCGAGTCGTCGGTCCGGATGTGGATCGCTCGGTCGTGGGTGAGGAACGCGTCCGCGATGCCGCCCAGCCGGGCCAGCGCGTCGCTGTCGGTGTACGCGATCGGCTCGTCGGAGACGTTCCCGCTGGTCAGGACGATGGGGCGGCCGGTCTCCGCGAGCAGCAGGTGGTGCAGCGGGGTGTAGGGCAGCATGATCCCGAGCTGGCGGTTGCCCGGCGCGACCGCGCCCGCGACCGGCGCGGCGGCCAGCCGCGGCAGCAGCACCACCGGCCGCCGGGCACTGGCCAGCAGCGCCTCGCCGGTCTCGTCCACCTCGCACAGCTCCCGCGCGGCCGCCACGTCGGCGACCATCAGCGCGAACGGCTTGTCCTCCCGGTGCTTGCGGGCCCGCAGCGCCAACGCGGCGGCCTCGCTGCCCGCGTCCACCGCCAGGTGGTAGCCACCCAGCCCCTTGACGGCCACGACCTGGCCGCCGGCCAGCAGCCGGGCCGCTTCCGGCAGGGGGTTCCCCGCCAATTCGTTGTGCAGCCTGCCGAGCAGGCGCAGCCGCGGCCCGCAGACCGGGCAGCAGACCGGCTGGGCGTGGAACCTGCGGTCCGCCGGGTCGTGGTACTCCGCCTCGCACGCCGCGCACATGGTGAACGGCGCCATGGTGGTCAGCGGCCGGTCATAGGGCACACCGGTCACGATGGTGAACCGCGGCCCGCAGTTGGTGCAGTTGATGAACGGATACGCATAACGCCTGTCGGCCGGGTCGGCCA
>DATIXO010000296.1:0-2887 GCA_035518495.1 Streptosporangiaceae bacterium
GCCCGTTCACGGCGGGGAACCTGGCCAACCTGCTGGCCGGGCTCGGCCGGGGCGGCCTGATGTTCATCCTGATCATCTGGCTGCAGGGCATCTACCTGCCCATCCACGGTTACAGCTTCAGCCAGACGCCACTGTGGGCGGGCATCGCCATGCTCCCGCTGACCATCGGCTTCCTGGTGGCCGGGCCGGTCTCCGGCTGGCTGTCGGACCGGTTCGGTGCCCGCCCGTTCGCCACCGGCGGCATGGTGGTGGCGGCGGCCTCCTTCGCCGCGCTGCAGTTCCTGCCGGTGGACTTCGTCTACTGGCAGTTCGCGGGCATCCTGTTGCTCAACGGAATCGGCATGGGACTGTTCGCTTCACCGAACCGGGCCGGGATCATGAACAGCCTCCCGCCCGAGCGGCGGGGCGTCGGCGGGGGCATGAGCGCCACGTTCCAGAACTCGGCCATGGTGCTGTCCATCGGCATCTTCTTCACGCTGATCATCCTCGGCCTGGCCTCGTCGCTGCCCGCCACCCTCAGCCATGGCCTCGTCGCGCAGGGCGTGCCGCCGGCGGACGCGGCGCGGGTGGCGGCGCTGCCCCCGGTCTCGATCCTGTTCGCCGCCCTGCTCGGCTACAACCCGATCCAGTCACTGCTCGGGAACGTCGTTGACCGGCTGCCCGCGAGCCACGCCGCCTACCTCACCGGCCACACCTTCTTCCCGTCGCTGATCTCGGCGCCGTTCGCCAGCGGGCTGGCCATCGCGTTCGACTTCGCCATCGTGGCCTGCCTGATCGCGGCGGTGGCGTCGCTGCTGCGGGGCCGCAAGTACGTCCACGGCGCCGAGCCCGGGCCGGCCGCCCAGCAGACACCGGTGGCGGCAGCGGCGCGCGTGCGCGGCGGGATCCCGGCCACGGCGGCCGTGCGTGGCGGGACCCCGGCCGCGGTGGGAGAATTCCGGCTGGAATCTCCGGCGCGAGTTCCGGAAAGCGCCCTGAATGACGTGTCAAGCGAACGATTGTAAGTTTCGCGGAACGCCAGAAGCACCCCGGTGCTTCGGGGAGGAGTGCCGATGACACTCCCTGTGTCAACCTCAGGCCGCAAATGGGCCGGTCGCGTGTTCGGCCAGGGCTGCTGCGGCACCGTGCCTGGTGGGGTCGTAGGGCACGCCGTCGTGCCAGCAGCGCCAGATGACGCGGATCCAGGCGCGGGCGAGGATGCGCACGGCGTGGGGGTGGTCTTTACCGGCGGCGCGGGCGTCGTTGTAGATCTTGGCCGCCCAGGGGCTGGCGTGGCGGCTGTTGTCGGCGAAGGTGGTGATGGCCTGGCGGAAGCGCTTGTTGCAGGCCCACCGGAAGTGCACGCCGCGGTGCTTGCCGGATTGGTTGGTGACGGGGGTGACGCCGGCGAGGGCGGCGACGGAGTCGGGGTGCTCGTAGGCTTGGCGGGCATCGCCCCACTCGGCGAGCACCTGGGCGGCGTTGATCTGACCCGACCTTGGCAGCGACGTGAAGACCGGCCCGTCCGGGTGCTCCCCGAGGTGGGCGGCGGCGGACCGGTCGAGGTCCTTGACCGCACTGTTCAGCGCGCTGAGCACGGCCGCCAGGGCCAGCACGGCGTCGCGCAGGGCTTCGGTGAGGGCCTCGCCGGTGGTCCCGGCCGGGGCCGAGCGCAGCCGGTCCAGCAACTGTGCGGCGGGGCGGCGGCCGGAGTAGCCGTGCTTGACCAGAAAGGCGGCCAGCCGCTTCTCGCCGAGGTGGCGGGCAGCGGCCGGGGTGGGGTAGCGGGCCAGGAAGGCCAGGCTGATCGGAGACTCCACGTCGGCGAAGATCGCCTTGGCGCCGGGCCAGTGTGCCTCCAGCAGCGCGCTGAGCTGGTTGGTCGCGGCGACCCGCAGGTCGACCAGGTCGCCGCGGGTGCGCACCACGGTGCGCAGCGCCCGGGTCTCATCGGAGTAGGGCACAGCGGGCGCCAGCCGGTGGCACCGCAGCCGCAGGTACTCCGCGATCACCGCGGCGTCCCCGGCATCGGACTTGGCCCCGGACAGCACCTCCCCCTCCCGCCAGGCCTTGATCGCGTTCGGCTTGACCGGCACCACCGGGTGCCCGGCCTCCAGCAGCAGGTCCACCAGGCGGCCATCGGGCCGCTCGATCGCGATGGGCACATCGCCGGGATCGCCGAAGCGGGCCAGGCGGCGGATCAGCGCGCCGATCCCGTCCGCGGAGTGCTCGATGGTGAACTCGGCCACGATCTTGCCTGCGGCGTTCATCACACACACCGCATGGGCAGCGGCGGCCCAGTCGATCCCGGTGAAGACCTGTGCTTCAGGCAGCGCAAACGGCAACTCGACTCCTTGACATGGCAGCGACGACCCGGCGAGGAGGACAGCCACCGGATGGTCACTAACCGGCGCTCTGCGGCGCATCTCCCTGTTGCCAGTCCCTGTCCCCGGGAGAACCGGAGGCGGCGGTGTCATCGTGGCCGTCCAACAGCGACCGACCCAGGCCGTCACCCCGGCTCCCGCCGAGTCCCTTCGGCAAGCACCGTAGTGGTGCCCGCGAGAAAGATGGTGCCCTAGTGACCGGCCAGGATGCTCCCGGCCGGGGCGGCCCGCTGATCGAGGTGCGCGGGCTGCGGGTGGACTACGGGCTTGGGCCGGACGCGGTGCACGCGGTCATCGACGCCGACCTCACGCTGGTGGGCGGGACCGTGCTCGGGCTGGCCGGCGAGAGCGGCAGCGGCAAGTCCACGCTGGCCTACGCGATGACCAGGCTGCTGCGCGCTCCTGGCATCATCACCGGCGGCCAGGTGCTGCTGCACGGCGGCGCCGGGCCAGCTGGGGAGGAGAACGCGGCGGCGGCCGGGGAGCCGACGCCGCTGGCGGGCACGGTGGACCTGCTGGCCGCG
>DATIXO010000297.1:0-5911 GCA_035518495.1 Streptosporangiaceae bacterium
GGACGGGGTGGTGTAGGGGAACTGCTCGGGCCGCAGCAGGTTCTTCATCCGCAGCTCGGCCGGGTCCATGCCGAGCTCGCGGGCCAGGATGTCCATCATCCGCTCGACCAGGTACACCGCCTCGGTGATGCGGAACGAGCACGAGTAGGCGACCCCGCCAGGCGCCTTGTTGGTGTAGACGGCGGTCACCGCGCAGTGCGCGGCCTGCAGGTCGTAGGAGCCGGTGAAGATGTGGAAGAACCCGGCCGGGAACTTGGTCGGCTGGGCGGTCGCGTTGAAGGCGCCGTGGTCGGCGAGCACCGTGGCCCGCAGGCCCAGCACCGTGCCGTCGGCGGTGGCGGCGATCTCGCCGTGCATGTGGTAGTCGCGGGCGAACGCGGTGGACATCAGGTTCTCCGACCGGTCCTCGACCCACTTGACCGGCCTGCCGGTCTTCAGCGAGCCGGCGATGGCGCAGATGTATCCGGGGTAGATGGGGGCCTTGCTCCCGAACCCGCCGCCGATGTCGGGCGAGACCACCCGGATCTTGTGCTCGGGCAGCCCGGCCACCAGCGCGTAGATGGTGCGGTGGGCGTGCGGGGCCTGCGAGGTGGACCAGACGGTCAGCTTGCCGCTGACCGGGTCGGCGTCGGCGACCATGCCGCACGTCTCCAGCGGGGCGGGATGGGATCGCGGGTAGAGCATGTCCTGCCCGACCACCACGTCCGCGGCGGCGAAAACCGCGTCGGTGGCAGCCTTGTCGCCCGCCTGCCAGTCGAAGATGTGGTTGTCGGCCTTGCCCGGCAGGTCGTCCCGGATGACCGGCACGCCGGGATCGAGCGCCCGCTCGGCGTCCACCACGACCGGCAGCGGCTCGTACTCGACGTGGATCAGCTCCAGCGCGTCGCGGGCCGAGTACCGGTCCTGGGCCACCACGAACGCGACCTCCTGGCCCTGGAAGCGCACCTTGTCGGTGGCCAGCACGGCCTGCGTGTCCTGGGAGATCGTCGGCATCCAGGCCAGCCCGGCCTCGGCCAGGGCCTGCCCGGTGATCACGGCCTCCACCCGGGGATGGGCCTCCGCCGCCGTGGTGTCGACCGCGACGATCCTGGCGTGCGGCAGCGGGCTGCGCAGGATCGCCCCGTGCAGCATCCCCGGCAGCTGGATGTCGTCCACGAAGGTGCCCCGGCCGCGGATGAACCGGGCATCCTCTTTGCGCGGCACCGGCCCGTACGCCCCGTTCATTTCATTGCCTCCCTCGCGGTGCGTCGTGCCGGAGGCGCGCCAGCGAGCACCTCGCTCGGTCGTGCCGGAGGCGCGCAAGATGGCGCGGCGGGAGGCGGTCCCCGGCGCCGGGACACCGCTGACGCTGGGTCGTGCCGGAGGCGCGCCAGCAAATACCGTGGCCCGGCGCCTGCGGCGCGCTCATTCAGGCCCCCCGGATGCCAAACGAGGGCCGCCGTGACCGTCGCTTCCCTGGTGCTCCGCTGCCCAGCGCACCGAGCGCACGATGTTCTCGTACCCCGTGCACCGGCACACCTGGCCGGACAGCGCCTCCCGGATCTGCTCCTCCGTGGGGTCGGGGTTGTGATCGAGCAGCCAGCGGGCGGTCAGCATCATGCCCGGCGTGCAGAACCCGCACTGCAGCCCGTGGCAGCGGGCGAACCCCTCCTGGACCGGGTCGAGCCGGCCGCCACGCTCCATGCCCTCCACCGTGAGCACCCGGCGGCCGTCGGCCATGGCCGCGAGCACCGTGCACGACTTCACCGGCAGCTCATCCAGCCAGACCACGCAGGCGCCGCAGTTGGAGGTGTCGCAGCCCCAGTGCGAGCCGGTGAGCCCGAGCTGGTCGCGCAGGAAGTGGATCAGCAGCAGCCTCGGCTCGACCTCCTGGGTGGACACGGCGTCGTTGACGGTCACGGTGATCTGCATGTCAGGCGTCCTCGCCGCGCGCCCGGCGCAGCGCCTTGCGCAGCGCGCGCTCGGTGAGCTCGCATGCCAGGTGCCGCTTGTAGTCGGCCGGGCCCCGCTGGTCGGAGACGGGACGGCAGTGCCCGGCGGCGATCTGCCCGGCCCGGGCGAAGCTCTCGCCGGTGGCGGGCGCGCCGCGCAGGAACTCCTCGGCCTCCGGCGCGGCGAACTGGGGCGCGCCGACCGCGGTGAGGCCGATCCCGGCGTCGGCGATCACGTCGCCGTCCAGCCAGATCGCCACCCCGGCCGCACCGACCGGCCAGTCCCCGACCCGGCGGCCCACCTTCTCATAGGCACTGCCGCCGCCGGCGGAGACCGGGATCCGGATCTCGGTGAGCATCTCGCCCGGCGCCACCACGGTCTCGTAGGGGCCGGTGTGGAACTCCCGGGCCGACACCGTCCGGCCGTCCGGGTGATCCGGCCCGTGGATGACCATGCGCGCCTTCAGCGCGGCGAACGCCGCCGACAGATCCTCCGACGGGTCCGCCTGGCAGAGCGAGCCGCCGACCGTCCCCCAGTTGCGCACGACCGGGTCGGCGATCACCTTCTCCGCGTCGTGCAGGATCGCGCAGTGCCTGCCTGCCACATCCGAGGCGAGCAGCTCCGCGTGCCTGGTCAGCGCGCCGATCCGCAGCTCGCCGCCGTCCACCTTGATGTAGGAGAGCTCGCTGAGCCCGTTGATGTCGATCAGGGTCTCCGGCTGCGCGAGCCGCAGCTTCATCATCGGGATCAGGCTGTGCCCGCCTGCCAGGATCCGCGCTTCCGGGCCGTACCGGGCGAGCAGGCTGAGCGCGTGCGCGACGCTGGATGCCTTCTCGTACTCGACATGCGCCGGCACCTGCATGCGCCCTCCCTCGGACTCCGCCCGCGTGCGCAGTCTACGTGGGCAAATGCAGACGGCCCGCGCAGTAATAATGGGATGGTTATGACCCTCACGCAGCTCAACGCGTTTGTGCTGGTCGCCCGGCTGGGCTCGGTGACCGCCGCCGCCAGCGCGCTCGGCGTCAGCGAGCCTGCGGTGTCGCAGGCCCTGTCCGCCCTCCGGCAGCACCTGGGCGACCAGCTGCTGACCCGCGGCCCGGCGGGGATGACGCTGACCGCTGGCGGATCCCGGCTGCTCGCCTCCGCGTCGCAGATCGTGGTGCTGGGCGCCGAGGCGCACGCCGCGGTCCGCGCCGCCCAGGGCGCGCCCGAGCAGATGCGGGTCGTCGCCACCTCCACCATCGCGGAGTTCGTGGTCAGCCCGCTGATGGAGGCGTTCACCCGGCGCTACGCGGGCTCGGTCGAGGTGTCGGTCGGCGTGGCGGTGACCAAGGAGATGGGGGTGCTGGTCGCCAACCGGCTGGCGGACGTGGCGATCAGCCCCGGCGTCAGCGACGACCCGGCGCTGGCGGTGGTGACCGAGCCGATCTTCCGCTACCGCCTGGTGGTGGTCACCGCCGGCCAGTCCACGCTGCGGGGCAGCCCCCGCCAGTGGCGCTGGCTGGTGGACCCGTCCGGCACCGACCCCGGCACCGGCACCGGGCAGCTGCTGGCCAAGCTCGGGATCGGCGAGAACATGATCAGGGTGTTCCCCAACCAGACCGCCGCCTGGGCGGCGGCGGCCGACGGCGGCGGGGTGGCGCCAGCGGTCGAGCACCTGGTCGCCCAGCAGCTGCGCCGGGGCGAGCTCTCCCTGGTGGAGATGCCCGGCCTGCCGGTGGACGCCTGCTGGCACGTGAGCATGCTGGAGCGCCAGCACCGCAGCGCCGGCGCCAGCGCCTTCCGGCGGTTCCTCGGCACACCGGAGGCGATGCACCTGATGCGCTCGCCCGCGGAGGGGGTGCCGCCGTCCCGGTTCCGGCCGCCGGTGTACGTCACGATCTGGAGCTAGCAGACCCTGAGCGGCTCCCGGCACCGCCCAGGAACCAGTAAGCCCTGGTGAAAGACCCCTTAAGCAAGAACTTATTCGCAGGTTGCGGGGCTGGCCGGGCACAGCGATCATGTGAGGACATCGCAGGTGACAATGCCTGCTGTCATCGCAGTGCCAGGAGCGGCCCGATGCGGATCGAATCCAGCGGTCACAGCCAGGGCAACCCGCGCCTGTACGAGCTGATCGAGAACGCGCCGAAAACCGGGAAGAGCCCGACCGTCTGGGCCTGGCCCGAGCTGATCGACTATCTCAAGATCGCCGGCCAGCCGGTGCCGGGGCCGTGGCCGCCGCACCAGGAAAAGCGCCCGGACCCCGACTACGAGTCACTCCCGGTGGCCGTGGCCGACCCGGAAGCCCGGCGAGAGCAGGACCCATCCTGAACATGGGAGTCCCCGGGCCAACGGCGGCCCCGGGAATCACTGACCGGAGCGGCTCTGGCCCGGGCTGGCCCTGAGCCGGAGGAGCACCGCCCCGCGTTGCAACGTCCAGTAGGACATCGGAGGACCCATGTATCCGTCTCGGTTCCGCTACGAGGCACCGCGTTCGCTCGGCGAGGCGATCGGCCTGCTGCGCGAGGGCGGGGACGAGGCGAAGGTGATGGCCGGTGGCCAGAGCCTCGTACCGCTGATGAAGCTGCGCTTCGCGTCGCCGGAACTGATCGTCGACATCAACAACATCGGCGGTCTCGACTACCACCGCGCGGACGCGGACGGCACGCTCCGCGTCGGCGCGCTCTGCCGCCATGCCGACCTGGAGCACTCGGACCTGCTCCGGAGCACCCAGCCGACCATGGCCGCGGCCGCGCCGCTCATCGCCGACCCGCTGGTCCGCAACCGGGGCACCCTGGTCGGCTCGCTGTGCCACGCCGACCCGCAGGGCGACTGGGCCTCGGTCGTCACGGCGCTCGGCGGCTCGGTGATCGCGCAGGGGCCGGAGGGCAGGCGCGCCATCCCCATGGCGGACTTCGTCACCGGGCCGTTCGAGAACACGCTGGCGCTGGACGAGATCGCGGTGGAGGCCGTCATCCCGGCCGCGCAGGGCGCCCGCGCGGGCGGCTACCTGAAGCTGGAGCGCCGGGTCGGCGACTTCGCGACCGTCGGCGTGGCGGTGGCGCTGGAACTGTCCGGCACCACCGTTACCAGGGCGGGGATCGCGCTGACCGGGGTCGGCGGCTCCACCATCGCCGCCACCGGCGCCGCCGCCGCGCTGGCCGGTCAGGCGCTGACGCCCGAGAGCATCGAGCACGCGGCCGAGCTGGCGGCGCAGGCGGCCCAGCCCAGGACCGACCATCGCGGCAGCGCGGAGTACAAGCGGCACATGGTCCGCACCTTCGTGGTGCGGCTGCTGAGCCGCGCCGGGCCCGCGAGCGGCGACGGCGACCCGGCGGAAAGGGCGGCCTGACATGACCACCGTTTACGACGACCTCGGCGACCAGGACACCGGCGAAGCGCCGATGCGCCGGATCCGCTTCACGATCAACGGCGTGCGGAAGGTGGCCGAGGTGGAGCCCCGGCTGCTGCTCGCCCACCTGATCCGCCGGGGCCTCGGGCTGACCGGCACCCATATGGGCTGCGACACCACCAACTGCGGCGCCTGCACGGTGCTCGTCGACGGCAAGGCCATCAAGTCGTGCACCATGCTCGCGGTGCAGGCCGACGGGCATGAGATCACCACCGTGGAGGGCCTGGCCACCGCCAGCGAGCTGCACCCGCTGCAGGAGGGCTTCAAGGAGGAGCACGGGCTGCAGTGCGGGTTCTGCACCCCGGGCATGATGCTGGCCGCCAAGGCCCTCCTCGACGCCAACCCCGACCCGACCGAGGACGACGTGCGCTGGGCGCTGTCCGGCAACCTCTGCCGCTGCACCGGCTACCAGAACATCGTCAAGTCGGTGCTGTGGGCCGCGGCCAGGCTCCGGCCCGCGCCCGCGGGCGGCCCCGAGCCCGATCCGGCCGCCGAGCCAGCACAGGAGGCGTGACGTGACCGCACTGGACGAGATCAAGATCGGCGGCCTGGGCGCGAGCCGCAAGCGGGTCGAGGACAACCGCTTCA
>DATIXO010000298.1:0-9543 GCA_035518495.1 Streptosporangiaceae bacterium
GGTCGCTGGTCAGTCCGGCGGCCAAGGTCCCGCCCCCGGCGGGTGTGGTCCCTGCTTGATCAGTCGCTGCGGACATGGTGCACCTCCCTGCCGCGCACGCGCTGGTGCCCGGTGCGTGCGCATCTGCTACTCATCAGTAACAGCCGGCCAATGGGCCCAGCTAGAGGCGAACGGCACGTCTTGACCGGGCCTTCCGCTGATCAGCACGGAGACCGGATGCGGCGAGTGGGGCCGCCACAAGCGGGCCAGCCTGAGGTGGCGGTGGGGATTACCGAGGCCGTCGCCGGTGTCACCCGGATCCCGACATCATGCGCGGGGACGGCCCGCACTCCAGGCCCAGGAAGGTCAGGGCCGGCCAGACGATCCTCGCCGAGGGTGAGGCGGCGGACGAGGTCGTGCTGCTGCTTGATGGCATGGTCGCGGTGGAGGCCGGCGGCACCGAACTGGCCCAGCTCGGCCCGGGCGCCGTGCTGGGCGAGCGCGCATCGCCTGAGCAGGGCCGGCGCACCGCGACGGTCCGCGCGCTGACGGACTGCCGCATCGTCTCCTACGCCGCTGCCGACCTCCCGCCCGGCGACCTGCGCGAGCTCGCCGCCGGCCATCACCGGGAAGATCAGCAGCAGTAGCTCCCGCCCGGCCTGTCACGCCTGAGAGCATGGGTGCGGCAGGGTGCCAGCCCCGGCCTGATGCGGCTGGCGCCGGGGAAGGAAGCGATGCTGGCTGCGCAACCGTCGCCGGTAAGCGGGGTCATCTTCACGGTGGCCGTGCTGGCCACCAGCATGGCTCTGGTGGCGGGCCTGGCGTGGGCGTCGCGGCGGCTGCTGGGCCTGCCGGTCGGGGCGCTGCGGGCGCTGACCGCCGGCCTGCTCGGCTTCGCCGCTGCCTACTTTCTCGGCCGGGCGCTGCGGGCGGCCCAGCCCGGGCACCTGGCGGCCTTCTTCACCGTGGCGATAGGCGTCCCGCTGATCGTCGCGATGGTCTTCCTCGTGCTGGCGGAGGCACTGGTGCCGAGCGGCACCGGGCCACGGCCGGTGGAGATGGTCCTCGGCGCGCGGCGGGCGCTAGCCCGCTCACGCCGCTATGTGCAGATCAGCCGGATCGCGGTGCGGCATGGGCTGGGCCCTTACCTGCGCGGGCGGCCGCTGCGCCCCGCGGACGCCACTGGCGGGCGGGCGGCCCTCGCGCGGTCGCTGCGGCGTGCCCTGGAGGACGGCGGGGTCACGTTCATCAAGCTGGGCCAGCTGCTGTCCACCCGCCGTGATCTGCTCCCGGAGGAGTTCACCTCCGAGCTCGCCCAGCTGCAGGACCGGGCCGAGCCGGCGCCGTGGGATCAGATCGAGCAGGTGATAACCCAGTCGCTGGGAGCGCCGGCGGGCGAGGCCTTCGCCGAGCTGCGGGCCGAACCGGCCGCGGCCGCGTCGATCGCCCAGGTGCACAAGGCCCGGCTCCGCTGCGCCGACGGCCAGGGCGCCGGCGGCCAGGGCGCCGAGGTGGCCGTGAAGGTCCAGCGGCCGGGGATCCGCGCCACCATGGAACAGGACCTGGACATCCTTCAGCGGATGGCGGCCACCCTCGAGCGCCGCGCCCGCTGGGCGCGCGCGGTCGGCACGGTCGGCGTCGCCCGCGGGTTCGCCGCCGCCATGCGGGAGGAGCTCGACTTCCGGGTGGAGGCGCGGAACATGGCGGCCATCGCCGCCACCTGGCCGGGCCAGCGGCGCGCCGTCTCGGGCAGCGTGCCGGTGGTGCTGCCCGACGTGCATGAACAGCTGTGCACCGAGCATGTGCTCGTCATCGAATGGCTCGACGGGGTCGGCCTGCGCGCCGCCGGGCAGCTGATCGACGACCGCGGGCTCGACCGGGCCGAGCTGAGCCGCACGCTGCTGCGCAGCATGGTGTACCAGATCACCGAGGGCGGCGTGGTCCACGCCGACCCGCATCCGGGCAACGTGCTGGTGCTCACCGACGGCCGCCTCGCGCTGATCGACTTCGGCTCGGTCGGCCGCCTCGACGCCCAGCAGCGGGCCGCGCTGCAGGCCCTGGTGCTCGCGCTCGGGCACGGCGACCCGGCCGCGCTCCGCGACGCCCTGCTGGAGCTGGTCACCCGCACCGACGACGTCGACGAGCAGCAGCTGGAGCGGGCGCTCGGCCAGTTCATGGCCCGCCACCTCGCGGGCGGCACCGGGGCGGTGGCTGAGATGTTCACCGACCTGTTCCGGCTGGCGTCCCGCTTCGAGCTGGCGGTCCCGCCCGAGATCGCCACCGTGCTGCGCGCGCTCGCCACCCTGGAGGGCACGCTCATGCTGCTGACGCCGGGACTCGACATAGCCGCCGAAGCCCGTGCCTACGCGGCCGACCATGTGGCCGGGCAGCTGTCGCCAGCGGCGGTGCCGAAGACGGCCGCCGAGGAGCTGATCGCGCTGGCCCCGGTGCTGCGCCGGCTGCCACGCCGGTTCGACCGCATCAGCGGCGCGATGGAGCAGGGCAGGCTCGGCTTCAACGTGCGGCTGTTCGCCGACGAGCGCGAGCGCCGGGTGGTCACCGGGCTGACCCACCAGTTCCTGCTGGCGTTCATCGGCGCCGCGTCTGGCATCGTCGGCGCGCTGCTGCTCGGCACACCTGGCGGCCCCCAGATCACCCCCAGCGTCAGCCTCGACCAGGTGATCGGCTACAACCTGCTCATCGTCGCCAGCGTCCTCGCGCTGCGGGTGCTCTTCACGATCTTCAGGAACCGGTAGCGGCCGCCGCATGGCACTGTGGCAGTAGCGCGGCACGGCGCTGCGGCCCGACGCGGCGGGAGACCGGAACGTGACAGGTATCCGGGTGCATCACCTCAGCTGCGCTCACATCCGTCGCCTGTCGCTGGGCGGCTAGCCAGCGGGGTGCTGACCTCAGGGATCCGGCGTCTGGGGATCGATGATGTCGGCGGCCTGCCGCAGCGCCCTGGCTACCCGGTCCCGCAGCCGCAGCTTCCCGAGCTCGTCCATCAGCTCGGCGAGCAGCTCGCGCATGGGCGTCAGGTCAAGGACGCCCGGCTCACCGTCGTCTGCCACCACCCGCCGGGCCTTCGCGGCGCTGGCCGTGCGGCGTGCCTGATCGGCGATGCGGCCGGCGATGGCGCTCGTGGTGAGGCGTGCGCCATCGGAGGGGCTGGCGTCGCCGGGGCCGTCAGAATTATCGGGAGTGGCCCCTGACGGCGGGTTCTCAGACACCGCAATCACCTCTTCCAAGACTTGCCTGGCTGGATACAGCAAATTCCATCGCTGCCGCGGACCGGCGGGCATCACCCTGGGTGGGTGAGCGGCGCCGGCCATTACCGGGAAAGGGCGGTGCCTTCGCCGCTCGCCCAGACCGGTCACCTGGCCGGTGCCGCCGATCACTGCGGGCCAAGGGCTGCCGTGCCTCACCCGCCCGGGGTGATGCCGGTGATCCGGTTCCGGCGAATGCTGGGCCTGCGCCGGGCACAGGGCCCGCAGCCAGTCACGGCCGGCAGCCTCCCGGCGCAAAGGAGGAGTGATGAACGTGGCCGCTTCGTCCTATCCACTGCTGAACCTTTTCTGGACGATGCTGGAGCTGTTCCTGTGGATAATCTGGATCTGGATCCTGATCTGGATCTTCATCGACATTTTCCGCAGCCATGACCTGTCCGGCTGGGCCAAGGCGCTGTGGTTCCTGTTCGTGCTGTTCCTCCCGCTGATCGGCGTGCTGGTCTACCTGATCGTGCGCGGCGGCTCGATGCACGAGCGGGCGGCACAGCAGGCGCGACAGCAGGATCAGGAGTTCCGCCAGTACGTCCAGCAGGCCGCCGCGAGCTCACCGGCCAGCACCGCCGACCAGCTGTCCAAGCTGGCCGACCTGCGCGACCGGGGAGTCATCTCCGCCGAGGAGTTCGAGCGCGAAAAGGCCAAGGTGCTAGCGGCCTGAGCCGCCCGGTGCGCCCCGGGCCCCGGCGGCCCCGGCCCACCAGGCCGTCAGGATCCGCCGGGGCCGCGGGCACCAGCCGTTGGCCCGCTGCCTCGCAGGGACGCGCCCAGGTCGGCCGCTAGCGACAGGGCGGCCAGCAGCTCAGCCAGGCGGACACCGGGGCGTGCCATGGCAACGAATATAGGGCGGGGAGCGGAGACCGGGCGCCGCGCGGCCGCGGGGCCAGGTGCGAACGCCCCCACGGCCGGGAATGATGGCGCCGTGGAGTCGCTGGCCGGGCTGCGGGAGCGGCGGGCGCTGGAGTGCCGCCTGGTCCCTGACCTGGCGCTGCGGACACTGGCGGAGGCGGACGCGTTCCTGTGCGACCGCGGGCTGCTGACCCGCACCGCGGACGGCGCGCTGCCGAGCCTGTACGAGGCGTGCCATGAGGATCCGTACCAGCCCGGCAGCCGGGGCTTCGCGTCCTGGCCGGCCACGAAGTGGCCGTGGTTCGGCGAGCTCGCCGAGCGCGGTTACCTGGTCACCGCGGTCCACTGCGGCAAGAACCTGATCGTGACCAGCGCGGTGGCGCGGCTGCTCGACCCGATCTGCCGCGCGGAGATCGAGCGCATGCGCGCCGCCGACCGCGGCTGGGCCCGGCTGCTGGATCATCTCGCCGCCGCGGGGCCGTCCAGCATCGACGACCTGCGCACCGAGCTGGGGCTCAAGCGGCAGGAGCTGCGGTCGCTGCGGTCGCCGCTGGAGCGGTGCGGGGCGGTGGTCTCGCGCTCGCTTGAGGTGACCGCCGGCCAGGGCCACCTGCATTCCAGCGAGCTGGCGCGCTGGGACCAGGTCTGCCCCGCCACCGGCGAGGCGGGCGCTGACCCGGCCCGCTCGCTCAGGGACCTGGTCGCCGCCGCCGTGCGCGCGGCGGTCGTCGCGCCCGAGCATGAGCTGCGACGATGGTTCTCCTGGCAGTGGTACTGGCCGGACACGCTCGTCGGCGACCTGGTCCGCGAGGGCCGGCTGTGGCGGGTGGACGGTCATGTCACCGCGGCGGGCTGAGCACCAGCAGGCGGATAACCGGCCGGCGCCAGTCAGGATGATGACCGCGAGCAGCAGCCAGGCCGTGGTGCTGATGGCGATCGGGTGCGGCAGCGGCGGCGGGGCACCGGTCGGGCGGCGCTGGAGGCGCGCCCGCTGGGCAGGAGTGTCCCGGGGAGGAACGGCCGCCCCCGGCGTTCCAGCCGGGCCGGATGGGACCTGCGGGCTTACCGCGCCGGGCGGGGCGGCCGGGCGCTCCGTCTTCTCGCTCACCGCGTGCTCTGCCTTCCCGGGATCAGCGCCTGTGCGCGCAGCCAGCCGTCAGCCACCTTGCGGGCAGCCTGCCCGGCCAGCATCACCCGCGCGTCGAGGTCACGCAGCGCGGCCGTGGAAAGGCGGGCCGAGACGGCATTGAGCGTGGCGAGCAGCCGCGGGCCGTAGCGGCCGACGGTGTCCCGGCGGACCAGCGGGGGTGACGTTCTCGGCCGGCTGCAGGGCGCGGGTGTCGGCCAGGATGACCAGATGCTGTGCCGGGATGCTCGGATCGGTGGTGAAGAGCAGCCCGGCACCGATCTGGCCCGCCTCCAGCGCCTGCCGGGTAACCGGGCCGCCGGTGTCGGTGGCCGTGAAGGCCTTGAACCGCAGCCCGTAGGTCCGCGCCAGCCCCGGCAGGCAATCAGCCCGCTCCCGGCATTCGGGCGGGCCGCCGAACACCAGGCGTGGCGCCTGGCTGGCAAGGTCGCCGATCGACCGCAGGTGATAGCGGGCAGCGGTCCTCGCGGTGACCACGATCGCGTTGGCGTCCTGTGCCGGGGCGGGCTGCGCCGCCACGAGGCCGCGGGTCTCCGCCACCCGGGCCAGCGACCGGTAGGTCGCCGCCACGCGCAGGCCAGCATTCGCCAGCACGCCGCCCGCATCAGCGCGCCGCACCTCAAGCCGCACTTCAGGCCGCACATCACCGGGCACGCAATTCATAAAGCCGCGCTTCATCAACAGCCGCCGCAAGTTCTTTTTGTTGCGGCAAGCAAAACGGCGTGCGCGGAATCCGTGCCTGGCATTGCGATTGGCCCGGCGGCCATGGAATACGCCCGGCGGCCTCGCCCGCCACGCCCGCTCCCAGGCAGGACCGGCCCGGGCTAGCTGCCAGCCCCGGCGGCCGCGGCGAACGCGGCCATGGACGGGAACTCCCAGTCCGGCGTCACCGGTGCGGGGGGCTCCGGGGTGGCGCCCCAGCCGGGCCGGGCCTTGCGCCGGTTGATCCACACCGTGGCAAGCCCGGCCCGCTTGGCGGGCACGTGATCATGGAACAGGCTCTGCGCCACGTGCAGCAGCTTGCCGGGCCCGACGCCCAGCCGGGCCGCCTCAGCGGCGAGGGCGTCGAAGTTCCGCTGCGCTGGCTTGTATGACCCGATGTCCTGCGCGGTGAGGACGCTGGTGAACTCGGCGCCGAGCCGGGACTGCGATCCGGCGAACGAGGCCCGGTCGACGTTGGACAGAATGATCAGCTTGTAGCGCCTGCCCAGCGCGGCCAGTGCGTCGTGCGAATCGGTGAACGCGGGCCAGTCGGGCACCGAGGCCGCCAGGCGGGCCGCGTCCCTGGCGGTCACCTCGGCGCCGAGCTTGCCGCCGAGCATCCGCATGCCTTGTGCCAGGACGTCGGGGTAGAGGTCGGCGGGGTGCTGCTCCTCGACCGCTGCCTCGCAGGGGGCGTACTCGGTCAGCAGCTGCTCCGCCGTCAGGCTCAGCCCGTGCTCACGTGCCCACGGGGTGAGCACCGCCGACAGACCGGTCTCCCAGTCGATCAGGGTGCCGTAGCAGTCGAAGCTGAGCGCTTCGAAGTCGGTGAGTTTCATCGGTCTCGCTCCTTGATGAGGTCGAGGAAGAACCGCTCGCCACTGTCGAGGTGCTCCTGCCAGGCCTGGATGGCCGGCCTGGCCTCCCCGGCCTGGAGTGCACGCAGGAGGGCCGCGTGCTCGGCGGCGATTTCCTGGGCGCCCCGGTAGGCGGGCCGCAACTGGGCGATCAGCAGCCGGAGCTCGGCCGCGATGCCATCGAAGGCCCGCAGCAGCCGGGGTGAGGCCGCGGCGCCGAGCATGGCGCGATGGAAGGCGATGTCGTGGTCGGCGACAACAGCCCATGAGGCGCTGTCCGGCAGCGCGGCGAACCCGGCCAGCGCTGCCTGGAGGCCGGGGAGGGGACATCGGTGCTCGATGACCAGCGCGACCGCTGCGGCCTCGACCGGCTTGCGGACCTGGTACAGATCCACCGCGTCGAAAGCGGTGAAGGAGCGCACCCGGGCGCTGCGCCCGCGCCCGCGCTCCAGCAGCCCATCGCCGACCAGGACCTGAACGGCGGTGCGGACGGTCGGCCGGGCGGCGCCGAACTCGTCCGCGAGCTCGGTGTCGCGCAGCTCCTGGCCTGCCGGGTACACCCCGGCCAGCAGCCGGCGCCTGAGCTCGTTCGCGACGGCGTCGGCGACGGTCACCACGCGCAGACTCATGTCTATCTGTATAACAGGTTGACAGGTGATCCCGGCCGTGCTCGCGGGCCTGGCCGGCGGCGTGATCAACGCGTGGCTGTTCCTGGTCCGGGTACCCGCCTGACCGTGCCGTGCGTGCCGCCTGCGCGGGCGGTCAATCCGGTCGACCCGCCGCACCGCGCGGGGCCACAATGGGCAGGCACCGCGGATTCTGCCGAGCACGATGGGGGCCCGATGCCGGTGTGGTGCCCGGCCAGCGGGCCTGCAGCCGATGGAACCGGTCATGGACGTCGATGCCGCCACCACCACCGCGGCGCGGGCGGTCATCCTTGTCGAGGGCAGGAGCGATCAGGCCGCGCTCGAAACACTGGCGGAGCGGCGCGGCCGTGCGCTCGGCGCTGAGGGCATCGCGGTGGTGCCGATGGGGGGCGCGACCAACATCGGCCGTTTCCTGGACCTGCTCGGCCCGCGCGGGCTCGGCGTCCGGCTGGCCGGGCTGTGTGACGCCGGCGAAGAAGGCTGCTTCCGGCGCGCCCTGGAGCGGGCCGGCCTGGGCTCCGGCCTGTCCCGCGCTGGCATGGAGGCGCTCGGTTTCTACGTGTGCGCCGCCGACCTGGAGGAGGAGCTGATCCGCGCCCTGGGCACCGCCTCGGTCGAGCGGGTCATCCGGGCCCAGGGTGAGATCCGGTCACTGCGCATCCTCCAGCAGCAGCCGGCCCAGCAGGGGCACAGCCCGGACCGGCAGCTTCACCGGTTCATCGGGACCCGGTCCGGCCGCAAGAGCCAGTACGCGCGGCTGCTGGTGGGCGCGCTTGACCTCAGCCGGGTCCCCCGGCCGCTTGACCACGTGCTCGCACACGTCGCGCCGGGCCCGGTGGATCGCACGGAGGCCTGACCGGTGCGCGGCGGGCCCCCCGGCTCACCGGGAGTTTGCCGCCGCGGCGCCGGAGGCCCGATGATCAGCCAAGCAATTCGTTTTGCAGCGAAGGCGTTCAGCTGCAGCGGCCGGAGGGAACGCGGATGACAAGCGGTGACGATGGGGCAGCACCGGCGGAGCCAGTGGAGGCCGGGCGCGCGCCGGACCCAGCGGACCCGACCTGGGAACGGCTCCAGGACCAGCTCAAGTGGTATGACGACAAGAGCGGTTACAGCCAGCGCCGGTACAAGTGGCTCAAGGTGCTGGAGATCGCTATCGCCGCGGCGCTGCCGGTGGTGGCCAGCATGCACAGCCCCGTCTGGGTGACCGGCGGCCTGGCGGCGGTGGTGGTGGTGCTGGAGGGAATCCAGCAGATCTTCCAGTACCACGAGCACTGGATCACCTACCGGGCCACGGCCGAGGCCCTCAAACGCGAGCGCTACCTCTACCTCGCCCAGGCGGGCCCGTACGCCGGGGACGACCGGCACATCCAGCTGGCCGAGCGGGTCGAGGGCCTGCTCTCCCAGGAGAACGCCAAGTGGGCGGCGACCGGCCGGCGGGAGGGGACTTCCCACCCGGCACAGCGATAAGCGCGCTGGCCCGCGGGGGCCGGCGCCAGCCCGTCACCGGCCGCCAGCCCGCCACCGGCCGCCAGCCCGCCACCAGTCACCAGCCACACATCCTGGGCCCGTGCCGGAGGGTCACGCATGGCCCGGAACTTATCTGGAGGGCGGCCTCCACAAGCACGGGTCGCGTCCGCTAGGGTCGAGCCAGGGTCACCAGCGGCGGCCGTGCTCGCCGCCGCCTTCCCAGGGGGGATCGTGACGCTTGGAGGTTCCCCTATGGGCAACTGGCAGCTGGACCCGTACCACACGCAGGTCGAGTTCTCCGCGAAGCACCTCGGGATGATGACGGTGCGCGGCTACTTCGACGAGGTCAGCACCACCGCCGACATCGACCCCAGCCACCCGGAGACGGCGACGGTCGAGGCGACCATCTCGACGGCCAGCATCCGCACCAACAACGGGATCAGGGACAACGACATCCGCTCCTCGAACTTCCTGGAGGTGGACAAGTTCCCGGTGATCACGTTCAAGAGCACCGGCGTGAAGGCGTCCGGGCCGGACCGCTACACGCTGACCGGTGACCTGACCATCAAGGGCAACACCCATCCCGTGTCCCTGGAGGTGACCAGGTACGGCGA
>DATIXO010000299.1:0-9968 GCA_035518495.1 Streptosporangiaceae bacterium
GGCCCCGGCGCGCAGCGCCTCGTACACGTACTCATCCAAGTCGAAGGTGGTCAGGATGAGGACGCGCGGCCGGTCATTCCCGGAGCCGGAGCCGGTAAGCTGCCTGGCCGCCTCGATGCCGTCCATGTGCGGCATGCGGACGTCCATCAGGACGACGTCGGGGGAGGTCTCCTTGCAGACGCGGACTGCTTCCACCCCGTCCTCGGCGGTCCCGACGACCGTGAAGTCCGGTTGCGTGTCGAGCAGCCCGGCGAACCCGCTGCGCACGATCTGGTGGTCGTCGGCCACGACGATCCGGACCGGCGCGGCTGGCGCGCTCATCCGCCCGTCTCTCCCGCGCCGGGCAGGCGGGCCTGAACGAGGAAACCGCCGACGGTCGTGGCTCCGGCGCGCAGCTCACCGCCCACCGCCGCCGCGCGTTCCCGCATGCCGTGCAGCCCGTGGCCGCCGGATGCCGCCGTCTGCTGCGGCCCCGGCCCGTTGTCGCGGATGACCAGCCGAAGCTCGCCGTTGCCGTAGCGCACCTCCACGTCGACGGCCGCGCCCGGGGCGTGCCGCCGCGCGTTGGTGAGCCCCTCCTGGACGATGCGGTAAGCGGCGAGCCCTACGCCCGGGTCGACCGTGACCGGTACCCCGGAGATGATGAGCCGGTAGCCGGCGCCGGAGGACTCCCGGGCCTCGTCGACCAGACCGGGGAGCTGCTCCAGGCCGGGCTGGGGATGCCGGTCGGCCGCCTCGGCCTGGGCATCCTCGCGCAGCACGCCGAGCAGCCGCCGCATCTCCGTCAGCCCGGCCCGTGCCGTGTCCCCGATCTCCGTCAGCCGCTGCGCCCCGGCGGCGGGCATGCCGGGCGTGGTCAGCCGGGCGGTCTCCGCCTGGACGGCGATCATCGAGATATGGTGCGCGACCACGTCGTGCAGCTCACGGGCGATGCGTGCCCGCTCGCCGCGGGCCGTGTGCTCCACCAGGGTGCCCGCGATGGCCTGCGTCGCGGCGGTGTGCAGCAGGGCCTCGGCGCGCGAGCGCCGGGCGACCCCGGCCCACGCCGCCGCCGGGACCAGCACCGCGAGCACGACCGTAAGCACCCAGGCCTCCGTCCCCACCGCAGCGTCGGTGGCGAGCGCCAGGACCAGGAACGGCACGGTCAGTCCAAGCGCGGCGTACTGAGCGCCGCCGCCGCTGATGCCGCCGCCGGCGGCGTCGCCGCCACGCCGGGTGCCACCGCGGCAGAACCGGTACACCGCGATCAGCTCGGCGGCCACGCCGGCCACGGTGAGGAAGTGGAACACACCCAGCGAAACCAGGCTTGCCACCGACAGGACGACGGTCGCCGGGGCCGGGCGGAGGAACGCCAGCGGCAGCGTGGTCGCCAGGCCGAGCACGCAGTACAGCAGGCCCAACGAGAAGAACTGGGTACCCTGGCCCTGCACGACCGCGTGCGAGGTGGCATCAGCGGCCACCGCGGCCCGGGCGAGCGCCTCGGCGACTGCGGCCAGCCCGAGCAAACCCGCGGTCACCGCGGGCCCGTACCGGGCGGCGGCGATCCGCTCTGCCCGGCCTGCCCATCCGGCGCGCCAGTCCGCTGCCAGGCTCATGCCTCCTATTGTCGCCGCTGGCCAGGCCCATCGCGTCCCCCTGGCAAGCTATCCACGCATCCCCCGCACGAGGGACAGGCGTCCCGCTGGCCAGTGACGTAGCAGGGCGCACAAGATGGCTCCCCGGCGTGACGACTCCCCGGGGAGGAATCTCTAGCGTGCCTTGCATGGAAGCAACGATCGAAGTGACCGGCCTGCGCAAGCGGTTCGGGCCGACGCTGGCGCTAGACGGGATGACGTTCAGCGTCCGGCCCGGGCAGGTCACCGGCTTTGTCGGCCCCAACGGGGCCGGGAAGTCCACCACCATGCGGGTGATCCTCGGCCTGGATACGGCCGACGAGGGCACCGCCCTGGTCGGCGGGCAGCCGTACCCGACCCTGCGGCACCCGCTGTGCCAGGTCGGCGCGCTGCTGGACGCGGCCGCGCTGCAGCCCAGCCGCAGCGCCCGCAACCACCTGCTGTGGCTGGCCCACTCCCAGGGTCTGGGGAGCCGGCGGGTGGACGAGGTGGTCGAGGCGGCGGGCCTGCAGTCGGCCATCCGGCGGCGGGCGGGAGGCTTCTCGCTCGGCATGCGGCAGCGCCTGGGCATCGCCGCCGCGCTGCTCGGCGACCCGCCGGTGCTGATGATGGACGAGCCGTTCAACGGCATGGACCCCGAGGGCATCGTGTGGATGCGCGGTTTCCTGCGCGCGCTGGCCGGCGAGGGCCGCGCCGTGTTCGTCTCCAGCCACCTGATGAGCGAGCTGGAGGACACCGCCGACCACCTCGTGGTGATCGGCCACGGCAAGGTCATCGCCGATACCAGCGTCAAGGACATGATCGCGGCCGCGTCCGATGACCGCGTCGAGCTGCGCACCGCGGCGCGCGCCGAGGCCATGACGGTGCTCGCGCACGCGGGGGCCGAGGTGGCTACGACGGCGCCCGGCATGCTCACGATTTCCGGCCTTTCCGCCGAACGGGTAGTGGCGGTTCTCACCGAAAGCCGCGTCCCGTTCGCGGAGGTGACCGTCCACCGGGCCACCCTGGAGGAGGCCTACATGGAGCTCACCCGCGACGCGGTGGAGTTCCGCGCCGCCCCGGCCGCCGGGGGGGCCGCGCAATGACCACCGTCACGCCGTATCGCTCCACCGCGCGGGATGCGCGCGACGGTTTCGGCCAGCTGCTGCACGCGGAGTGGACCAAGTTCCGCACCGTGCGCGGCTGGGTCATCGGCATGATCCTCGCCGTCTTGATAACCGCCGGGCTTGGTGTGTTCGTCGCCAAGACCACGCTCCCCTCGTGTTCGGCCCAGACCAGCGGGGGCCAGCACGGCCCGGTCCAGCACGGTGCGGCCTGCGGCCAGCCCTTTTACCCGCTGGGGCCCGGCGGCGAGCAGGTGCGGGATGAGTTCTACTTCGTGCGCCAGCCGCTCGCCGGCAACGGCAGCATCACGGTCCGGGTGACCTCGCTGGCCCCGCAGTCGCAGTCCGTTCGCGCGCCATGGTCCAAGGCCGGGATCATCATCAAAGACGGCACCGGCCAGGGCTCCGCGTACGCGGCCATGATGGCCACCGGCGGCCACGGGGTGCGGATGCAGTGGAACTACACCGGGGACACGCCGGGACTCCCCGGCGCCGTCTCGGCGGCGAGCCCGCGCTGGCTGCGGCTCACCCGTGATGGCGACACGATCACCGGCTATGACTCGGCCGACGGCGCGCACTGGGCACAAGTCGGCACCGTCGCGCTGGCCGGCCTGCCGTCCACCGTCCAGGCGGGGCTCTTCGTCACCTCGCCTGATTACGCGACGTACTCCTCGAGCCTCGGCAGCGGCAGCGAATCCGGCGGTCCCACCGAGTCCACCGCCGTCTTCGATCACGTCAGCCGGACCGGCACATGGCCTGCCCGCGCGTGGACTGGCGATTACGCCGGCGCGGGGGGCCCCACCGCCATGGGGGTCAGCGGGCCTAACCCGCCCGGGTATCACCAGGCCGCGGGCCGGTTCACCGTGACCGGGTCCGGTGACATCGCGCCCCTCATCGCCGGACCGCTGAACGACGGCCCCGCCATCACCGTCAGGGACTTCCTGCTCGGCACGTTCGCCGGGCTGATCGCGGTGGCCGTGGTCGCGACGATGTTCATGACCGCCGAATACCGGCGGGGCCTGATCCGCACCACGCTGGCCGCGAGCCCGAACCGGGGGCGGGTGCTCGCGGCGAAGGCGATCGTGATCGGCTCGGCCGCCTTCGTGGCCGGTCTGGCCGCCGCCGCGGGCGTGGTGCTCATCGCCACGGATATAGCGCGCCGCAGCGGCACCTCCGTGTTCCCCGAGCCGTGGCCGACCGAACTACGCATCATCGCCGGTACGGCGGCGCTGATCGCCGTGGCCGCCATCTTCACCCTCGCCATCGCCACCATGGTGCGCCGCAGCGCCACCGCGATCCTCATCGTGATCGTGACGCTCGTGATCCCGGACGTCCTGTCGGCCCCGCCAGGGATCCCGACCGGCGTCACCGACTGGCTGCTGCGGATCACCCCGGCCGCCGCCTTCGCCGTCCAGCAGCCCGCGCCGCAGTACTACCAGGTCCAGGCCAACTACGTCCCATCGTCCGGCTACTACCCGCTGGCGCCGTGGACCGGGTTCGCGGTGCTGTGCGCGTGGACGGCGCTGGCCCTGGTCCTGGCCGCCTACCTGCTGCGGCGGAGGGATGCGTGAGCCTGCCCGCCGCGGGACTGAGCCGGGCCCGGTACGGAAGGGAGATCCTGCACGCGGAGTGGACCAAGCTCCGCACCCTGGCCAGCACCGGCTGGCTGCTGCTCGCCGCGGCCGTGCTCACCGTCGCGGTGAGCGCGGCCGCGGACGCCGCGGCGGCCTGCCCGTCCGGTGGCTGCCAGGCGGACCCGGCCAAGCTCAGCCTCAGCGGCGTCTGGGCCGGCCAGGCGGTCGTCGCGGTCATCGCCGTGCTGGCGATCAGCGGCGAGTACAGCACCGGCATGATCCGCATCACGCTGACCGCGATGCCGCGCCGTCTGACGGTGCTGGCCGCCAAGGCCGCGCTCATCGCCGGCCTGGTGCTGGCGGCGGGCGCCGCGGCCGTGCTGGCGTCCGTGCTGGCCGGACGGCTGATCCTGTCCGGGCACGGCTTCACCCCGGCGCACGGCTACCCGCCGCTGTCCCTGGGCCACGGGCCGGTGCTGCGGGCCGCCTGCGGATCGGTCCTCTACCTCGCCCTGATCGCGCTGCTCAGCTTCGGCGTCGCCACCGCCGTGCGGGAATCGGCGGTGGCGATCGGGTTCGTCCTCGGCCTGCTGTACCTGTTCCCGGTCGTGACCAGCGTGATCAGCAACCAGCACTGGCAACGGCACCTGGAGCAGATCGGCCCGATGACCGCCGGGCTGGACATCCAGGCCACGGCCAACCTGAGGGGCCTGCCGCTCACCCCCTGGGAGGGCCTCGGCGTTCTCGCCCTGTGGGCCGCCGGAGCGCTCACCATCGGCGCCCTGGCCTTCCGCTTCCGCGACGCCTGAACTCGTTGTTTATTCTTCTGCCTGCGGGCTTTCCGCCCGGCTCGCGCAGAACGGGGCTTACGCGACGAAGCCACGTCCTATCGTCCGAGCATGGACATTGACTGGAACGCCGAGCTGGCCGATCAGCTCGAGTGGCACTGGCAGCACCAGCTTCGTCCCCCGCTGGACGGCCTGACCGATGATGAGTACTTCTGGCAGCCAGTCCCCGGCTGCTGGACCATCAGCCGCCGCGGCGAGAGCTCGGCGCCCCCCGCGGGGCCGGGGCGGTTACCACGGCGGCAGGTGCCAGGGTGTGGCCCGGATCTGGCCGGGCAGTCGTCTGCCAGATCCGGGCGGCCAGCAGGACCATCGCTACTGCAAATGGCAGCATGTACAAGACCACGATGATCCCGGCGGATATCTGCTGTTGAGCGACTTCCAGGCCGATGAAGAACAGGACCGCCAGCCAGCGTGGAACGCTCCCGCTCCGCCACAGGGCAAACCCCATGAGGGCTGGCGCGGCGAAGATGCCGATGAAATACATGTAAATGAACGCATGGCCGAACCCGGAAGTAAAGATGGTCACCAGGAACTGCGCGGCTGCGCCTGGTGACAGGTGTGCCGTCGCAGCGGCGGCGAGGTTGGGATAGACGAGGACGTTGACGATGGCTCCGCAGAAGGCACCGATTCCACCGATCAGCGCGGCGACGGTGGCGACTGCCGAACCGCGGTTTCTGACCAGCGTGGCGATCGCCGCATACGAGACGGCCAGAGCCCCGAGCCCGAGAATTGCGAGCGAGCCTGCGACGTAGAGCTGAGTCGGGTGCTTCGCGGCAATTGCCAGTACCTTGAACGCGGTGGCCGTGGTCTGTATCACCTGGTCGGTGCCTTTGGGGCTCAGTGCCTCGGCACCTATATACAGCACTGCCGCGATGGGGAGGAAAAGGGCAAGCACCCGCTGACGTGTCCGGGCGGCGTTATCCATCGACTTCTCCAGCCGGGACGAGGCGGCCGGTCGTCCTGGCGCGCTGATGCTGTATGGAGGCGCTCAGCTGAGAGGGTATTTGCGCAAGGGCTCCGTAGCGGGTGCGAGCAAGGAATTGCCTGTCGGGCATGTCTGCCTCTTGTTCCTATCGGCGGCCTGCCGCCGCTTCTGCTGTGATGGTGTCGATCCGGGTGGTGTCTGGGATGGTGAGGGCGAAGTCGGCGCCGAACGCCGTGGCGGGGCTGAACGCTCCGCGCAGGGAGCGCCTCGTTGATCATCGGCAGGCCGGGACCTTGCTGGACCAGCAGCAGCACCGGGTTGGAAGCGCCCGCCCCGCGAACCCGGATCCACTGGGTCGTGCCGCCTGCCTGGATTGCCTCCAGCGAATCGATCGCCATCTTGGTGCCCGGCACGGCTACGCTGTCGCCAGCGTCGGAGCCTGGCCGGTGGCCTGGGCCAGGCGCCTAGCCGCTCCCGGGTCATGAGCGGGCAAGATCACCAGACCCGGATAGTGCCGGCGCATCGTGTTGATCATGGCGGTGGCTTCCCGCAGCCGACGCCGGCTGCCGACCCCGGGCACGTGGCCGGTCTCGAGCAGGCGCGCGTCGTAGGTCAGGTCACCGACCATCATCAGCGGCGGCAGGCCCGGCCGGCGTACCAGCAGCGACATCGAGCCGGGCGTATGCCCGGGGGTGGGCAGCAGGACGAGGCTGCCGTCCCCGAACAGGTCGTGACACGACCGGAAGGGGGCAAGGCCGGGGTCATCGGTGGGTTCCGCCGTGATCTTGTGCCAGCGCAGGCCGGGCAGGTCAATGTGGCGGCGCATCAGGCCGCGCATCTCGGGCAGCGGAGCCGATAGCGTGTCCCACTCGGCCTGGCTGACGATGATGCCCGAGTGGCTCAGCTCGGCGAGGCCGCCGATGTGGTCCTGGTGCAGGTGGGAAATGACTGCGGTCTTGACGTCGCCGGCGGCGTAGCCGAGCCGGTCCAGCCCGGTGCTGAGGGTCTCCTGCGGGCTGATCTCGAACCGGGCCAGCCGGCCGTACAGGAATCCGGTCATTCCGCCGGGGAAATAGCCGGGATCGGTGACCGAGGCCCGGTCCTGCCCGCTGTCGAACAGCACCAGCCCGTCGCGGTGCTCGATCACATACGCGTTGATGGGCCGCGGCCCGGTCCAGCGCCGGGAGGCGAGCAGCCACCAGATGGCCGGGCGCCAGGTCGACGCCACATGGTCGGGGCGGATCTGCACCTGGCCCGTGCTCACCACCGACACCCGGCGAATCGGGTCGGTCACGTTCATCTCAGCCTTCCTCCGGCCTGGCCGGTCCCGAACACCACATGCAGCCGGGCCTCACCCATGACACGGGTCCTCTCGCTGACCCTCAAGTAACCCGGCGGCCAGCGGCAGCCCAGCCTCGCCGGCTGTTACCAACGCTACGATGGTCCCAGAATACTAGCAATAGATTTCTAGAAATTTTGGTAAGACTTGACCGGGCCGGAGTGGAGCCTCCTCACCAGCCATGGCCGGGCCCCCGGTCTGCAGTGGCGAGAGGCGAGTAGATGACGGCTGCCGTGGTGCAAACGGACATGATGCCGGTCAACCGCGCTGCCGCGATGAGTCGCCTGTTTCCTGGACGATCGGGGTTCGTGGTCGCGGCCGGCGGGGTAGCGTCGGCTGCGCGGGTCCGGGAAGTGGCTGATCCGAAGGGCCGGTGACGGGGGTGAGGTCGGCCGCGCTGCACGTGTAGGTCGGTCTTTTCGCGAATGCGGTGGGAGAAACTACGGTGCCGGCGAGCATGTACGTCCGACACGGAGCTCGCAGGTCGCGATTCTGTCTCATCCACAAGTTACCGGCTATCGCTACGGTGCGTGAGCTCGGGCTGCGACTTCGGTGGCTTGAGCCGGCCGGCTGGACCTTTGGCGCTCTGCTCGCCTTCGTGTGTTACCTGCATATTTCGCGGACCCTGGCCACAAACTCCGACGGCGCGTCGCAGGCTCTGCAGGCATGGGACATGCTCCACGGAAACCTGGTGCTGCATGGCTGGCAGCTTTCGGACGTCTCGTTCTACACCACGGAGCTTCCGGAGTACATGCTGGTAGAGCTCCTGCGAGGTCTCAACGCTGACGTCGTACATGTGGCGAGCGCTATGACCTACACAATGGCGGTCGTCCTGGCTGCGCTACTGGCCAGGAGCACGGCCACTGGCCGCGCAGCCCTTGCCCGCGTTCTGGTGACTGCGGGCATCATGATTGCCCCGCAGCTGGCGTCGGGTGTGGCTATCGTCGTGTCCTCCCCGGACCACTTCGGCACTTCGGTGCCAGTCCTGGTGGTCTGGCTCATCCTGGACCGGGCCCGGCCGCGGTGGTACGTGCCCATCCTGGCGGCGGTGCTGCTGGCCTGGGCGGTCGTGGCAGATCAGCTCGTCCTGCTCATCGGCGTGCTGCCGCTGGCGATTGTCTCCGCGACCCGGCTCTACCAAGCTGTCGTGATTGAGCGTCACCCTCTGAAGCGCCAGCGATATGATCTCGCCCTGCTGGCGGCAGCTGTCACGGCTGCCGCGGCAGCGGAACTAGCGTTCAAGATCCTCCGGGCGTCGGGCGGCTTCCTCCTGCACCCCCCGCCCGATCAGTTCCTGGCTGATGTCCAGCTCATCTCGCGGAGCCTCAGCGTCACCGGCGAGGGGCTGCTGTTGCTCGGCGGCGCTGACTTCCTAGGACACCAGCTGAGCCTGGGTACCGTCGTCCTCCTGCTGCACCTGGGGGGCGTGTTTCTCGCCGGCCTGGGCACCTGGGTGGCCGCGAAACGGTTCTTGCGCGACCGAAACCTCGTTGATCAGCTCCTGGTCGTGGCCATCGTGGCCAACCTCGCTGCATACATAGTGAGCACGAGAGCATCCGGGATTGCCGGAACGCGAGAGATCGCGCCGGTGCTGCCGTTCGCCGCGGTGCTGGCCGGCAGGCTACTGGCCGAGCGCCTCCTGGCCGCCGGGCTCGCACCTGCCCTGACCGTCGTGCTGGCCGGATACCTGGCCGGGCTTTCCTACTCCGTCGTCCAGCCTCCCGCGCCGATTCAGGATCAGCAGCTGATCTCATGGCTGACCGCCCAGCATCTCACCTCGGGCCTCGGCGGCTACTGGCAGTCAAATGAGGTAACCCTCGCGACCAGCAACAGAATCCGGATCCGCTCACTTTCATTTGCGGCTGCGCACGGCCTGCCCACCGGGCAGCCCGGGCCAAACGCGAAGCTGGTTCCGACTGTATGGGACACGAATCTCCAGTGGTATGACCCACGCACGCAGTCAGCGGACTTCGTCGTTCTCGGCGGGCCGCCAAGATTTTCTGGCCTTACCGACAAAGGCCTCGTGCTGGCCACCTTTGGACCGCCCGCGTGTTCCTCGCACGTCGGAACGTACGAGGTGCTGGTCTGGAACAAGAACCTGCTCGCGGACCTGCCGTGACGACACGGCTAGACCAAGACCGAGTGAATGACACCGTCGCGCCCCGGCGGGGCAGCAGCGTCCACTCCTGCCGCGATCCACGCTCCGGACTGTCGCGCCATCGCACAGCCGGGTGTCCATGATGAACGCGAACCGCCGGCCCCGTTTCGGCTCGCTCACCTGCTCAGGGCTCACCAGCTGGCCACCTACGGCCAGGCTTCCTTCGCGCTAGGTACCCGCAGCGGGCTGCTGTGCGAGCACCGGGCCAGCCGCGGCGAGCTCGTGGTAGGCGCGCGCCGCCTGGCCGGGCGCGGTGACGTAGCGCATCCCGCGGCCGGCGGTGGAGAACGACGCCTTGAGCCAGCACGGCAACTCCACGCGGCGAGCCTGGTCGGTGGCGGCCAGAACCGACCACGCTGGCTGCGGCAGGCCGAGCGCATCAAACAGCCGACAGCAGGCAACCTTGCC
>DATIXO010000300.1:0-2430 GCA_035518495.1 Streptosporangiaceae bacterium
GGCCACCGCGGCCTGGAAGCGGGCCCGGGTGCCGTCGTCGCGAGCCCGGGACAGCGACACGCTGACGGCTAGCCTGGTTCTTCGCACATGGGATTTCACTTGATGAGCCAGCGGGGTCTGCTGATGTCGATGTCGAGGAGGTCCAGCAGCCGGGCCTGGACGCCGGCGGGTCTGGGAATCGTGGCGGGGTTGCCGTCGTGGGCGGGAATCAGGCGGAGGTCGGCTAGGGCCTGGAAGATGATGCGGCCGGTGGGCCGGGCGGCGGTCGTCCGGTAGCCGGGCAGGCCGGTCATCATCTCGCCGTGGGGGGCCAGCGCCTGGCGGACCTGCCGCTCGATCAGGCAGAAGATCAGCAGGGCCAGGCAGATCACGGTGATCAGGGCGGTGATGCGGCGGTTGGTCTTCAGGAACAGGGGCGCGACCGCCAGGGGACCCTTGAACTCCCCGTAGCGGCGTTCGACGGCGTGCTGGCCCTTGTAGCGGCGGAAGACCTGCTCCGGGCCGGCCTGATCGGGGGCCAGGTTGGTCAGCAGCGCGTACCAGCCGTCCGCGGCGGCGTCGGCGTCGATCGCGTCCTGGTCGAAGTGCCAGGCCAGGGCGGGTTTGCCGGCCGGGCCGGCGGTGATGGCGGTGCGCAGGTACTTCCCGGCGCGGCGTCTGGCGGCGATCGCCTGGACGCGAGCGGCCACGGCCTCGGCGTCCGGGTGGAACCGGGTCCCGGCGGTGCGCACCAGCTTGTCCAGGTCCGCGGCTGCCTTGGCCAGCTTGGCCGCCCGGGCCTTGGCCTGCCCGGCGGCGTTCGCCGAGGAGTACACCAAGATCCGGCGCAGGTGCACCACCGGGTCGGTTTTGCGGGGGCCGTGCAAGTCCATCCCGTCGTCTTCGGCTACCCGGTAGGCGCCCCGGGCGGCGGCGGGCTTGCCCGCGTCCCGCGCGGCGACGTAGTCCACTGTGGTGCCCGCTCCGGCCGGCAGGCCGGCGAACAGCCCGGCCGGCGCCCGGGAGGCGGCCAGCGGCGCGACGAACCCCACGTGCTGGGCGTTCATCGCCGCCGCGTTCGCATACGAGATCAGCTTCGAATCGCCCACCAGCAAGAACGTGCGCGGCCCGGCGATCTGCTTCAGCGCGGTCATCGCCCCGGTGACCTGGGCCACCTCCCCGGCGCCGCCGTCATAGCCGCGGTGGAACACCGGGATCCCGCCATCCCCGCTGACCGCCAGCCCGGTCTGGATCTGCTTCAGATCCGGCCGCCGGTCCTTGGGATGCCCCCACCGCGGCGCCGGGTAGTCCTCGTCTGTCTCCGGGTAGGCGCCGTACAGCGAGATCGAGGTCATATCCCAGTGCAGCCGGGCCACGTCCACCCCGAACTCGCTGATCGCCGCCGCGCCGGCCGAGCCGGTGATCGCGTCCAGCTGCGGGGCGACCGCATCCAGCGCCCGGGCGATCCGGTCATCGTTGAGCAGGTGCGGCTCGATGCCGTACGCCTCTTCCACCGCCATCGCCGCCGCCCATTCCTCCACCCGGACCAGCGGCGCCGGCGCGGTCAGCCGGTTCGCTACCAGCGCCTCGATCACCTCCCCGTGGGAGATCCAGGCCACCTCCCGGACCGGGCACAGCTCATCGACGATCTCCGCGATCCGCAGCCGCCGGCCGAACTGCGCTACCACCGGCAGCGCGCCCAGCCGCTTGTCCAGTACCCGGACCACCGCGATCTGCGCCCGCGCCCGGCCCCGCCCGCGGCCAGTCCTCGACATCCCGCCCATACCAGCATCAACTACCTGACCAGATAGCTTCTTCCGCACCATCCACCAAGCCATTGCCCAGCTGAACTCATTGCCAGCAATCAGCCCACCAGACACACCCGCGACATCGCTACCAGCTCCTCACACACAACACCATGTGCGAAGGACGGGGCTAGCCGCCGGGTTCGCGCCAGCCCCCGGGCCCGGGTCACGGCGCGCGTTCATGACCAGCCTCTCAACCTCCACGGTGATCGTACGGGGCTGGATTACGGCGCGCTCTGCGCATGGAATCCGGTACCGGCCGGCCTCACGGGGCCCGGGCCTCGGCTGCGCCCGCGCCGCCGGGCAGCGCCCGGCCCGCCAGCCCAGCGCCCTGGCCGCCACAGGTAACCGGCCGGCCCGGGGGGAGCGGCTCGAAGTTTCGGCGGCCCGCAGAGCGGGCAGGGGGCGTCCAGCTATACGCGGGGAGCGCCAGGGAAATACCGGTCGTTCCCGGCCCGGGCAGGACACCAGCCGGGCCGGGCGGGAGGCTGGCCATGGGCGAGGCACTGACCATCGAGGCCCGGCACGAACACGGCTACCCGGTCGTGACCGTCGCCGGGGAGATCGACATCGCCACCGCGACCCGGCTGCGGGAGCGGCTGGCCGAGCTGGCCGCCAGCGGCCGCCCGCTGGTGGCCGACCTGGA
>DATIXO010000301.1:0-4223 GCA_035518495.1 Streptosporangiaceae bacterium
ATCTCATAGCCGCCATCGAGGAATACCTCAAAGCCAGCAACGACGACCCCAAGCCATTCGTGTGGACCGCCAACACCGAGGACATCCTGGCGAAGGTCCGGCGCGGGCGGGCCACCCTCAAGGAAACAGAAAGCTAATAGCGAGACACTGCATGTGCTAGGCGGAACGGCGGGAGGAGCAATGATGGCAGGGGTAGCTTCGGCAGCCGGCGCGCCGAGGGTGTCGCGGCTGGACCGGCGTAAGGCCCGGACCCGGCAGGCCCTCGTCGATGCCGCGGTGCGGCTGATCGCGGAGGGCTGCGGGGACCGGGCGAGCATCCAGGAGATCACCGAGGAGGCCGACATCGGCTTCGGGTCGTTCTACAACCACTTCGACAGCAAGGAGCAGCTGTTCCAGACCGCGTCGGAGGAGGTGCTAGAACGCTGGGGGCAGATGATCGACCACGCCAGCGTCGGCATCACCGACCCGGCGGAGCTGTTCGCCGTGAGCACGCGGATCACCGGGCGGCTCGGCTGGACCCACCCGGAGATCGCCGGGTTCCTCACCGGCGCCGGCCTCGATGTCCTGGTCTCCCCCCACGGCCTGGCGCCGCGCGCGCTGCGCGAGATCCAGGCCGGGCGGGCCGCGGGCCGTTTCACCGTTCCCGATGCCGAGATCGCGCTCAGCGCCGCGGCCGACGGCATGCTCGGGCTCTTCCGGATACGCCAGCGGCACCCGGACCGCATCGCCGAGGACTCTGCCGACCATCTCGCCGAGGCCGTGCTGCGCCTGCTCGGCGTCCCCGCCCCCGAAGCCGCCCGCCTCGCCGCCCTTCCCCTCCCGGACACCGGCACGTGGTAACGCCCGCGACGATGCCGGCGACCGCATCCCGGTCAGCGACGCCGGGTGGCCGGGTCGCTGCGGGCGCGGGGATCGCGGGCCCGCGGATACTGGGTGCGGAGAGGTACGTTGGCCGGCACCTTATACCAGGATCGTGATTCCTTCATGCCTCCCGCGCCCGCAATGAGCCCGTCCAAGCACCAGCTGTCAGGTTGGGGCTGGCGGCCCGCTGATCCGCCGCGCCGGCCAGTGTTGTTTGTCAACCCGAGGTCGGGTGGCGGCAAGGCCGCACGCGCCGGGGTTGCCGAGCAGGCGCGCGCCATGGGGATCGAGGCCATCATCCTCGCCCCGGGCCAGAACTTGGCCGCACTGGTCCATCAGGCCGTGGCGGCAGGCGCAGACGCCCTCGGGATGGCCGGTGGTGACGGGTCGCTGGCGGTCGTGGCCACAGTCGCGGCTGCGCACGGGATCCCGTTCGTGTGCGTCCCGGCCGGGACGCGCAACCACTTCGCGCTCGACGTGGGCGTGGACCGGCACGACCTGCCCGGCGCTCTGGACGCGCTCACCGGCGGGCTCGAGCGCCAGATCGACATGGCAGAGGTGAACGGCCGCGCATTCGTCAACAACGTCTCGCTTGGCATCTACGGCGAGGCGGTCCGCAGCCCGGCCTATCGCGATGCCAAGGTGCGCACGCTCCTGCAGACCGCGGATGAGGTGATGGGGCCGAGCACGGAGGCGCCCGCGCTGCGCCTGGCCGACGACCTGGGGCGCGAGCACCGTCATCTCGCCGTCGTGCTCGTGTCGAACAACCCCTACGCGCTCGATCGCCCGCTGGTCGGAGGCACCCGCCCGGCGCTGGACAGCGGCCAGCTCGGCATCGTCGTCCTCGACGCGCCCGGCGACAGCCGGCACTCTCCAGGGCGAGCCTGGACCGCGCCGCGGCTGGAGGTAAATGCCCCGGCACCGGTACACGCCGGGGTTGACGGTGAGGCGGTGGACCTCAACCCGCCACTGCGGTTCGCTATCCAGCCGACGGCGCTGCGGGTCCGGATCTGCTCCCGCCACCCGGGCGCCTCGCCATCAGCGCGCCGCCACCTCCCGGGCTACCCACCCGCGTGATGGCGCACTTCCTGGGAACCGTCGTGGCCTACGAGGCGCTCCAGGCCCACCCCGACCTGCAGCCGGTCTCCTGGTCACCCTCGGGTCACCGCTGGCTCTGACCGGCGCGATTTTCGACCGCCTGCAACCGGGCCCGCCGTAACCGCGCTGCGGTCCGGCCAATGTCGGGAGCTGGGTCAACATCAGCGACCAGGACGGCCCGGTCGCCGTCCAGCATTCCGTCGCACTGGAGGCACTGATTTGATCCTGCGGACCTCCAACCATCAACTTGGCACCCCCGGCTGACCTCGAAGCCTCCATACAGGCAGCGATCTACCCAGACGCCATCGCCCTCACCGCCACGGCACTCGGCCACCGCCCAGACAGCCGAACTCATGGCCGAGCAAGATCCATCGGTGAAAGACGGACGTGGAGCGGCCGATTGAACAGCAGGCACCCCGGCAGCAGGCTGCGAACGCAGCCTCAAACCCGGCTACCTCGTGCTCCATCGCTCCAGCTGTCTGCCCGGTTACCGCCCGGGCTGTGAGCGCGCTGCCGCGCGGTTGCCGTACCGGTCTCGCTGTCCCGGGTAGCCGCGTCGCGGGCGCGGGCCCCGATTCACCTTCTGGCGGGATGGAGGTGGCAGTGGCCACTATCGCCAGCCGCACGTCCGGCCCTTACACCTCGGGCCGGCCGCTGCGGGACCGTTCGGGCAGGCCCGGCATGCCCCCGCGGGCGAGGCGGCGCCGCCAGGTCCGCACCATGTTCACCGAGCAGCCTTGCTCGGCGGCGATCCGGGCGTTCGCCTGGCCCTGATGGGCCAGCAGCACGATCATGGCCCGCCGCACCAGCGCCTGCGGCGAGGATGGCCGCCGCGCGATCGCCTCCAGCTTCGCCTTGCGGCGCGACCCTAAAACCACGATGTCCTGGCTGGCGGCAGGCGTCACAACCCACCTCCGGGCGATCAGTGACTGATCGCCCGACAATGCCCGGGATAAATTCAGGACTGGCGGCGACACGCCGCACCCGGCGACAATAACCGCATGCCCGTGCCGTCCACGCGCCTGAAGGACCTGAACGAAGGAACCATCGACCACCACGCCTCCCAGCGCTGGCCGGCGCTCGAAGAGGTCACCATTAGCTGGCGCGGCTCCTACGGCTACCTGACCGGCCACCTCAGCGACAACGATGACGAAACGATCGAGCTCTGCCGCATCCAGCACCTCGGCGACCCCGACGACTGGGTCTTCGCGATCTTGCAGGACTCAACCGGCACCTCCGCCGGCGCCGTCCTCCTGGACGGCACTTCACCGGGCACCCCACCCAGGCCCTCGATACCGCCTGCACCCTCTACCTCGCCGACACCAGCCAACCCCGCACGGATTAGCGCGGGACTGCATCAGGAGAGGAGTTCCCATGAGGATCGAGGATTACGCGCTGATCGGTGACCTGCAGACGTCCGCCCTGGTCGGCCGCAACGGCTCGGTGGATTGGCTGTGCCTGCCCCGCTTCGACTCCGCATCGTGCTTCACCGCCCTGCTCGGAGAGGAGAAGCATGGGCGCTGGCTCATCGCCCCCGCCGGGGAGGTCCGCAGCGTGTCGCGCCGCTACGGCAAGGGGACACTCGTCCTGGAGACCGACTTCGAGACCGCCGACGGCACGGCGCGGGTCATCGACTTCATGCCGCCCCGCAATGGCGGCGCCCCGCAGCTCATGCGAATCGTACAGGGGCTGCGGGGTCGCGTCCCGATGCGCATGCAGCTGATCATCCGGTTCGGGTACGGCCTGACGGCGCCCTGGGTGCAGCGCGTGCCCGACGGCATCGTCGCCCAGGCGGGACCGGACGCGGTGCACCTGAGCACGCCGGTGGAGCTGCACGGGGAGGATCTGACCACGGTGGCGGAGCTCACCGTCCAGGAGGGCGCCAGCGAGCGGTTCGTCCTCAGCTGGTTCCCTTCCTACGAGAGCCCGGGCCGCACCGAGGACGCGCACGCCGCTCTGGCTCGGACCCAGGCGTGGTGGCGGGAGTGGTCGGAGCGGTGCGCCTACCGCGGTGAGTACCGCGATGAGGTCCTGACCTCGCTGATCGTCTTGAAGGCGCTCACCGATCAGGTCACCGGCGCGATCGTCGCAGCGCCCACGACCTCGCTGCCGGAGGACATCGGCGGCGAGCGCAACTGGGACTACCGCTACACCTGGCTGCGTGATTCGGTGCTGACGCTGAACGCGCTGCTGGCCGGCGGCTACACCGACGAGGCGCTGGCGTTCAGCGACGCCGTGTTCCGGGCGACCGCCGGGCAGCCCGA
>DATIXO010000302.1:0-23279 GCA_035518495.1 Streptosporangiaceae bacterium
GGCGGAGGTGTTCGGGCCGGACCGGGTGCGGGCGGCGGACCGCCTCGACGACGCGATCGACATCGCGGTCGGCCTGGCCGACGAGACAGCCGCCGATGGCCTGGGCAGCTCCGGCGTGCTGGTGACCGGGTCGGTGGTGACCGCGGGGGACGCGCGGTCACTGCTCCGGGCCGGCCAGGACGGACCGCTGGGAGGAGCTGACCCCGGGTGAGGCGGGCCCAATGAGGCGGCTCTGCGCCACCGTGCTGATCTTCGAGGCGATCGTGATCGGGCTGGCCATACCGGTGGCCATCACCATCGACCATGAGCCGCACATGTCGGCCGGCGTGGCCGGCGGCGTGCTGGCCGGCCTCGCGGTGCTGCTGGCGGCGGTGGTGGGCCGGCCCGGGCAGGGCTGGGCGCTGGCCGCCGGCAGCCTGCTGCAGGTGGCGGTGATCGCGGCCGGGCTGGTGGTGCCGGCCATGTTCGTGCTGGGCGCGATCTTCGCCGGCCTGTGGGCCGTTGCGATCTGGCTGGGGATGCGCTACCGCGAGGCTCCCTGAGCGCCAGCGTGGCGGCGGCTCCAGATCTCCTGGACGGCGCGTCGAGACCGCTTGGCCGGCCCCCGGCACCGGTAGGATTGCGCTCGCACACGAGTTATTGCTGGTCAATATGCGACAGCCAGCGGCCTGGCCGCGAGGGGAATATCCGTGACTGATCGAATCCTGCTCTCGATCAAGCCGGACGGGGAGCGCCGTTACCCCACCGGCCCGGCCCGCGCGGCCCCGGGCACCATCCGGGGCGATCATGCGTTGAAACTGCAGGAGAATACTGTGCACGTATCGGATTCGCCAGGCTCAGCCTCCCGGGAAACCAAGATCTTCCTTCCCGGCCTCGTTTAGGTGGCCCGGGCCTGGTCCATGTAGGACACAAGGCCGCGTTCAACCTCGCGGTGGGCATCAGCTGCGGCCGCAATATAGAACACTGAGCAGGACCCTTCCGGAAGGTTCTCGTTCCCTATGAGCAACGCGCTGGCTTTCCTGGGCCGTGACATGGCCGTCGATCTGGGCACCGCGAACACCCTGGTGTACGTCCGGGGGCGCGGGATCGTGCTGAACGAGCCGTCGGTGGTGGCTCTCAACACCAACAACGGCCAGATCGTGGCGGTCGGGGTGGAGGCCAAACGCATGATCGGCCGCACGCCCGGCAACATCGTGGCGGTCCGGCCACTCAAGGACGGGGTCATCGCGGACTTCGACGTGACCGAGCGCATGCTGCGTTACTTCATCCAGAAGGTGCACCGGCGCAGTCACCTGGCCAAGCCGCGGGTGGTGGTGGCGGTGCCGAGCGGCATCACCGGGGTGGAGCAGAGCGCGGTGAAGGAGGCCGGCCACCAGGCGGGCGCCCGCCGGGTCTACATCATCGAAGAACCCATGGCCGCGGCCATCGGGGCCGGCCTGCCGGTCAACGAGCCGACCGGCAACATGGTGGTGGACATCGGCGGCGGCACCACCGAGGTGGCCGTGATCTCGCTGGGCGGGATCGTGACGTCCCAGTCGATCCGGATCGGTGGGGACGAGCTCGACCAGGCGATCATCACCTTCGGCAAGAAGGAGTACTCGCTCATGCTGGGCGAACGGACCGCCGAAGAGATCAAGATGGCGCTCGGGTCCGCTTTCCCCTCGGCCGACGAGCCGCACGCCGAGATCCGCGGCCGGGACCTGGTCAGCGGACTGCCCAAGACGATCGTGATCTCGGCGGAGGAGATCCGCCGGGCCATCGAGGAGCCGCTCGCGCTCATCGTCGACGCGGTCAAGACGACGCTTGACAAATGCCCGCCCGAGCTGGCGGGCGACGTGATGGACCGGGGAATCGCACTGACAGGAGGCGGAGCGCTGCTGCGCGGGCTGGACGAGCGCCTGCGCGAGGAAACTGGGATGCCCATCCACATGGCCGATAACCCCCTCGATTCCGTGGTACTGGGTACTGGCAAGTGCGTGGAGGATTTCGACACGCTCCGGCAAGTGCTGGTGCCAGAGTCCAGGCGCTGACCGCGCGGCAGGCGGCCAGCCGCGGTGGCGGCGTGGATGAGGAGGCCCGGTGCACGACAGTCGGCGGACCCGTCTGGTTCTTGCCGTGCTGCTGGCTGCCGCCCTGGCACTGATCACCATCGACTCGCGGAGCGCGGCCGCCGGGCCGGTCGGCGGCCTGCGCGGGATCGGCGGGGCGGTCTTCGGTTCGGCCGAGAGCCTGGTCGGTTCGGTGACCCGGCCGGTGGCCGGCTTCTTCGACAACGTCACCAGCGCGCCGGGCTCGCAGCGCAAGATCGAGGGCCTGCAGCGTGAGGTCGTCCGGCTGCGCGCGGAGCTTAGCCAGGCCCAGCTCAGCAAGGCCCAGGAGGCCCAGCTGCGGAGCCTGCTCGCGCTTGCCGGACGGGGCGGTTACCGGGTCGTCGCCGCGAATGTGATCGCGGCCGGTCCCGGGTACGACAGCTCGGTCACCATCGACGCGGGCCGGGACGACGGCATCAGGCCCAACGAGACGGTGCTGAACGGGGCCGGCCTGGTCGGGACCGTCACCTCGGTCGCCGTGCACACCTCGACCGTGCTGCTCACCGTCGACGCCTCGTCCACGGTGGGCGTGCGGCTGGCCGGCACCGGGCAGATCGGGGCGGTCACCGGCACCGGCCGGTCCCGGCCCGGCCCGGCACTGCTGCGGCTGCAGGTCTTCGACGCCAGCGCCGTGCTCCAGCCTGGGCAGCAGCTGGTCACGTTCGGCTCGGTCCATGGGCGGCCGTTCGTGCCCGGCGTCCCGGTGGGGGTGATCACGCAGGTGCAGGCGAGCGCCGCCTCGCTCACCAAGCTCGCGCTGGTGCGGCCCTACGCCGATGACGGCGCGCTCGGTGTGGTGGGCGTGGTGATCGCCCCGCCCCGCACCAACCCCCGTGACTCGGTGCTGCCGCCGCAGCCGCCCAGCCCCAGCCCGCAGCCTGTACAGACGAGCGGACGTTCCGGCCGGGCAGCCAGCCCGGCGGCCACAGCAAGCGCCGGCGGCTGAGGTGCGGAGGTTCACGTTCGCCGTCGCCGCCATCGCAGCCGCCGTGCTGCTGCAGACGGTGCTGCTGGACCGGCTGCCCTTCCCCGGCGGGACGGCGCCCGATCTGGTGCTGGTGCTGGTGGTCACGCTGGCGCTCGCCAGCGGCCCGGCGGAGGGCATGCTGGCCGGCTTCGGCGCCGGGCTGGCGCTGGATGTGGCGCCCCCGGCCAGCAACCTGCTGGGGCTGAGCGCCCTGGTGTTCTGCGTGATCGGCTACGCGTGCGGCCGGCTGCGCGGCCCGCTCGAGCGCTCGTCCTGGCTGCCGCTCGCCGTGGTCGCGCTGGGCGTCGCCGCCGGTGAGGCCCTGTATGCGCTGGTCGGCATGATCTTCGGTGATCCGGACATCACCTGGCAGTCGGTACGGCTGGTGCTGCCCGTGGCGGTGGCCTATGACATCCTGCTCTGCCCCTTCGTGGTGTACCTGGTCGTCCGGCTCGGCGGGTACGGCGGCTGGGCGACCACGGGCGTGCGCGGTTCCGACCTGGCAGGCCGGGATCTGGGCGGTGCCGGAGGTGTGGGGCTGCTGGGCGGCGTGGCCGCGGCCGGGGCCACCGTCCGGGATACCAGGGGCGGGCGTGAGCCGCGGCTGCGTGTGGCGGCTGGCCGCAGCGCCGACGGCTGGATCGGCGGCCACCAGAACGGGCGGGGACAGCAGGCCCCGCCCTGGGGGCAGCGCCGCCGCCCGCTGAACCTGCGGGCCCGCGACGGCGTCGCTGGTTCCGCGGCCGTCCAGGCCAGGCAGGGCCGCCCGGCCGCCCGGCCAGCCGCGGCCCGGCAGCCGAACCTGCGGCTGGGCACGGCGCGGCGGGGCGACGGGGTACTGGGCGGCTCGCTGCGCAGCATGCTCGGCTTTGGGCTGTACGGCCCGGGCAGCTCCGGCCGGGAATCCCGGATGCGGGGGTCCGCGTTCCGGGGATCCGCGGGCCTGGCCGGCGCCAGCACGGCGGCAGGCCTGTCCCGCCCCGGGCCGGCCCGGCTGTCGGCGCGCGCCTTCCGTGGGCACGGCGGCCCGGCCGGGGTTCCCGGTGACGGCTCCTCGCGCGGCCCGCTGCGCGGCGGCGGCGTGTTCCCGCGGCTCGGGCGGCGCTCACGCGCCTTCCGTGGCGGGCCCTCGGCCCTGACCGCGGCGGGCGGCGGGAAGCTGGGGCGGTCCGGCCCGCTGCGCCTGCGGGCCCGCCGCCGGGACGGGGTACTGGGCGGCGGCGTGCTCGGTAGCCGGGCGGGCAGCGGGGGCGGGCTGGGTGGCGGCAGCACAATGTCAGGCGCTGCCTTTGCCGGCCGCCGGTCGCCGGGCGCGCCCGGCCCGCTGCGGTCCGGCCGCGGCCCGGGGGCGGCCCCCCGGTTCCGCAGCGGCAGCGGCCGCGGCCTGCTGCGCTGGGGCTCGCTGCGCTGGGGCTCGCTGCCTGGCGGCCGCGGCGGCCTTGGCGGGCGGCGGCGCGGCTTCGGCGGCCGGCGTGGCTTCGGCGGGCGGCGGCGTGGGTTCGGCGGCGGCCCGGGCACCGGGCCCGGGCAGCGGCGCCGCTGGGCGCTGTGGCGGCCAGCAAGCAAGCGGACGCGAGGACTGCCATGATCCCCGCGGCGCGCCGGCGCCTGATGGTCCTGTACGTGGTGATTGCCGCGCTGCTGATCTCACTGGGCGGCAGGCTCTGGTATCTGCAGGTCATGACCGGGGTTTCCTACGCCAGCGCGGCGGCACAGGACCAGACCCGGACGGTGATCGTGCCGTCGGTCCGGGGCGGGATCCTCGACGACGTCGGCCAGCCGCTGGTCAGCAACAAGACCTCGCTGGTGGTCTCCGTCAACCGGGTGCTGGTCGCGCAGCAGGCCGACGGCGGCGTGGCCGAACTGCACCGGCTGGCGAAGCTGCTGAACCTGAGCTACGGCGTGCTCCAGCAGCGGATCCGGCTGTGCGGGCCCAAGGTGCCCCAGCCGTGCTGGCAGGGCTCCCCCTACCAGCCGATCCCGGTGGACCAGCAGGTGTCTGACACCGTCGCCCTGCAGATCATGGAGAGCCAGCGCGACTTCCCCGGGGTGACCGCGCAGGTCCAGCCGGTGATCCACTACCAGCAGCCATATGGCACAGCCGCCGCGCAGATGCTCGGGTACCTGCAGCCCATCACCCCGCAGGAGGTCGCGCAGCGGCATCTCCCGGTGACTGGTTTCTCAGGCGTGGACCTGGTGGGGCAGGCCGGGCTTGAGGAGCGGTACGACCAGCAGCTGCGCGGCAAGGCGGGCCGGCAGGTGCTGTCGGTCAACGCCGCGGGCGAGGTGACCGCTATCCATCACCAGACCCCGGCCGTGCCCGGTGACACCCTCGTGACCAGCCTCAACTCCCAGCTTCAGATGGACACGGAGAACGCCCTGGCGCAGGCCATCAAGCGCGCGCAGGCGGAGGGCAACCCCGGGGCGACCACCGGCGCGGCGGTGGTGATGACCACCAAGGGGCGGGTGGTCGCGATGGCCAGCTACCCGACCTACAACCCGGCCATCTGGACCGGCGGCATCTCCAACGCCGAGTTCCGCGACCTGTTCGGCACCGGCCATGGGGAGCCGATCCTGAACCGGGCCACCCAGGGCGAGTACGGCCCCGGGTCCACCTGGAAGGTCACGTCAACGGCCGCCGCGCTGAAGGATGGGCTTTCCGCGGGCGGTCCCTACGGCTGCCCGGGCGCGGTGACGATCGCCGGCCACACCTTCAACAACTGGACCACCCAGAACCTCGGGCCGATGTCGCTGCACGAGGCGCTGGTCATGTCCTGCGACACGGTCTTCTACCAGATCGCGTACCAGATGTACCTGCACGACAAGTACAACGCGAACTTCGTCGCGAGCCCCAAGGCGCCGATCCAGAAGATGCAGAAGATGGAGGTGGCCTGGGGGTTCGGCCGGGACACCGGCATCGACCTGCCGGAGGAGTCGCCGGGCACCGTGCCCACCCGCCAGTGGCTGTACAACTACTGGACGCAGTACAAGAACTACTGGTGCAAGCACGGCAACGCGAACGGCAGCTACCTGCAGCAGATCGCCTACGACGACTGCCGGACCGGATACCAGTGGACACCCGGTCAGGCCGCTATCGCCGCCATCGGCCAGGGCTATGTGACGGTCACCCCGCTGCAGCTCGCGCGGGCCTACGCCGCGCTCGCCAACGGCGGCACCCTGTACAGCCCGCGGATCGGTGAGGCGCTGCTGTCGCCGGCCGGGAAGATGGTCCAGCGGATCACGCCGCCGGTCGCCGGGCACCTGCCGGTGTCCCGCTCCACGCTGGACTACATCCGCAGCGCGCTGATCGACGTTGTCACGCAGGGGACCGCCGCGGGCGCGTTCGCGGGCTTCCCGCTGAACAAGCTTCAGGTGGCGGCCAAGACCGGTACCGCTGAGGTGTTCGGGGGCCAGGCCACCTCGGTGTTCGCCTCGTTCGCGCCAGCAAGTCACCCACAGTACGTGGTGGTCGTGATGGTGCCGAAGTCGGGTGAGGGCGCCGACGTCTCCGCGCCCTGCGCACGGCAGATCTGGGACTCGATCTACGGGCTGGAGGGCCACCACGCGGCCTTCCCCGGCGGCAAGGCACCGCGCCAGCTGCCCCAGCTGTCGCCCACCGGCGCGATCGCGCCCCCTGACGGTTACGCGGGGAGCACATGATGGACACCCGCCATCAGCCCCGGGCTGGCACCGAGCGCCGCGGGCGCCGGGCCACGGCGCTCGCTGGCGCGCCTCCGGCACGACCCAGCGTCAGCGGCGTCCCGGCGCCGGGGACCCGCCTCCCGCGGCATCTGCCAGCGCGCCTCCGGCGCGACCAAGCGACGTATTTCCTTGCGTGCCTTCGGCACGACGCACCGCGAGGGAGGCACATGATATGAGCTTCCTGCGCACAGGCAACGGCGGCCGGGTGGCCGGTTACGGGCGGCTCGCCCCGGTCCGCCCGGCGGGCGGCGGGTCCCGCGGGCCCACCGGGCCCGCGTTCGGCAGGCGCGGCCTCTGGGGACGGGCAGTGGCCCGGGATTCCGTTGTGCGCCATATGGACTGGGTGCTGATCACCGCGGTGCTCGCGCTCGCCATGATCGGCACGCTGCTGGTCTGGTCCGCGACCCGGACCGGGCTGGCCAATGCGGGCGCCAACCCGAACGCCTATCTGGAGAAGCAGCTGCTCAACGTCGTGATCGGGCTGGCGCTGATGGCCGCCGTCAGCCTGATCGACTACCGGGCCCTGCGGGTCTACACGCCGCTGGTCTACGCGGCGACCTGCCTGGGGCTGCTGGCGGTGCTCAGCCCGCTCGGCACCACCGTCAACGGCGCGCACTCCTGGATCGCGCTGCCCGGCGGGTTCCAGGCCGAGCCCTCGGAGTACGCCAAGATCGGGATGATCCTGATGCTCGCGGTGATCCTCGGCGAGCTTCCCGACCGTGCCACCCGCCCGGGGCCGGCGCAGGTAGGCCTGGCGCTGGCCTGCGGCGCCGTGCCGCTGCTGCTGGTCGTGCTGCAGCCTGACCTGGGCGTCACCATCCTGCTGCTGGTGCTGCTGGTGGGGATGATCGCGGTGTCCGGTGTCAGGATGCGCTGGCTGGCAGGGCTGGCCGTGGCCGGTGGGCTGGCCGGGCTGGCCATCTGGAGCCTGCACCTGCTCAAGCCCTACCAGGTGCAGCGGCTCACCGCGTTCGTCAACCCGTCCGCCGACCCCCGGGGCACCGGCTACAGCGCCGCCCAGGCAAAGATCGCGATCGGCTCCGGCCGGATGTTCGGCCAGGGCCTGTTCCACGGGCAGCTGGTGGCGGGCAATTTCGTGCCCGAGCAGCACACCGACTTCATCTTCTCGGTAGCTGGCGAGGAACTCGGCTTCGTCGGCGCCATCGCCATCATCGCGCTGCTCGCGATCGTGCTGGTGCGGGCGATCCGGATCGCGGCCCGCGCCGATGACATGTTCGGCCTGCTGGTGGCGTCCGGGATCGCGATCTGGTTCGGGGTCCAGTCCTTCATCAACATCGGGATGACCATGGGGATCACCCCGGTCACCGGGCTGCCGCTGCCGTTCGTCTCCTACGGCGGCTCGGCCATGTTCGCCGACATGATCGCGGTCGGCGTGCTGCTGGCCGTCCACCGCCGCCACCGCGTCTTCGACTGACCGGCCGCCGGGCTACCGGCGCACCGGCCCGGGCTGGGTCTCGCGCCTCGGCCGCCTGCCGGGGCCGGAGGTTCGGCGTGCCGGCCGGGCGCGCGTCCGCCGGCCGGGCCGCGCGCCCGCCCGGCCGTGCCTCGGTAAGCTGTGGGGATGCCAGTGGAATCGGTCTACGCCCGGCTGGAGCCGTTGCTCCCGCTGGTGCGCAAGCCGGTCCAGTACGTCGGCGGCGAGCTCAACGCGGTGGTGAAGGACTGGGACGCGGCCGACGTGCGGTGGGCGCTGATGTACCCGGACGCCTACGAGGTGGGCATCGCCAACCAGGGCATCCAGATCCTCTACGAGGTGCTGAACGGATGCGAGGGGGTACTCGCCGAGCGCACCTACAGCGTCTGGCCGGACATGGAACAGCTGCTGCGTACCCACGGCATCGGCCAGTTCACGGTGGACGGGCACCGGCCCGTGCGGGCCTTTGACGTGCTCGGCGTGAGCTTCGCGACCGAGCTGGGCTACACCAACCTGCTCACCGCGCTCGACCTGGCCGGCATCCCGCTGGCAGCGGCGGAGCGGGGCGAGGGCGACCCGCTGGTGATCGCGGGCGGCCACGCCGCCTTCAACCCGGAGCCGATCGCCGAGTTCTGCGACGGGGCGGTGCTCGGCGACGGCGAGCAGGCGGTCCTGGCGATCACGGAGCTGATCAGGGACTGGAAGCGGGACGGGCGGCCGGGCGGCCGGGACGGCCTGCTGGCGGCGCTGGCAGCGGGCGGCGGCGTGTACGTGCCGCGCTTCTACGACGTGGACTACCTGCCGGACGGGCGGATCAGGCGGGTCGCCCCGAACCGCAGCGAGGCGCCGTTCACCGTGGCCAAGCACACCGTGATGGACCTCGACGAGTGGCAGTACCCGCGGCGCCCGATCGTGCCGCTGGCCGAGTCGGTGCACGAGAGGTTCAGCGTGGAGATCTTCCGCGGCTGCACCCGGGGCTGCCGGTTCTGCCAGGCCGGGATGATCACCCGGCCGGTCCGCGAGCGGAGCATCACCGCGATCGGGGACATGGTCGAGCGCGGGCTCGCCGCCAGCGGCTTCGACGAGGTCGGCCTGCTGTCGCTGTCCAGCGCGGACCACAGCGAGATCAACGAGATCGCGACCGGGCTGGCCGACCGCTACGAGGGCACCAGCACCGGGCTGTCCCTGCCGTCGACCCGGGTGGACGCCTTCAACATCACGCTCGCCAACGAGCTGAGCCGGAACGGCCGGCGCTCCGGGCTGACCTTCGCCCCCGAGGGCGGCTCGGAGCGGATGCGCAAGGTGATCAACAAGATGGTCACCGAGGAAGACCTGATCCGCACCGTTACCACCGCCTACGGCAGCGGATGGCGCCAGGTCAAGCTGTATTTCATGTGCGGCCTGCCCACCGAGACCGACGAGGACGTGCTGGCCATCGCGGACCTCGCCCGGAAGGTGATCAAGGCGGGACGGGAGGCGACCGGCCGCCGGGACATCCGCTGCACGGTGTCGATCGGCGGCTTCGTGCCCAAGCCCCACACCCCCTTCCAGTGGGCAGCCCAGTGCGACCACGAGACGGTGGACGCCCGGCTGCGCGCGCTCGGCGGCGCGCTGCGCTCGGCCCCCGGTTACGGCCGGGCGGTGGGCTACCGGTACCACGACGGCAAGCCGTCGATCATCGAGGGCCTGCTGTCGCGCGGCGACCGCCGGGTCGCCGCCGTGATCGCCGCGGCATGGCGGGCCGGGGCCCGGTTCGACGGCTGGACCGAGCACTTCTCCTTCGAGCGCTGGCGGCAGGCTGCGGCGGAGGCGCTCGCGGGCCAGCCCGTGGACCTGGACTGGTACACCACGCGTGAGCGGGAGTACAGCGAGGTGCTGCCGTGGGATCACCTCGACGCCGGGCTCGACCGTGACTGGCTCTGGCAGGACTGGCAGGACGCGGTGGACCCGGCCGGGGCCGCCGAGGTGGAGGACTGCCGGTGGACGCCGTGCTACGACTGCGGCGTCTGCCCCGCCATGGGCACCGAGATCCAGACCGGGCCGACCGGGCAGGAGCTCCTGCCGCTGACGGTGGTCCCCGCCGGGGACGTGGAGGCCGCGGCGGGCGCCGGGGGCGCGGCGACGGTGGCCGGGGCGGGCGGCGGCTGATGCCAGGCTCCCACGCGCCCGCCACGCCCCCTGCCCCTGCCCCCGGCTCGACGCGTGTGCTTCCCATCACTGCCCGGCTGATCGTCCGGTACGCTAAGAGAGGCAGGATGCGTTTCGCCAGCCACAGGGACATCGCGCGCGCCGTTGAACGGGGAATTCGCCGGGCAGGATTGCCTGTCGCCTATTCCGCTGGGTTCACGCCGCACCCGAAGATCTCTTACGCTGGCGCTGCCCCCACCGGGACAGCGAGTGAGGCCGAGTACCTGGAGATCTGCCTCACCGAGGCGCGCGCCGCTTCCGACGTACGGGACCGGCTCGATGCGGCCCTGCCGGACGGGATAGATGTGATCGACGTGATCGAGGGCCCAGCGTCCCTCGCTGACCTCCAGCTGGAGGCGTCACATTGGCAGGCTGTCCTTCCCGGGATCGACCCGGAGGACGCGGGCCGCGCCGTTGACGCCTTCCTGGCCAGCAGCAGCGTGGAAGTCGAGCGCCTGACCCCCAAGGGAAGCAGGCGGGTGGACGCCCGGGCCGCAGTGATCACGATGGAGACTGACCGGCTGGCTGCCGATGCGCAGACCGCCGGGAATGCGATACTTCGAATGGTTGTCCGGCATGTGACTCCTGCCGTACGGCCTGACGACATCCTGGCTGCACTCCGCCAGGTGGCCGATCTCGCCCCGTTGTCACCTGCGCTGGTGACGCGGCTGGCGCAAGGGCCGCTTGACCCGGAAGCTGCCAGCGCCCCTGCCGGAGCCACCGGGCCTGACCTGCCTGGCGAGCTGCGGCAGCCGCCCGGGGCGGCGATGCGGCCGCACGGCCCGGGCCGGGCACCTGAACAAGTAGAGACAACGCGCCCCGGAGCGGTGCCGGCCACCCTGGCCGGCACCCTCCCGGACGGCGCGTTCGACCTGCTCCTGCGCGGAGCGGAGGACCCAGTGCGGTCCTCTGCGCCCGGGAGCCTGACGGGAGATCACCCGGATGCTCGAGACCGAGCTGAACGATACAGAGCCCAGCGGTGAGGAGCGCAGCGGCGCTCGCTCGCCAGAGATAACGACAGCGGCCGGCCACGCGCCGGCTGAATCCCCGCCTGCCGAAGGCCAGGCCGGCGATGACCAGGCACCGGCGGCGAAGGGACGCCGCCGGCCGGGCCAGTCAGGCCGCGGCCGCTCCGGCGCCAGCGCGGCCGGGGGTGGCACGTCCCCCGGGGAAGCCGCCGCACCGGACACCGCGCCGAAGGACACGGCCGCGAAGGGCAGGGCGCGGAAGAAGGCGGCGCCAGTGGCCACGGCAGCGGCGCCCGCGGGAGCGGCATCCCCGGGCGCGGACGCGCCCGGCCCGCTCGCCGTCCCCTTCACCGGCCCGGCGGCCGAGCCCGCTGCCCAGGCCGGCCCGCCTGCGGGAACCGGCGCCCCGGCCGCGACGTTCCAGCCGCCTCAGCTCATCTTCCAGCCGCCGCCCGAGAAGCAAAAGGGAGACGCCGGTGGCAGCGGCCGCAGGCAGGCCGAGGGTGCGGGCGGCGACGAGGCCGACGGGGCCGGTCACCAGCCGCCCGAGCGCGACGACGGGGAGGCGGACGGCCAGGGCCGCCGCCGCCGGCGGCGTGGTGGCCGCTCGCGCGGCCACGGCAGCGACACCGAGCCGGCCGCCGACGCCGGGGGACAGGAAGGCACGCCCGCTGACGCGAACGGCGCGGCCAGCGCGGAAAACGGCGATGCCCAGGCCGGGGACAAGGAAGGCGGGAGCCGCCGGCGCCGCCGGCGGCGCCGCAGCAGCTCAGCGGACGCCGACCAGGCGAGCCCGGACGAGCCGCCGAACACCGTGGTCCATGTGCGGCCCGGCCGGCCCGACGGCGAGCCGGCCGGTGAGGTCCAGCAGGTCAAGGGATCCACCCGGCTGGAGGCCAAGCGCCAGCGCCGCAGGGAGGGCCGCGACTCGGGCAGGCGGCGCCCGCCGATCATTACCGAGTCGGAGTTCCTCGCCCGGCGCGAGGCGGTGGACCGGGTCATGGTCGTCCGCCAGCGCGGCGAACGCACCCAGATCGGGGTGCTCGAGGATGGCGTGCTCGTCGAGCACTACGTGGACAAGGCCAGCCACCAGTCCTTTGTCGGCAACGTGTACCTCGGCAAGGTGCAGAACGTCCTGCCATCGATGGAGGCCGCCTTCGTCGACATCGGCAAGGGGCGCAACGCCGTCCTGTACGCGGGCGAGGTGAACTTCGACGCCAGCGGCCTGGAGGGTGAGTCCAAGCGGATCGAGTCGGCGCTCAAGTCCGGCCAGTCCGTGCTCGTCCAGGTCACCAAGGACCCGGTCGGCCACAAGGGTGCCCGGCTGACCAGCCAGGTGAGCCTGCCCGGCCGCTACCTGGTGTACGTGCCCGGCGGCTCCATGATGGGGATCAGCCGCAAGCTGCCCGACAAGGAGCGGGCCCGGCTCAAGCAGATACTCAAGCAGGTGATGCCGCAGGGCGCGGGCGTGATCGTGCGCACCGCGGCCGAGGGCGCGTCCGAGGAGGAACTCGCCCACGACGTCTCGCGGCTGTCGGCGCAGTGGGAGAGCATCGACCACAAGGCGAAGTCGGCCACCGCGCCCGAACTGCTCTACAGCGAGCCCGATCTCACCATCCGGGTGGTCAGGGACATCTTCAACGAGGACTTCACCAAGCTCGTGGTCTCCGGCGACCAGAGCTGGGACCTGGTGGACGAGTACGTCCGCTACGTCGCCCCGCACCTGGCGGACCGGCTCGAGCACTGGCAGGGGGGCGAGGACGCGTTCGCCTACTACCGGATCGACGAGCAGCTCACCAAGGCCCTCGACCGTAAGGTGTGGCTGCCCAGCGGGGGCTCGCTGGTCATCGACACCACCGAGGCCATGACCGTCGTCGACGTCAACACCGGCAAGTTCACCGGCCAGGGCGGCAACCTGGAGGAGACGGTCACCCGCAACAACCTGGAAGCCGCCGAGGAGATCGTCCGGCAGCTCCGCCTGCGCGACGTCGGCGGGATCATCGTGATCGACTTCATCGACATGGTGCTGGAAAGCAACCGCGACCTGGTGCTGAGGCGGCTGCTCGAATGCCTGGCCAGGGACCGGACCAAGCACCAGGTCGCCGAGGTGACCTCGCTCGGTCTGGTGCAGATGACCCGCAAGCGGGTCGGCTCCGGCCTGCTGGAGGCGTTCTCCGAGCCCTGCGAGTGCTGCAACGGGCGCGGGGTGATCGTCTCGCTCGACCTGATCGACCGCCCCAGCGGCGCCCGCGGCCGGGGAACGAAGGAGGGCCGCCAGCCCAGGAACGGCAAGAACGGCAAGGCGCCCGCCTCCGAGCCGGCCGCCGCGCAGGCGCGCGGCGATGAGGGCGACGGCGACGGGACCGGGAACGGCGCCGCCGGGGCTGACGGTGCCGAGCCCGCCCAGCCGTCCGGCGGGCGCCGCCGGCGCCGCGCCGCCACCCGCCAGCAGGGCCCGCCGGAGCCCGTCGGCCGGCAGGCGGATGGCGAGCCACCGGCCCAGGCAGATGCCGGGCTGGGTGCCCAGGCTGATGCCGGGCCACCGGTCCAGGTGGATCCCGGGCCACCGGCGCCGGCGGACGCCGGGCTGCCGGTCCAGGTGGATGCCGGGCCGCCGGCCGCTGCCGCGCCGGGCACGGAGGAGTTAATCGCCGCGGTGCCCAGCATGCTGGTGCCCGGTCCCACCCCCGACGGTGAGGTCACCGGCGCTCCGGCGGCAGATCCGGCGGCCGCCGACGGGCCCGCCACGGAGCCGGCAGCGGGCTGAGTCCGGCGCCAGGTCTGATAACCTTGCCCACAGGATGGATCCGGGGTAGGGGGCCCTAGGCCAGCCGTTTGCTAAGGCAGGGCAGCCCCCTCGTGTCGCTTTGGTCCGGAGCGGACCGGCGTGGATCGGTGCGGTTGCCCCGCACCAGGCAGAGCCCGCACAAGGCAGAGAGAGAGTTCTCGGGTGTACGCGATCGTGCGCTGCGGTGGCAGGCAGGAGAAGGCGGCGGTGGACGAGGTCCTCACCGTCGACACGCTCGCCGGTGAGGTCGGTTCCAGCGTGACGCTGCCCGCCGTTCTTGTCGTCGACGACGGCAAGGTCATCAGCGATCCCGCTGAGCTGGGCCGCTACCAGGTCACCGCCGAGATCATGGGCGCCATCGCCGGCCCCAAGATCAACGTGATTCACTACCGGAACAAGACCGGTTACCGGCGCAGGCTGGGCCACCGCCAGCGGTACACCCAGGTGAAGATCACCAGCATCTCTGGTGGCAGGGGCGGCCAGGCCAAGGCGGCGGCAAAGGCCAGCGCCGGGAAGGCCAGCCCGGACAAGACGAGCGCGGCCAGGGCCAAGGCCGCACCGAAGGCCGGGGCCACGGCCGGGAAGAAGAGCTGACGATGGCACACAAGAAGGGCGCGTCGTCCAGCCGCAACGGGCGTGACTCCTCGGCGCAGCGGCTGGGCGTGAAGCGCTTCGGCGGCCAGCGGGTCAGCGCGGGCGAGATCCTCGTCCGCCAGCGCGGGACCCACTTCCACCCCGGGCCTGGCGTCGGCCGCGGCGGTGACGACACCCTGTTCGCCCTGGTCAGCGGGGTCGTGACGTTCGGAAGCGTGCGTGGCAGGCGGGCCGTGAGCATCGTCGCCGAGCCAGCGGACGCCGAGGCGGTCCCGGCCGGGGCAGCGGCGAAGTAAGTCGGCGCGAGGCGTGTCCCGCCGAGCGCCACATCCAGGCCTGACGTCAGGGGCGGACCGGCAGCCGGTCCGCCCCTGACGCGTCCGGGCGCACCGGCCGGCCCGTGAGGTGCCCGGCCACCTGGAAGGAAGGAAAGCAGTGGCCGAGTTCGCCGACCAGGTCGCCCTGCGCGTGAAGGCGGGCGACGGCGGGCACGGCTGCGCCTCGGTCCGGCGCGAGAAGTTCAAGCCGCTCGGCGGGCCGGACGGCGGGAACGGCGGCCGTGGCGGCGACGTGATCTTCGAGGTGGACCCGGGTACCGCCACCCTGCTGGACCTGCACCGCAGGCCCGTGCGCCGGGCGGGCAGCGGGAAGCAGGGATCGGGTTCGAACCGCAACGGCGCCGACGGGGCCGACCTGGTCGTCCGGGTGCCCGATGGCACCGTGGTGAAGACCGGGGACGGTGAGGTGCTCGCCGACCTGGTCGGGGCCGGCACCAGGTTCGTCGCCGCCCAGGGCGGACGTGGCGGCCTCGGCAACGCCGCTCTCGCCTCGCCGCGCCGCAAGGCGCCGGGCTTCGCCCTGCGCGGCGAGCCGGGGATGGAGCGCCAGCTCGTGCTGGAGCTCAAGACCGTGGCCGACGCCGGCCTGATCGGCTATCCCAACGCGGGCAAGTCGTCACTGATCGCGGCCATGTCGGCGGCCCGGCCCAAGATCGGCAACTACCCGTTCACCACCCTCATCCCGCACCTCGGCGTGGTCGAGGCCGGGCAGACCCAATTCGTGGTGGCCGACGTGCCGGGCCTGATCCCGGGCGCGAGCCGGGGGAAGGGCCTGGGCCTGGACTTCCTGCGGCACGTGGAACGCTGCGCGGTGCTGGTGCACGTGCTGGACTGCGCGGCCGGCCCGGCCGGGGAGCCCGGCCGCGAGCCGGTCGCCGACCTGGATGTCATCGAGGCCGAGCTCACCGCCTACCAGGCCGCCACCGGCGCCGACCTGTCGGACCGGCCACGGGTGGTCGCGCTCAACAAGATCGACGTGCCGGCCGCGCGGGAGGTGGCCGGCCGCGCCGCCCGCGTGCTGGCCGATCGGGGGCTGACCGTCTGCCAGGTCTCGGCGGCCAGCCACGAGGGGCTGCGTGAGCTCTCCTACGCGGTCGGCGCGGTGGTCGCGGCGGCTCGGGCGGCGGCCCCGCCGCCCGAGCCGACCCGGCAGGTGATCCGGCCCGCCCCGGCGGGCGGGCCCGAGTTCGAGATCATCGCCGAGGACGGCAACACCTTCGTGGTGCGGGGCGAGAAGCCCCACCGCTGGGTGCTGCAGACCGACTTCGGCAATGAGGAAGCCGTCGGCTACCTCGCGGACCGGCTCGCCCGGATCGGGGTGGAAGAGGCGCTCGCGCAGGCCGGCGCCACGGCGGGCGCCGAGGTGGTGATCGGGGACGGGCCGGACGCCGTGGTATTCGACTGGGATCCCGACATCCCGGCAGGCTCACCGCACGGGTTCGGGCGGCGCGGCACCGACCGGCGGCTCTCCCCGTGACGCCGCGGGCGCCCGCCCTGGCACCCACGAGAACGTGTGCGCTGACGGCTGCCGCCACCACCTTGTGCGCACACTTTCTGGCCGGGGCGCTGGCCAGAACGCCGGACGGAGCGCTGGCCGGGGCGCGGTATGGGAGCCGCGGCAGGGCTGCGTCATGACCGGCAAGCGGGCCGATGTCGCCGCGGCCACCCGCGTGGTGGTCAAGGTCGGGTCGTCGTCGCTCACCACCGCCGACGGCGCCATCGACGGCCGGCGCATCGCCGAGCTGGCGGAAGTGCTGGCCGGGCGGGTGCGGGCTGGCGGCCAGGCGGTGCTGGTCTCCTCGGGCGCGATCGCCTCCGGGCTCGCGCCGCTGGGGCTGCCGCGCCGCCCCCGGGACCTGGCCACCCAGCAGGCGGCGGCCAGCGTCGGGCAGGGGCTGCTGATGGCCCGCTACTCGGCCGCCTTCGCCGCCCACCGTGTCCAGGCCGGCCAGATCCTGCTCACCGCCGACGACCTGATGCGGCGCGCTCATTACCGCAACGCCCAGCGCACCCTGAGCCGCCTGCTCGAACTCGGCATCCTGCCGGTGGTCAACGAGAACGACACGGTCGCCACCGACGAGATCCGGTTCGGCGACAATGACCGGCTCGCGGCGCTCGTCGCCCACGTGATCCGGGCTGGCGCGCTGATCCTGCTCTCCGACGTGGACGGCCTGTACGACACCGACCCGCGCCAGCCCGGCGCCCGCCGGATCGGCCGGGTGCAGAGCCGGGCCGATCTCGCCGGGGTGAACCTGGGCCGCGCACGCGAAGGCACCGGCGGGATGGTCACCAAGGCGGACGCCGCCATGATCGCCACCGAGGCGGGCATCCCGACCGTGGTGGCACGGGCCGACCAGGCCGCCGCCGCGCTCGACGGTGAGCCCGTCGGCACGTATTTCACCGCGCACGACCGCCGCCCGGCCACCCGGCAGCTCTGGCTCGCTCACGCCGCGGCGGCGCGCGGCCGGCTCGTGCTCGACGCCGGGGCGGTGCGCGCCGTCCTGGCGGGCCGCGCTTCGCTGCTGCCAGCGGGCATCACCGGAGTGGAGGGGGCGTTCGACGCGGGCGACCCGGTCGACCTGTGCGACGCCGACGGCCAGGTGGTCGCGCGTGGGCTGGTCAACTACGACATGACCGAGATCCCGGCGCTCATGGGGCGTTCCACCCGGTCGCTAGCGGCCGAGCTCGGCCCCGAATATGAGCGCGAGGTCGTCCACCGCGACGATCTGGTCATCCTCGCCCGGCCGGGCCGCCAGGGAGCGCACCGCACCCGCTCACCGTGATGCCCGTAACCATGATCCGGGGGACTTTTCCGCTCCATGCGTGGAAAAGTCTCCACGATCATGGAGTCATGCGCGGGACGTCATGGGTCGATCAGGTCGGATGGGGGGCGGCGGGCAGTGGCCCGGGTGGTGTGCGCGGGGCCCAGCTGGAGCAGTATCTGCGGCACCCCGGGCAGCGCCAGCTGGTCCCGGATCAGCGCGCGGGTCACGCCGGCCTCCAGCGGCTGGGTGTGCAGGCTCGCGAACACCCAGCTGGCCGCCGCGTGGGCCAGCAGCCGGTGCAGCGCCTGCCCGGCCCGGAGCCAGTCGGCCCGGCCGTCGCCGGGCGTGACCAGCACGGCGGTGGCGGGGGGCGGCGGCCCGCCGCCGGGCAGCAGCCCGAGGCCGCGGCCCTGGTCGAAGTCCCGCTGCGGCAGCTGGCCGGGCTGGCGGCTGGCGCTGGCGGGGAACGCGTGGGCGGGGACGCCGTCATGAGCCGGATCGGCCGGGCCCCGGCTCCACCGCCGTAGCTCCGCCCGGGCCACCGGGTCGGGGTCCTGGCGGCGCCCGGCCGCGTCAGCGATACCGGCCAGCCGCTGGTAGGCGATGACCTCGTCGACGAACACCAGCTCGGTGCCCTCGGCCAGCGCGTCGTGCTGCAGCCCGGCGGCAAGCCCGGCGGGCAGCGGGCCGGGCGCGAACGGGCCCCGGTGCGTGTGCCGGTGCGGCAGCGCCTCCAGCAGCTGGCGCTCCCTGGCCGTCATCGGCTCCGCCGCGCCCAGTGTCACCCGGGCGAGCAGCCGCAGCCGGGCCGGGTCGGGCAGCAGCTCGGCAACCGGCTGGTACCCCAGCGAGCGGACGGCGAGGCACAGCCCGAACAGGGCGGCGCCGCAGCTGATGAGCATCTCCCGGCCGATCGGATCGACCCGCAGCTTGCGGCGCGGGTCGGCATACAGCTCGATCGCGTACTCGCCGACCCGGAACCGCCACGGCTGGGTGTTGTGCACCGACGGCGCCCGCGCCGCCGTGGCGATCAGGTAGTCGGCCTGGCCGGCCGGGATCGGCATCCCCCGCCGGGCGGCTTTCTCAGGCATGTGGCTCACCTGCCCTGTCTGCAGGTCAGCGTCCCCCGGCAGGGAAAGCGGACGCCAGGGACCTAAGGCGGCTGTGCGGAGACCAAGGTCCCCGCGCGGTGGCCGGCCACGCCGCCGGGCTCAGGCCTCCTCGTCGTCCTCGCCGTCGCCGTTCCCGCCGTTGTCACGGCGGCCGAACACGCCGCTGAACAGCGTCGCGCCCGCGCCGGCGGCGGTCTCGGCGAAGCCCTTGACCAGGCCGATGAGGGGGTCCGCGGAACGGTTCCAGGATTCCTGGTAGGAGCGGGCCGCCGACTTGACCTCCTCGCTCATCGACGCCTGGCCGTCGTCCTCGCGGCGCGGGTACTCCCCGGCCAGGATGTCGGTGTACTCACCCTCGGCGACCCACCGGTCCAGCTCGGCGAACCGGATCACCGCGAACGGGTGCGTGGTCCCCTGCATCTGCAGCAGCTTGATCAGGCCTTCCCGCACGTCGGGGACGGCGTCGTACTCGCGGGCCTGCTGGTGGAACGCGTCGTGGCTGAGCTCGTGCATCCGCGACCCGCCCGCCAGCTTCATCAGCGCCCGGCGCGCCGCGGCCGGATCCTGCCCGCCGAGCACGCCGGCCCGGTCACACGACAGTTCCGACTTGCGGTACCACTCCTCCAGCGCCGCGATGATCACCCGCAGGCTGATGTAGCCGATCGCGAACCAGGCCAGCCGGGTGGCGAGCCGGGTCAGGTGGAAGAGCATGGTCCGGTAGACCGCGTGGCCGGACAGGGCGTGCCCGAGCTCGTGCGCGATCGCGAACCGCATCTCCTCGGTGTCGTACAGGTCGACAAGCCCGGTGGTGATCACGATGAACGGCTTGTCCGAGCCGAGCGTCATCGCGTTCGGCAGCGGGTTCTGGCTGATGAACAGCTCGGGGACCTCCGGCAGGTCCAGCACGGCTGAGCCGTCCAGCAGCAGCTCGTGCAGGTGCGGGAACTGCTCCTGCGAGGCCCGGACCGAGCTGGCCAGGAACAGCAGCCGCAGGCTCCGGTCGCTGAACAGCGAGGCCAGCCGGCGCAGCAGCACGTCGAAGCCGGTGAGCTTGCGCATGGCCACCAGCGCCGACCGGTCGGCTGGGTGCTCATACGCCCGGGAGCTGATCCCGGGCAGGCGTACCCGGGCACGATCGGGCGGAGTCGTCATGCTCGCCATGGTAGGCGCAAATTGTCAGACGGCGTCCCTGGCAGCCCCTTGCGCGGGCAAAGAGTGGGGCTTTACCCACCCCGGCGATGGGGCTTGGCCTACCCGCGCGCGGCTTCGGTGCATCCGGATATCCCGGAAGGCTTGGCTAGCGATCATGGCAGGGTCGATCATGGCACAGGTTCAGTACGTCGCGGGGAGTGCGGCCCGGCAGTCCCGTAGGCGCGGAGGTGAGGCATATGTTCGAGCCCGACGCGGAGGCGATGCCGCCGGACCAGCGCGAGCGGCTTCAGCTCAGCCGGTTGCGCATGCTGGCAGGCCGGCTGCTCTCGCTGGACGGCGTCCAGGCCCAGCGCCTGCGGGCGGCCGGGGTCGAGGCGGGCGTCGACATCGCCGCTATGGCGGACCTGCCCCGGCTGCCGATGACCGTGAAAAGCGACCTGTGGGAGGCATATCCGTTTGGCATGGTGGGTGTCCCGGCGGCGGACGTGGTGGCCGTGCACGGTTCCAGCGGCACCGGCGGCCGGCCGACGCTGGTCGCCTACACCCGCGCGGACCTGACGCTGTGGGCGCGGATGTGCGCGCGGGCGCTGGCGGCCGCCGGGGCGACGCGGGACAGCCTGGTGCACAACGCCTACGGCTACGGGCTGTTCACCGGCGGCATCGGCTTCCACCAGGGCGCGATCGAGCTTGGCGCGGCCGTGGTGCCGGCCTCGGGCGGGATGACGCAGCGGCAGGTGACGCTCATCCGCGACCTGCGCCCGGACATCCTTTGCTGCACGCCGTCGTACGCGATCAGGCTCGGCGAGGCGCTGGCCGAGGCGGGAGTGCGGCCGGGGGAGGGGCTGGCGCTGCGGGCCGGCCTGTTCGGCGCCGAGCCCTGGTCGGAGCAGATGCGGGCCCGGGTCTCCGGGCTGCTCGGCCTGCGGGCGCTGGATGTCTACGGGTTGTCCGAGGTGATCGGCCCCGGGGTCGCGGCCGAGTGCATCGAGGCGGCGGACGGGCTGCACGTCAACGAGGACCACTTCCTGGTGGAGGCGATCGAGTCGGCCACCGGCGAGCCCGTCCCCGACGGCACCCCCGGTGAGCTGGTGTTCTCCAGCCTCACCCGGGAGGCGCTGCCGCTGCTGCGCTACCGGACCGGCGACGTCGCTTCGCTGCGCCGCGGCACCTGCGTCTGCGGCCGCACCCTGGTGAAGATGAGCAAGATCACCGGCCGCCGCGACGACATGCTGGTGGTGCGGGGGGTGAACGTGTACCCCAGCGAGGTGGAGCGGGTGCTGCTCACCGAGCCCGCGATCCAGCCCGACTACCTGCTGGTGCTGGACGAGAGGGAACCCGCCAGCCGCCTCATCGCCTGCTGTGAATACATAACGAAAGGTGCCGCCGGCTCACCTGCCCGGGCGCCGGCCACGGCGGGGCCGCCGGAATGGGGCCTGCCGGCCGAGGGCGAGCTGGAGGCACGGCTCCGCGATGAGCTCGGGGTGAGCGTGCGCGTGCGGGTGCTGCCGCCGGGCACGGTGCCGCGCACCGAAGTCGGCAAGGCGGTGCGGCTGATCCGCTGGCGCGACGGTGACCCGCCGCTGCCAGGCCTGGAATAGGGCCCGGGCCGAAGCGGCCACCAGGCCGAAGAGGCCCCGGCAGCAGGGACTGCTGGGCTCGTGGGTCCCCGCATCCCGCCTGGCTGCGTTGTCGTCGTCGCCGATAGCCCACTATCGGCTCCTCCTCCGCCTTGCCATCCGGGCGCGGATGACCCGCTCCCTGATCCAGCGCCCTACTGCCGGGGCCTCTCGGTCCAGCTAAAGTCGGCGCATGGCTGATGCGCAGCGGATCGGGGTGATGGGCGGCACCTTCGATCCCATCCATCACGGCCACCTGGTGGCGGCGAGTGAGGTGGCGCAGGTCTTCACGCTGGACGAGGTGGTGTTCGTGCCCACCGGCCAGCCGTGGCAGAAGGAGGACCGGCAGGTCTCGCCCTCGGAGGACCGCTACCTGATGACGGTGATCGCGACCGCGTCCAACCCGCGGTTCTCGGTCAGCCGGATCGACATCGACCGTGGCGGCCCCACGTACACCATCGACACGTTGCGCGACCTGCGTGCCGAGCGCGGGGACGAGGCGGAGCTGTTCTTCATCACCGGCGCGGACGCGCTGGAGCAGATCATGTCCTGGCAGGACGTGAACGAGCTGTTCAAGCTCGCGCACTTCGTCGGCTGCACCCGCCCCGGGCACCGGCTGACCGGGCACGGGCTGCCGGAGGACCGGGTCAGCCTGGTGGAGATCCCGGCGCTGGCGATCTCCTCGACCAACTGCCGCCAGCGGGTCGGCCAGGGGGAACCCATCTGGTACCTGGTCCCGGACGGGATCGTGCAGTACATCGCCAAGCGCCGGCTCTACCGGCGCGGCGGCTGACCGGCGCGTCATCCCCGCGTGACGGGACGCGGGGCCGGGAGGCCTGTGGGGCCGGGCGGCACCGGCGGGGCGGGCGCGACCCCGGCGGCCGTTTTCATGGTGAACCGGTCGAGTGGCGCCGCGACGTCGTTCGGCATCCAGGCGCCCAAGGGGACGCAGCTGGCCGGCAACAGCGCCGAATGGGTGGTGGAACGGCCCGAGGTCGGCGGCGCGCTCGCCAACCTGGCCGACTACGGCAGCGTGTTCTTCTTCAACGCCGACGCCTGGGACGGCGCTGCCGTCCTGGACGCGGGCAACGGCAACAACGTCGACATGACCGAAGGCGGCAGCGTGGTCAGCGAGGGAGTGCTGGACAACCCGACGGTCATCCAGTGCCTCTACACCGGCACCGAGCCCTAATCCGGGGGTGGCAGCGGGCCCGTCGCCAGGAACACTGCGAAGAGGTGGCGGGCCCGCTGCCGGGGCTGTCGCGAGGGGGAGCGGGCCTGTTGCCACGACTGCCGCGCGGGGCCCGGGCCCGTTGCCGGAAGCGCCGCGAAACGCTGGCCCAGCCAGCGGGGGGTGGCCGGACGGGCCTGGCGGGCTATTCTGAATGAGATCCCCGGCCGCGCAGGCACCAGCGGCAGAGTGCGGGGAAGGGCATACCGGAGGAGAACGAGCTGCACACGTGACCGCTACAGCCAGGGCCGTCGAGCTTGCCGGGATCGCGGCCGAGGCCGCAGCCGAGAAGCTCGCCACCGACATCATCGCGTACGACGTGAGTGAGCAGCTC